>NZ_KV828438.1:25743-86642 GCF_001836405.1 Pseudomonas sp. HMSC057H01 | reverse complement strand
GGCACCACTTCACCAGGATCCGGCCTCGGCGCCGCCGACAAGCTGGGTGATTCCACTGGAATCACCCCACCAGGGACCGACCCCAGCGCCGGCGGCGAGCTGGGTGATTCGGCCCGAACCACTTCACCAGGGATCGACCTCGGCGCCGCCGGCAAGCTGGGTGTTGCGGCCCGCAACACTCTGCCAGGTCCTGGCCTCGGCGCCGAGGGCTATCAACTTCTCCCTCCCAATAGGAACCGAAAAGATGTGCGACTCAATCGTGTATGCCCCTATGGACGAACTCGAATTCGAGCGGCTGCTAGGGCTGGCAACCCTATTCAACGACAACGATGAATGGCCTATCGACTTTACGGAGCTGCAGGAACTGAGCGAGCTGCTCGGCAAGCTCAAAAGTTGCGTCGACGTAGCGATAGACAACGCCCCTGAGGGGGCCAAGAGCTGAAGGAAGCCAACCTCCATGAGCCGCAAGCGGGATGATGATGAACCCGCACTGCCAGCGGAAATACCCCAGCTGCGAACTATGTATTTCCTACTGCGCGCTCCTACCCCGATCAGCACGATGTGGCCGTACCCTTCCCTATAAAGGAACACTGCACCATGGCTGAAACCCATCGGCTTCAGATCGGCTCTCTCCGCAGCGATGTCGCCCTGACGCTTCACACCTATCACGCCGCCCGCATCTGGACCGGCCGGCAGAAGTCGGATGCCAAGCACAGCATCCTCGGCCTCTCCGGCTTCTGCGCATACGTGAATCGCATGCACCGCGGGGCAGCACAGGACGATCCGTACTCCGACTGGTGGCTGGTTCAGATCGAAGAGAAAGTCGAGAGCTGCCAAGCCGCGCTCAAGGCCATCGACCAGCGCCTGGATGACGTCATGGCCAAGCTGCCAGCGACCCTCGATATCTCCGAGAACTTGTCCGTCACACCGGTCAAGGTCCCGTTGTTCATCTCCAACCCTCTCGGCTTCAAGGCGGTCTATCTCTTGACCAACTATGACGAGCTCGCTCGCCGAATCCTGCTGGCCCAGCACGTCGGGCTGGTCGGTCGCCGCGACATGGAGGTCTGGCTCGACGAAGGCGCGTCGGTGCTGCGCAGCCTTTTTGGTCTGGCCCAGAGCTACCAGTTCTCGGGCGCCACTCGCGACGACTTCGCCGCGAACAACGCTCGCGCCGAAGCCGCGCGGAAGATGTACGAGAAGTTCGGCGAGATCCCGCAGGACATCCTGGAAGGCTCCCGACGCTCGAACTTCGCTCCGCCGATCACCCGGGGCCGCTCTGACGGTGATGCCGATGATGACGCTGACCGTGTCGAGCTCGAGGACTGATCGGAATGCGGCAGCTCGATAAGGACCAGCAAGGCGCTCTGCAACAAAGTGCCTTCCGCCCACTGCAACAAACTGCCTTCCAGGCGCTGCAACACAGTGCCTCACTAAAAGGCCTTTTAAAGCCTTTTAAAGGTAATAGGGAGCTGGCCCAGTTGGCGGAGCAGTGCGAAGCCTTGGAGCAGGGATTGCTTGAACTTGCCCAGGGACTGCTGGCCCAGGTTCGTCGCCCGCCCTTCACTCTTCTGCCCACCCGACTCATCGAGCAGCGCACATCCGCCCGCACAACCTTTCTTCGCTGGCAGCACATTGCAACGCGGCGGATGGGCGTCGGGGTGTGGGCGGAAATGCTGCGCCAGGACAAGACCCCGGAATACCTGCTGCAAGACCTCTACGAGATGGAGCTGCAGCGCATCACCCTCAACATGCAGATCAGCCTGATCCACTCCATCGGCAAGCAAGCCGCCGAGTGTGCGGAAAAGATGGGCCAGGCCGAGGCCGAGCTCATGGGCCGACTGCAGCAGAGTCAGACCCGCCCCGGTTCCGTGGGCATGTAGCTGTACCGCTCTACACCTTCGAAGCGATCACCAACGGAGAAACAGCATGAGTAACGTCAGCAACCCAAGCGGTAAGGCCGTATCCCACTCGACCACCCAGCCCTCCACCGAGGTCAGCGTCGAGATCACCGGCGGCAAGCCCACCACGACCAGTCTCGACGTCGCCAAGCATTTTCGGAAGCAGCACAAGGATGTACTCAAGAGCATTGCGAACCTGGAATGCTCACCTGAGTTTACACAGCGCAATTTTGCGCCGTGTACCCGCCCTGGCTCCAACAACAAACCGGAGCCGTACTTCCGCATGACCCGAGACGGCTTCACCTTCCTCTGCATGGGATTCACCGGCAAGGAAGCCGCCCGGTGGAAGGAGGCCTACATCAACGCCTTCAACAAGATGGAACAGGCGCTCATCGAGCAACCCGAGATCCTCAGTCACAACCACCTGCTCCAGTTCGCCATCAAGACGCTCGACCTGATGCGCGACCACACCCTCGGCGAGCCGGCTCGCCCCAGGACAGAACAGGTCGTATGCAACTACCTGGCCGTCGAGTCCTTGGACGCGGCCACTCCCGAGCAGATCAAGCAGGCCCTGAACTTCCTCCAGGGCCAGATCATCGGTGAAGGTGTGGCCGCCAAGTCCTTGCCCAGCGTGGCCGGCTCCTCCATCGCCAAGGACCTGCTCTACGGCTTGCTGCGCTCCGCTCATGACGCGGAGCTGCTGTTCAATTCCCTCTACGACAGTGGCGTCGAAAAGCTGGCCAGCGAAGTGTTCAAGGAGCACATGGCCAACACCTTGGCTGCAACGTCTCGGCAAACCCGTGAACTGCTCGGGTACGTGGCCAGCCGCGCCACTCGCTCCCCCTTCAAACCACGCTCCACCCACTAACCCCCTACTCAACTGACTGGAGATTCATCATGGCTACCCCCGTCTTCTGGGAAGGCAACATCGGCTCGGCGCCGGAGCACCGCAGCTTCCCGAACGGCAACAATCCCCCGCGGCAGTTGCTGCGTCTCAACGTGATGTTCGACAACTCGATTCCCGATGGCCAGGGTGGCTACAAGGATCGCGGCGGCTTCTGGTGCAGTGTTGAGTGGTGGCATCAGGATGCCCAGCGTTTCGCCGAACTGTTCGCGAAAGGTATGCGCGTCAAGGTCGAAGGCAGGGCGATCATGGACCGCTGGCCCGACAAAGAGTCAGGGGAAGAAGTCCAGGCGCTGAAGGTCGAAGCCTCGCGCATTTCCATCCTTCCGCATCGCCTGGCCGAGGTCACCCTGTTGCCGTCTACCAACGGCCAGTCGACACAACATCAGCAGTCTCGGCAGGTGCCGCCGCAACCTGCTCAGCAGGATGCGCACTCGCAGCAGGACTACGACAGCGCCTTCGACGACGACATCCCCATGTAGCAGGCGGCTTAATTTTTGGCCGCCCATTCGTGAAGCTGCGGGTGGCAAGCACTACTCTTCGCCGCCCGCAGCCTCTTAAAAACACTCGAGCAACTGGATCAACCACAATGATCGGAAATCGACTGAGGGAAGAAAGGCTTCGACTGGAAAGCCGTGTGTCAAAGAAAGCGACCGATACCGACAAGCTGGACAGACGACACTTCAACGATCCCCACCGGACTGTACGGGCTATTGGTGCTGAGGCCGCGCGGAAAGGGCTACGGGTGTTCGACTGCCCCTACAGTCATCCTGCGATGCGGGCGTCCTGGTTGAAAGGGTTTGCCCAGGAGCAGCAACAGCAGCTCGACTTCTGAAAACTGAGGTCCCTTTTCCCCTCGGTTCTTCCCGACGAGATCTGGCAGATGGACCTTTGCCCTACTTATTCGTCTTCCAGGGGTTCCAACTCCCCGTAGAGAGGGATCTCGTCCAAGTACATGTCTTCGGGACGGGCCAACTCATAGGCGCGGAGAATCTTCTGTGCCAGGGCAACTGCTTGATCCTTCGGAACAACTAAACGTACCAAGTCGGGATAGTGGGACTTCTCGGCCCAGATCGTTTGTCCTTTGCCTACTGTGAATTCGTGATCCTTTGTAGCCATGCTGGTTTCCTCGTTACTGAGCAGCCGAAGTGGGCTGCGGTCCAACCAGATACTCCCCGTCACGAAGCCAGGACTGCTCAGCACCGTTGAATGATTTGAATTTCCTTACCCACCTCGCCTGGTTGAGCAGCACCGGGCGCGGCTCGGAGACACCGTTCTCGAAGTACCAAAACAGGCCATCGATCTCGGGCATCATTTCCTAAGTGCTCGAAAGTCGAGAACGCATCAACCTCATGGCAACTTCATTTTGCTGCTGCAGCTTGGCGTGTGTCGTTTCGCTCATTGGCAAACCATCAGGCTGAGCCAGATCCGTCAGGCCACCTAACCGACTGATCTGCGCGTGAATATCTCCGCACTCGATCTCTTCCTCGCCGGCCTGTTCAGACCTGATGAGCCATTCAAGCTGGGCAAGCTCTCGCTCTACAACGGTAAGAAGCGCTTGTTCCCAATTCTTATCCATGGTGCTCCGTATCTTCCTCGGTTACACGATTGGGACGACCCAGTCCTCAACTCTCAAGCCGGGTACGCGGTCGAACTCGCGGCGGTTATTGGTGACCACGATCAGGCCCTGAGAGCGGGCGTGCCCGGCAATCATCTGGTCATAGGGGCCGATTTGCTTGCCGAGGCGGGCCAGTTCAGCGCGGAGCTGGCCGGTGTGGGCGGCAGCTTCCTGGTCGTACTTGAGCACCTCCAGACGAGCAGCGAAGCCTTCCACGTCTGCAAGATTGCGCGAGGGGTTCGAGGACTTCTCTGCGCCGTAGATCAGCTCCATCAGCGTCACGGTGCTGATGCACATCTGATCGTGGTGGCGCAGGAACGCCTCGCGCACCTCTTGCGGGCGGTTTTTGATGGTGAAGATGCAGATGTTGGTGTCGAGCATGAACTTGAGCATCAGAAAGTCTCGCGCTCCTGATCGGCAGGCTGTTCACGCTCTGCCATAAAGTCGGCAGTAACGCCCTCGCCATCGAACCAGCTATCCCAAGACTCGCCGGCAGGCGTGATGATTCTGGCGCGCCCCACAACGACCACATCCACACGCTTAACGTCATCGGGAAGCGCGACTGCCTTGGGCAGTCTTACGGCCTGGCTACGATTGCTCTGAAAAACAGAACCTTGTTCCATGACACACCTCACGGGATATACCAAACGTATATCCCATAGTATCCACCTCTCGGGATATGTCAATGGGATATACAACAATGGCTTTATAACGCGACCTCGAAGGTCCGCCGACAGGAGCAGCAACAGCAGCTCGACTTCTGATGACTTCACCCTTCAGTTCCTCTCGAAAACTGCAACAGCGCACCGTCCATTTCGCATTGTTGGCCCGCTCTCTGACCGCGACAGTTCGACCGACTGTTCCGAGAGACTCCGCCGATGCACCTTGTAATCATTGAAGCCCCGGGCAAGCTGAAAAAGCTGCGGTCCCTTCTCCCCTCCATTCGTCCCGACGTGACCTGGCAGGTCGAAGCGACTGCCGGACATATCAGAGACCTACCCGTTCACGGCCAGGATCCGCAGATGCTCACCGTCGGCGTGGGCCAGGATTTCAAACCGCACTACCAGATCCTCTCGGGCAAGGAAAAAACCGTCGCACGGCTGAAGGATCTGCAGCAGAAAGCTCTGGAGATCTACGTCGCATCCGACCCGGATCGCGAAGGCGAAAGCATTGGCTGGCACATCCTCCAGGCTGCCGGGATCAAGAACTACAAGCGCGTTGCCTTCAAAGAGATCACCAAGTCATGCATCAGCGCCGAACTCAGCTCGCCGCGTCGCCTGGACCTCCCGAAGGTCGCCTCGCAGGAATGCCGTCGCGTCATCGATCGCCTGGTGGGGTATCTGGTCACGCCAGAGTTGCGGCGCGTGATGGGCAGGCCAACCACCGCCGGGCGCGTGCAGTCCGTCGCTGTGTACCTGGTGGTCCTGCGAGAGCGGGAGATCCGCGCCTTCACAGCAATCAAGCACTTCGGGGTGGAACTGACCTTCGTTTCGCCAAGCGACGGCCGTACCTGGACGGCGGAATGGGATCCAGTGCCCGTGTTTGCCAGCAAGGAGTTCCCGTATGTCCAGGATCGTCAACTCGCAGAACTGGTGGGGGCTATACGCAATGTCATCGTCGAGACCTGCATTGATGGCGAAGAAACCGTTACGCCTCCGGCACCGTTCATCTCCTCCTCGCTCCAGATGGCCGCCGGGAATGCGCTGAAGTGGTCACCCGACAAGACGATGAAGGTCGCCCAGCGGCTGTATGAGCAGGGGCTCATCACCTACCACCGGACGGACAACCCCAATATTTCGAAGGACTCGATGCCGGATATCCGTGCTGTCGCCAAGGCCTTGGGCCTGAAGAGCGTTGAGCAACAGCGGATGTTCAAGGCTGATCAGGACGCCCAAGAAGGCCACCCCGCCATCACCCCCACCGATTGGACGGCCGCTACCGCCGGTGAAACTGCTGATGAGCAGGCGCTGTACCAGCTCATTCGAGTCCGCGCGCTTGCCAGCCAGATCGAAGCTGCCGTGTACGCCGTGAGAACCATCACCCTCCTGGGCGTCGGCCCCGACAAGAAGCCACTGCGCTTCACTGCCAAAGGGAAGCTGTTGAGCGTGCCTGGCTGGCGAAAACTGCTGCAGGGGGATGACGCCGAGGAGCAGAAGAACGAAACGCCCTCAAACCCCACCCCGGCGCTGGAGCCAGGCCAGATCCTGCAGGTCTACAGCGGCGAGGTCCTGGAGAAGAAGACCACCCCTCCCAAGCGATTCACCGATGCCAGCCTGGTGGGCGAGATGAAGCGCCGCGGGATTGGTCGGCCATCCTCCTACGCCTCGATCGTGAAGAACATCATCGACAAAGGCCAGGTGCAGATAAAGGGGCGAAGCCTGATCCCCGGCGAGCTGGGCGAGGCCACCATCGCGCTCCTGGAGCACAACTTCAGCTTCCTCAGCCTCGACTTCACCCGCAACCTCGAGGTAGCCCTGGACCGGATTGCCAACAGCGAAGACACCTACATGAACGTGGTCCAGCAGTTCTACCAGCTCCTGCAGTCAGAGCTGCAGACGCTGCGCGCGCACCCCAGCGCACAGGGCGACCCGCGAGCAAGCTCTACCGCCAGCGCTCCCACGGCGCCGGCTAGTGACTTCCTCTGCGGCAAGTGCGGTCTGCCCCTGGTCCACCGCAAGAAAGCCGGCAAGGGCGGCTTCGACTTCTGGGGCTGCAGCGGCTACCGCACCACCGGCTGCAAGGTCAACTATCCCACCAAGAACGGCCGACCTGACTTCGACAACCCGCGTGGGCTATAGGTAGTACTCGAGGTGCCATGGATACTCCGCTAATTGAGCAGGCCACATGTGTCGCCTGTGCCGTCTTTCAGGCAATCACTCTAGCTTCCACCCGTGGCCGCCGCCCGTCAGGTTACTCACCTCGGCAAAATGAAAGCTATCTAATCTCACCGAAACCTGTATGGTGGTCTCTACTGCTTGCCCAGTTTAGCGTCCCGCCTTGATGTTCAGTCTGTTCGATCCTCATCTCCTCGGTTTGTCTTCTCTCTGCATTCAGCTCTAGCCAGGCTTTGTACCTGCGCATTCTCAAATTTTGGAGATATACATCATGGCAACTCGCCAAACTGGTACTGTTAAGTGGTTTAACGAAGTTAAAGGTTTCGGCTTCATCACCCCGGAAAGCGGCGCAGATGTTTTCGTTCACTTCCGACAGATCGAAGCTAGCGGTTACAAGTCCCTTGACGAAGGACAACGTGTAAGCTTCTTCGTTACTGCAGGCGCCAAAGGCCCGCAGGCCGAGCAAGTGCAAGCTCTGTAGGGCTGTTAGCGCGAAACAATAAGCCCCGCAATGCGGGGCTTATTGTTTCTACCTCAGAGCTATGCAGTTATCACTGCTAGTCCACTTACCCGTCACTATCTCCGTCAGCAACCCGGCCTCATAAGGCAGAGAAAAACATCCCATCGGGGCTGAGCATTTTCGGTCGATACACAAGACACCGACCGGCCACAGTGCTACTCGCTTACACAGGAGCAAGCGCGTGGCACCACTCGATAGCACTTCCCCCGCCGGGCCGCTACAGGATCAATCCCTGGCCCGCTACAGCGAGCGGCAGCTCGCCGTTGCCAACACCTGGGCAACGCATTTCTCCCTCGCAGGGACAGCTCGAACCAAGTTCATCCGTCACTACCTGCGCAGCACCTCTACGACCAGGTGCTGGTGCATCACCGTCGCTGCGGATAATGGTGTGCGTTACACCATCATGCGTGCAGGGCCACTGCTCCAGGTATTCGACGGTCAACTAATCGGTGCGTGGGAGTGCAGGCCTGCCCATCGTATCCCGGCAAGCACGCCGTCCCCAGCAGGGGCGTTGAAGCTGCTACAGCGCCTTCAAAAGTTCGACGACGCAGTTGCTGTACTCAGCTCATACACCAGACGAGCGCACGACCTAGCCACACAGATGGCCAGGGACGATCTCGGACTGCAACGTCGCCTCGTGTATCCGAGCCACAGCAACAAGCGCTACTACGCACCAAGGCGCCAGTTCTACTTGAAGCAGATCGGAGCGGTCTTGCGAACCTTCAGGCAGGTCCTGGACCAAGACCTGCTGTTCGCTATCCGCTCGGTTCGGTGCCTCTCGCCCCAGCTCTACAACTGGCTGGCTCAAGGCAACCAGGCGCGCCGGCTGCAGATGCTGAAGGCTCAGCCGGTCTTGACGCCGCTACTGGTGGATTGCGAGGAGGGAGTCTGGCCTCACACGACGACCAACGACAACGGCGAGAGCATCTGCCATTTCCTTCCTTGCCCTTTTTCCCTGCTTGTCAGTGAACGACCGCAGGCCGCCGCCGTGCCATGCGACTTGTACCTCGATATGGGCCGTATTCTTGGGCAGGTCGCGGACGAAGGGATTTCGGTCATCAACTTTTTCGCCTGGCTATTTCAGGCGCCACGGGCCTCGATTCGATTTCTTAGTCACGTCAGTCCCGGCCGTGCGGGAGGAGCTCTCTTCCATCGCAAACGGGAAGGCCGATATTCGGGATGGCATACTCTCCTTATGGCAGCATCGCTAGGTAACCGGCGGCCGATCACTCGCGCTCAATGGACAGCATTCTATGCCGCCTACAATGCGATCCCTTGGCAAGTTCACAACGCCAAGCCCGACTACAACCGTCTCTTCAACGGCTGCCCGTCTGATTGGCAGGATCCGGCATGGCTTGCAATCACTGCACGGCTGAGAGATATCAAGGAGTTCTATACCGCCCTCAACCAGGGGAACTCACAGGTTGTTCGGCAGGCGCGTAGCGTCCTGCAAGCGTATCTGGGTCATTGTACCTACCGACAGGCTGGCAACCTGGTGGACGACTACCACCAGGTCCAGAGGGAACTGCGCGCCACAGTACAGAGCAGCCTGCCCGATCTGGTCGACACCGACGAGTACACCACCTGGGAGGGAATGCTGCCTGTCAGCCTTATCGATTGCCCCAATGGCCTGGAGATCGTCGAGCTCCGCTGCCCTGCCGATCTCTATGCCGAACATATCGCGCTGGCCCATTGCATCGATAGCTACGACCAGGCCGCCTACCGAGGAGACTGCCGACTGCTCTCAGTACGTGAGGCTGGCCGTCCACTGGCCTCTGCCGAATTGGAGCTTAGGCGTGAACATGGCGAGCCTCTAGGTAGGCCCTGGAATCCCCAGCACCTTTCCACGGTGCAATTGCGCGAATTCGATAATGCCCCCGTGCCGGCCGACTCCCCTGCTGGCCAAGCATACCGCTGGTTCATGGAACGGATTCGCTCTGGAGCCATAGCGACGAACCTGAACTGGCCCGACATGACCGTCCACATGACGCGCTTCGCCGATGGTCGCTGGAAGGCGGGCCTCGCCGAAGCCACGGCGAAGTGGCTGCTCACTCGGTTGGAAAACCGATGAGCCGTCCACGCCTGGTCAACCGTACCTCCGCGACTCCTTCGACGCTTCTGCAGCGGGCTATCTTCGACGGCTACGACTTCGGCTTGAAGATCCCCTACATCGCAGGCAGCAACCGCGCGCTGCTGGAACTGTCCGGCTTCTTCATCAGCGCCCGGGAGCATCCGTTGCACCGCTACTGGCGGGTCCCCAAGGGCAAGTTGCTGCCCGAACTGGACTCGCTGTACAACCGACTCGCCGAGCTCGCTGGAGGCCTCCACTCACAGTCCTGGCGGGACTTCAGCGGCATGGTCGAATCTGCACAGGCCTCGCTTGACCGACAGGCCTTCACCTGTGGTTTGCTGCTGCGCATCGCGCCGCTGGCCGAGGGCGGCGTCTTGCTGTCAGGCGAGTTCCATCCCGGTGTGGTGGCGGTGGCTCGGCGGATGCGCGGGGTGTTCCTGCGCCCATCGAGCTCCTGGCGCATCGACGCCACACCTGAGCTGCTCCGCAGCAACCTGATCCTGGAGCTTGGCCTCGCCGAGGAACAATTCGAGATACTGGATACCGTCCAGGAGCTGCTCAGCGACGGTAGCTTCGCGCCGGCGACCGAGCTGCCCAGCATGAGCATCGGCGGTCCACAGCAGGAACCGGCAGCGCCATCCCTGGAGGACGAGTCAGCTTGTGACATCTACCTCGCCGCGGTGCCAGAGATCGAGCGCACCGAGTACAGCTCGGCTGATATCGAGGCGGCGCTTCAGGGCTACTCGCTACTGGCCCACCAGCCTGCCGGCATCGCTCACTTGCTGCAGAGAACCAGCGCCCTGTTGGCCGACGACATGGGATTGGGCAAGACCCGCCAGGCGGTCATCGCCGCTTCGATCCGAGCGGCGGGCAGGCCAATTCTGGTCATCACCCTGGCCACCCTGTTGATCAATTGGCAGCGCGAAATCCAGGAGGTCTATCCCTCGGCCACCGTGGCCATCCAGCAGGACAACCCAGAGGCGCAGTGGATCCTGGTCAACTACGAGCAGTTGAGCCCCTTCGTCGCCAACGCTTCGCGCTTCGCCGTGATGGTCATCGACGAGGCGCAGCGGATGAAGGAACCGACGGCGCAATGCACGCGGCACGGTTTCGACATTGCCGCCCAAGTGCCGAACCGCTACCTGCTTACCGGCACGCCGGTGCTCAACCGTGAAACCGAGCTGCACACCCTGCTTCGCCTCTCAGGCCACCCCATCGGACAACTGCCGCTGAAAGAGTTCTGCGACCGTTTCGCCGGCAACCCGGAGTTCCGCCAGAGTCTGCGGGCGGAGCTGGGTGACTGGATGCTGCGCAGGCGCAAAGATGTGCTGCCCAGCCTCAAGGGCAAGCAGCGGCAGTTGCTGAAGGTGGCCCTCTCCACCGAGGAACGCCAGCAATACGACGTGCTGCGTCTCGAGGACCGACCGGTCTTCGCGCGACTCGGCGCGCTGCGGCGTTACCTGGAAACGGTGAAGGTTCGCGTGGCGATGGACCTGTTGAGCGAGCTCGACGCCGAGGACAAGGTGATCCTGTTCTGCGAGTTCAAGCCGACCGTGGCTGCGCTGAAGGAACTCTGCGAGCAGGCCGGGCACGGCTGCGTCACGCTGGTGGGCAATGACTCGCTCACCAAGCGGCAGAAAGCGATCGATCGCTTCCAGCAGGATCCCGACTGCCGGGTGTTCATCTGCACCACGGCGGCCGCCGGGACGGGCAACAACCTCACTGCGGCGAACTACGTGTTTTTCCTCGGCCTGCCCTGGACTCCCGGTCAGCAGGAACAAGCCGAGGATCGCGCGTACCGCAACGGCCAGCTCCGCATGGTCGTGGTGAAGATCCCCTTAGTCGAGGCCACGATCGACGAGCAGCTGTGGCAACTGCTCAACGCGAAACGCCAGGTTGCCCAGGACCTCATCGAGCCCGAGCAGGTCGACGGAAACCGTGAACTCGTTGCTAAGACATTGATTTCATAGAAGGTTTCCCCACTGTCAGTCATAGCTAGGGCCCTGTATGCCACATGACTCCATAAGGTTATGATATCAAACCCATTGGTGGAGAAATTTCCTATATGTTGGGGGCGACAGGTAAGGAAAAATGGCAGAAACACAGATCGAATGGACCGACTCCACATGGAACCCTGTAGCAGGATGCTCCATAATCAGTTCGGGCTGCAAGAATTGCTATGCTATGGAAATGGCAAGAAGATTAGAGTCGATGGGGGTTGAGAAATACTCTGGCCTAACTCGACTCAAAGGTAAACGTACAGTTTGGAACGGTAAAATCACTGAAGACCATGATGCGCTCTCGATTCCTTATCGCTGGAGAAAACCCAGGAAGATATTTGTTAATTCAATGAGCGACCTCTTTCATGAGAAAGTTAGCGATGACTTTATTCTCAAGGTTTGGAATGTCATGAGAGAAACGCCGCATCATAACTACCAGATTCTGACCAAAAGACCAGAGCGAATGGCCGACATGCTCACCAAATACATTAGAGAGGTACTTCCTAATGTGTGGCTAGGCACCAGCATAGAGGAGCAAGAAACTGCCCAGAGGGTCTTTCACCTAAAGAAGACCCCAGCCCAAATAAGATTCATCTCTTTCGAGCCATTAATCGGAAGTGTTGGCGAGATTGACCTTTCAGGCATCGACTGGGCCATTGTTGGAGGAGAGAGCGGAAGCTTTGCCAGGCCAATAAAAGAAGAGTGGATCGATGAGATCCATGAACAATGCATAGAATATGGAACAGCTTTCTTCTTTAAGCAATGGGGCACTTGGGGGAAAGATAACATCCGACGTTCGAAGAAAGCTAACGGTCGAGAGTACCGAGGCAGGACCTGGGATGAGATGCCGGTAAAACTAGTCAGCATCGCTTAAAGAAAAGTTAGCCTGAGAGATAAGGAAGTTATATGGTAAGAAAAAAATTTGACTGGGAGAATGGCGCAAAGCTTGAAGACCACTCAAGAAGAAAGCATAAAATACTGCGAGAATACTTCTACCAATACATTATTACTCGCTGCCAACTTCCCAAGCAAGAACGTTTTAGGTTAGCCATAATTGATGGCTTCTCAGGCGCAGGTCGCTACATATGTGGGACGGCAGGCTCGCCTATTATTTTCATGGAGGAGCTCAATAAGGCCACGAAATATATCAATATTCAAAGAGCAGAGCAAGGCCTTCCTCTAATTGAAATAGAGTGCTTTCTAATCCTAAACGACTCTGAGCCAATTGCGGTAGAACTCCTAAAAGAAAACATCTACCCACTGCACGCAGAAATAAGAGACACTAACAGACAGCTACATATCAAGACTCATTATATGAGCAATTTTTTTGAGCAGGCATATTCTGAGATCAAAAGTCTTCTTCGTGCAGGCCGTTACAAAAGCACAATTTTCAACCTCGACCAGTGTGGGCACAGCCAGGTTCGGAACGAAACCCTGGCCGATATAATACGCTCAAACAACTCCGCCGAAATATTCTACACTTTTGCAATCGAGACACTTCTTGCCTTTCTTCAAAAAACAAATCCAAAACAACTTGCAACCCAGCTATCACATTTATCAATAAACGAATACGACATTGCTCAGCTTGACACCATCATGGATAAGAAAAGTTGGCTGGGAACTGCTGAGAGAATAGTTTACTCAACTTTTAAAAAATGCGCACAATTTGTAAGCCCCTTCTCCATCAACAACCCAAATGGTTGGAGGTATTGGCTCATCCACTTAGCCAGCTTTTATAGAGCCAGACAAGTCTACAACAACATTCTTCACATTAACAGTGGGTCTCAAGCTCATTACGGTAGGTCCGGACTGAATATGCTTGCGCACGACCCAAGCGAAGAAGGCAAATTATATCTGTTTGACTCATCTGCTAGAGATGATGCAAAAATCCAACTACTCGAAGACATTCCGAAACTTATTTCCTCGTCTGGTGATGCTGTTCGCATTGAGGACTTTTATAGTGGAATTTACAACTCCACCCCCGCCCACAGTGACGACATAAACATTGCTCTAATTGAAAACCCTGACATAGAGATAATAACTGAGAGCGGAGGAACTCGTCGCAAAGCCTCTCAAATAAAAATAGATGACACTGTTCGACTTAAAAACCAAAGAAGTTTCTTCCCAATCTTCTTGAACAATACGAATAAGAAAGACTAGGAGAACAGGCCCCTCCGGGGCCACTCCTCAAGTTCATGCCACTACGCTGCCACGTGGCAAAAACTGCTTTCACGTTGATAGGATAAAAATCCCCTAGCCCTCCGCCGAGTATTTCCTGCTGAGGCATAGCGATTGGCCTGCCATTGTGTGCCCCATCATCAAAGGGGGCCTCAATGACCAGGCAGTTGACCACTCTCACGCTGTGCCTGCTGCTCGTCAGCTGCACGACCCACAAGGCTGAGCCGGCCAGGCCCGCCTTCGACAGCAGCCGCAATCCAGACCTGCTCTCACCGGACCTGTACCCGAATGGCGTACAACCGGAGAAGGAGCCCGTCGTGCGCTACGGGCGCTACACCCTGGTCAGCACCCAGCCGGACGCTGGCCAGCGCGACCTGATGGCACAGATTATCGACGTGACCATCCCGTCGAGCATGAACCCGAGTGTCAAGGACGCCATGCAGTACGTGATGAGCCGCTCGGGTTACTCGCTGTGCCCGGCAGAGGCCGGTCATGTGAACATCCTCTACACCCGGCCGCTGCCGGCGGCTCAGTACAAGCTCGGCCCCATGACCCTGCGCAACACCCTCCAGGTCCTCTCCGGTCCAGCCTGGCAGGTTAAGGTCGACGAAGTGGCGCGGCAGGTCTGCTTCGTGCTTCGCCCGGGCTATCAACTTCCCCCGGCGCCGAGGCCGAAACCGGTCCAACAACTGTTTGCGAAGCCCGCTGCCCCAACTCCGGCGGCGGTAGCGCAATCCTCATCCACGGAAAAAGTCAGCACGCTGGAGTCGCCCGTCGTGGTCGCCTCGGTGCCGACACCGGCGCCGATCACAACCAGCCCCGCTCCGGCCAAGAAGCCTGAATCCACCACTGTGCTCCCCCCAGCAGCACCGGCCAAGGATGGCCACTCCTCTTCTCTTACCACGGCTTCGGCACCGATCAAGCCCTTGGCTTCCGCCGTGAAGTCCACGCCGCCCACTCCGGCCACCGTGGCTTCCGCCCCTCCGGTCAAGGTGCTCACGCCGGCGGAGCCGAGCCGACAGTTGGCACAGTCCTGGTCAGCCGAGACGGGATCAACCCTGCGCGACACCTTGGAAGCCTGGGCCAAGCACGCACGCTGGACCGTCCGCTGGGAGCCGCAGGATCTCAACTATCCGATCGAAGCTCCTCTGACCTTCCACGGCTCCTTCGAGGACGCGGTATCCGAACTGTTCCCGCTGTATGACGCTGCCGAACGGTCCTTCCTGGTGAACGCCAGCCGGCCGCAGTCCCTGATCATCATCAAGGAGCGCAAGAACTGATGCGTGCCCCCCTGAAGAACCTCTTGCCTTGCCTCCTGATCCCCGCGCTGGCCAGTTGCTCGGTCACGCGGGTGAACGAGTCGGCGGATCGTGTCGAAGCTACGGCAGATTCCGCGTCGACGATCGCAGCACAGATGCGCAACACCCGACCGGATCGCCGCGATACGGTGGTTTTCTCCGACAAACCCTGGGTCAGCACGAAGCCCCTGAGCGTTTCGCACACCTTGTCCAGTGACTGCATCGTGACGTGGCGCCCTGCAGATGCAGCGTCGCTGCAGGAGGCCGCCCAGGAAGTCATCAACCAATGCCACCTGGCGGTCAGTATCACGCCCGACGCGCTGAACCCGGCCGCTTTTGCCCTGCAACCTCAGCAGCGCGCGAGCAACGCCCCGCCACCCATCCAAGGCGGCCAGGACATGGCCACCATGCTGTTTCCTGCCTCCGTCGCCAACGGCATGTCCCTAGGTGCCGGCGGCAGCATGGGGTCGAGCTTCGGGTCCTACGGCCCGCGGTCGCTGTACAACATCAAATGGAACGGCAAGGTCAGCGGGTTCCTCGATCTCATCGCCGCCCGCGCCGGCGTGTCCTGGCGCTACAACCCAACCGAGAAGCGAGTCGAGTTCTACTACCTGGACACTCGGACCTTCCGCATCTACGCCTTCGACGACGTCAACACGGTGGACTCCACCGTGCGTTCCGGTATGACGACGGCCGCCGGCATCAGCGGGGATGGCTCCGGATCCACTGGACAGAATGGCAGCTCCGGCATCAGCGGCGACTCCGGCAGCAAGCAGACCACCAGCTCCGAGCTGAAGACCTCGATCCTCAGCGACATAGAGAACAGCATCAACTCGATGCTGACGCCGAGCATGGGACGCATGTCGCTGTCGCGTGCCACGGGCACCCTGACCGTCACCGACCGACCAGAGGTCCTCAACCGCGTCCAGCAGCTGGTCAACCGGGAGAACGAGAGCATCACCAAGCAGGTGCTGCTGAACGTCAACGTGCTCTCGGTCGCCCTGACCGACAAGGATCAACTGGGGATCGACTGGAACCTGGTCTACAAGTCGCTCAACAACAAGTGGGGCATCGGCCTGAAGAACACCATGCCGGGCATCGACCAAAGTGCGATCTCCGGCTCCGTGAGCATCCTGGATACCGCCAACAGCGCCTGGGCAGGATCCAAGGCCATGGTCCAGGCGCTGGCCCAGCAGGGCCGCGTCTCGACCGTCCGCTCCCCGTCCGTGACCACGCTCAACCTCCAGTCGGCGCCGATCCAGATCGGCCGCTACGACAGCTACCTGGCCTCCAGCCAGATCTCCAACGTCGCCCAGGTCGGCAGTACCACCTCGCTGATCCCGGGCGCCGTGACCAGCGGCTACAACATGAGCCTGCTGCCGTTCGTGATGGAAAGCGGCGAGATGCTGCTGAAGATCAACATCAACATGACCTCCCGGCCGACGTTCGAAATGCAGACCAGCGGAGACTCCAAAGCCCAGTTCCCGAGCTACGACATCCAGCTGTTCGACCAGAAGGTACGCCTGCGCAGCGGCGAGACCTTGGTGCTCTCCGGCTTCGACCAGACCACCGAGGATACCAACAAGGTCGGCACCGGCGACGCCGGATTCTTCGGCCTTGGCGGCGGGCTGACCCGCAATACCAAACGCGAGGTCATCGTGGTGCTGATCACCCCCGTCGTGCTGGGCTGAACCATGGAGAAGCCTGACATCGGTAGCCGTGGACCAGACGTCTCGATCCTGAGCTACCACGGCAACAAGTTCGTCAGCGGCCTGTTCTGGCGGCCGCTATCCAGCCAGCGGCAGTACATGAAGGAAGCGCGCAAGCTGGGCAAGGAAGAGCATCTGGACATCGTTGCCATCCGCCATTCGCCGACAGTGATCCAGGCCGGCTTCGTTTCGAAGTCGCAAGGCGCAGTCAAGGGCATGTACTCCCTGGCCTCGGCGCTTTCAGGCCAGTTCGAAGGCGACTTCCTGGCCTGCTGGAAGGTCGACGAGGACCGCTACGCACTGGTCGCCACGCTCGATGGCGCGATCGTCCCCGGCCAGGACCTGGTCACCACCTTCGACGAAGCCAGGGACCGGATCAGGAAGCTCTCTACGCGCGGCGTGCTTCGAAACGCACAGGTCTTCGTTCCCGAAGGGTTCGATTTCCCCGTCAAGGACTTCGACATCGAGGAACTGCTCGCGCCGAAGCGCCTGCGGCGCGACTACCGCCTCCGGCAACTCACCTTCGGCTTGTCCGCCAGGGAGTGGACGGCAGTGGCCCTGCTCGGTTGCTTGGTAGGCGGGTCGCTAACCGCCTACTACCTATGGAATGCCCACCAGCAAGAGCTCGCCAGACAAGCCGCGCTCCTCGAGGAGCAGAGGCGCCTCGCCGAGCTGGCCGAGAAGAACGCCCAGGCCAAGCAGCCGCTGGACCTGGCGTCATTGCAGAAGCCTTGGACGCTCATGCCTGACCTCGAGGACATGCTACGCGCCTGTAGCAAGGCAACGGGGGTACTGTCGCTGTCGATCCAGGGCTGGCTCTTCGAATCCAGCAAGTGCGACGGCAGGGTCCTGGTCGCCACCTACCACCGTACCGGCAACAGCACGGCAGCCGACCTGACAGCGGCCAGCCAGCACCTGTTCGCTGACCGCCCCGCCTTTGTCATCGACAACGGCAACACCGCGGCCCTGAAGGTTGACCTGAAAGTCGCCATCGGTAGCGATGAGCCGCTGCAGCCAGCCGACGACGCGCTGCAGGCGCTCACCAGCCATCTGTACCGTCAGGGTGTCGAGCCCAAGCTGTCGATCAGCCAGGAGACAACTCCGCCCCTTCCTGGCGCGGAAGCGGCGACGGAGCAGCAAGTGGTGTTGCCCTCCTGGAAGAAATTCACCTTCAGCGCCCAGACCAGGCTCCCGGCAGACCTGACCTTCCAGGGGCTGCCCGCCGCCGGGGTCCGCATCACCAACCTCGAAACCACGCTCAAGGACAGCCAGTTGGACTGGACTGTCACAGGAGAAATCTATGCGAACTGAGCCGATCGGCATGGCCGTGGCCGTGCTCTTCCTCCTCGCGTCCGGCCAGGCCTGCGCCGGCACCGTTGGCGAACTGGCGGAGATCCAGGCCCAGGCCATCCTCACCGAGGCCAAGGTGCGTCTGGCCACGGCGCAGCGGCAACTGGAGGGCAAAGGCGAAACCGGCCAGGTCGTCAGCGCCCAGGGGCAGACGTTCGCCATGCCGGTGCCGGCGGCGGCGCCGACGATCACGCAGCCGGTTCCGCCGGTGGTGCGGACCATCTACGGCGCCGGCGGCAAGATGACTGCCACATTCTTGTTCCCGGGCGGGTACGAGGTGGACGCCGCCAGCGGCGCGGAGCTGCCGGGCAACTACCGCGTCGAGTCGATCTCCCTGGACCAGGTCGTACTCACCGACAAGGACGGCAACCGCGTACCCGTGGGCTTCTCCAGCGTTGCCCCGACCCAAGCCGCCTCCTCGGCCCAAGGCGCCTCCGTTCCGCCGGCGCTGCCCGGGGCGGTACCGCAGCCGTTCATCCAGTAGGTACCGCCATGACGAACCTTCAAATTGCCGCGCTTGTACAGCCCTCCATGGTGACCCAACTGCTCACCGCCGACGGTGGCGAGTGGGAGGTCTCGAAGTACCTGCAGGAGATCATGGCCCTGGCCGCCGACGGCACGCTCTATCTATCGGAGAGCCACCAGAACGACATTCACGTTCTGTCGTTCATCGACCGTCTCGATCGCCGTGGCTTCCGATACCAGCTCAACCTCACCGACCTGCAGACCATTCACCAGCTCTACCGCGCCGTCGCCATGGACGGCCTGGTAGATAGCGATGGCCAGCGCGCCACCCAGATGCAGGAGCGCGTGGTCAAGATCATTCGTAAGGCCACTGAGCTGCGCGCCAGTGACGTGCATTTCGTCGTGAGTCCCGCCGGCACCGGCAGCAAGATCCGTTTCCGTGTCGACGGCCTGCTGAAGACCGTCGAGCAGTACCGCAGCCAGGAACTGCACGAACTTTGCGCAACCATCTACCAGTCCATGTGCGACGTGGCCGAGCCGCTTTTCAAGCCGCAACTGGACCAGGACGCGCGGATGAGCCAGGCCTTCGTCGAGAAGCTGAACCTGTTCGGCGCCCGGATCGCGACCCGCCCGCGCGCCGGTGGGTTCCTGATGATCCTGCGGCTGCTCTACGACGATACCGGCCTCGACAGCCTGGAGCAGCTCGGCTACCTGCCCGAGCAGAACGCGCTGTTCGATCGCATGATGCGCATGCCTTACGGCATCAACATCCTGTCCGGCCCCACCGGGTCAGGGAAGTCGATGACCTTGAAGGTCACCCTGGAAGGCCTCGACAAGCTCCATGGCGGATCCAAGCATATCCTGACCATCGAGGACCCACCGGAATACCACATTCGCGGCGAAGGCATCAACCAGACCCCACTGGTCTATGACGCCACTGACCCAGACGCAGAACGCCAGGCCTGGGCCGCAGGCATCGCCAACGGCATGCGCCTGGATCCGGACTACATGATGATCGGCGAAGTGCGCGACCTCTTCGCCGCTGTCGCCGCCTTCCGTGGCGCGATGACCGGGCACGGCCTGTGGTCGACCCTGCACACCAACAGCGCGATCGGCATTGTCCAGCGCCTCAAGGACCTGGGCGTCGACTCCGGCTTGCTGTTCGATCCGGCCCTGCTGACCGGCCTGATCAACCAGAGCCTGCTGCCCAAGCTCTGCCCCCACTGCAAAGTGCGCTTCCAAGACCACCAAGACCAGCTCGCGCCCGATCTGGTCGAACGGGTCCAGCGCTTGACCGATGTTTCCCAGGTGTACGTCAAGGGGCCTGGCTGCCAGGCCTGCCGTGGCTCCGGGGTCAACGGCCGCTCGATCGTCGCCGAGGTGGTGCTGCCCACCCTGGCCTTCATGCGTGTGTTCGCCAAAGGCGGCCCAGCCGAGGCACGCAACTACTGGGTCAAGACCATGCAGGGCATCACCAAGCACGCCCACGCCATCCGCCGCATCAACGAGGGCATGTTCGACCCGCAGATGGTCGAGGATTTCATTGGGCCACTCGACTTCGATGAGCATCTGCTCGACGACAGCTTCTACTCGCAGGAGGCGTGCTGATGGGGGGCTTCTGGGAGCAGTTGCAGTTCGCCTTCTACAGCAAGCAGTTCGGCCGCAAGGAACGCCTGCAGTTCTACGAAAGCATGTCCACCCTGCTCGAAAACGGGGTCCCGTTGAAGGACGCTGTGGCAGAGGTGCATAAGATCTTCGCTCATGAGGGACAGCATCCGTTTCATCCGGTGGCCATCGCCAGTCGCGAAGCGCTGATGGGGCTGTCCAACGGCAAGCGTCTGGCCACCGCCATGGCGCTCTACCTGCCCGCCCAGGAACGAGCGCTGATCGAAGCCGGCGAGATGAGCGGCAACCTGGTTCAGGCCATGGGCGATGCCGTCTCCCTGGTCGAGGCCCAGGCCAGGATCCGCGCCACCATCTGGCAGGCGCTGCTCTACCCCTCGGCGCTGTCCGCCATGATGGTGTTCCTGCTGTGCATCGTGGCCTATCGCATGGTCCCCAGCCTGGCCAGGCTTTCCGACCCAGTCACCTGGACCGGCCCACTCGCCACGCTCAACGCCATTGCCAGCTTCGTCACAGGACCTGGTATCTACGTTCTGGTCGCCGTCATCACCCTCACGGTGGTGGTCATCGTCACCTTGCCGACCTACCGCTGGAAAGGCCGGGTCTGGCTGGACCGGACGCTGCCGCCCTGGTCCATCTACCGCATGCTCCAGGGCACCACCTTCCTGCTGAACATGGCGGTCATGCTCAACGCCGGCATACGCCCTTACGACAGCCTGGCCAGCATGATCAAGATCTCCCCGCCCTGGCTGAAGCAGCGCTTGGAAGCTGCCCGCTACGGCGTGGGCCTGGGCCAGAATCTGGGAGTCGCCCTTCGCAGCGCCGGTCACGATTTCCCCGACCGACAGGCCATCCAATACCTGTGCATCCTCGCCAACCGGGGAGGCTTCTCCGAAGCGCTGGTCAAGTTCAGCCGCCGCTGGCAGGAGACCAGCCTCAAGCAGATCGAGCTGGCCGCCGGGCTGGTGAAGAACTTCGCCCTGATCTTCATCGGCGCGCTGATGATCCTGGTCCTGCTCGGCGCCTACCAGGCACAGCAGCTCATCCAATCCATGAACCACTGAAACCTCACCAAGGAGCGCTCCATGAGCACTACGCAACGCACTTCCCGTCCGACGCAGGGCGGTTTCGTTTCCATCGAGATGATCATCGTGCTGATCATCATCGCCATCGGGGTCGGCCTGGGCCTGGCCGCAGCGGCTGGAATGTTCAGTTCGTCCAACGCCAACGAGGAACAGCGCAACATCAGCGTCATTGCGGCCAACGCACGCGCCCTGAAGACCTCTTCGGGCTACGGCTCCAGCGGTACCAACCTGATCCCGAGCCTGATCGCAATCAACGGCGTGCCGAAGAACATGAGTGTCTCCTCCGGCGTCGTCTACAACGTCTACGGCGGATCGGTCACTGTCTCGTCCACCGGCATGGGCTTCTCGATCACCACCAGCAAGTTGCCCCAGGACGCCTGTATCACGCTGGCCACCAAGATCGCGAAGAACACATTCGAACAGACCAAGATCAACAGCGGATCCGCGATCACTGGTGAAGTGACCACCGCAGCGGCGACCCAGGCCTGCAGCAGCGACAGCAACAGCATTACCTGGACCTACAGTTCGTGAGTGTGAACCCGATCATCCAGGCTCAGTTCGTCGACCTTTACCTCGGTGAAGGCTTCGCCGACGTGAAGGGCCTGGCCGGCGCCGGCGCGCGCCGAGTCGAGGTGCCTCGCGAGTGGGAGTCGCACGCCCAGGAACTGCTCCAGCTCTGCAGGCAAACGCTGGAGGAGCTGCAGGATCCTGAGTTCGCCATCGTCGTCGACGGCGTTCTGCTTCGCGTCACCCTCCTCGAGGACGCGTTCAGTGGCAGCGTATTCGTGCTGCGCCGGTCGACCGCCCAATTGCGGGAGTTCCAAGAGATCGGCTATCCGAGCGAAGTGGTTTCCGCGCTGATGGATCCGCAGCTGCAGGGCCTGGTCCTGTTCTGCGGCGAGATGGCGACAGGCAAGACCAGCTCCGCCGCCTCTCTGCTCCTGGCCCGCCTGCAGGAGCTGGGCGGGGTGGGCTGCGCCGTCGAGGACCCGCAGGAAACCAACCTCAGCGGTCAACATGGGCTCGGCCGCTGCATCCAGGTCAGAACCTCACGGCGCTCAGGCGGATACAGCGAGGCTCTGCTGCGCACGCTGCGGGCCGGCGCCGACCTGGTGCTGATTGGCGAGATCCGCGACGAGGACACCGCCTACCAGGCCTGCAAGGCCTCTCTGACCGGCAGCCTGGTGATCGCCACCATTCACGCGAAAAGCTGTCATCAGGCGATCGAGCGCCTGGTGACGCTCGCCCAGCCACTGGCGAGAAACGCCTACGACGTGGTTGCCGAAGGCATCCAAGCGGTGATCTGCCAAGCGCTGGAGAGCGATGGTTCTTCGCGCCGCCTGACCGCCGAGCCACTGCTGTTCACCGGCGACGACGGCCCGTCCATGCGCGACAAGATCCGCCGAAAGGAGGCTCATCTCCTGCAGGACGACCAAGCTCGCCAGTCCCGGCAAAGCCTGTGGAGATAACACCATGAGGAATAAGCGCAGCAGTGGATTCATCTCGATCGAACTGATGATCGCCCTGGTCGTGATCGCCATCGCGACCGCCGGCGGCATATCGGTCCTGATGAGCTACCTGGACGGCCTGGACGAGCAGCACGCGGCCCAGCAGCAACAGCAGGTGGCCAAGGCAGCGGAGAAGTACCTGAAGGACAACTTCAGCACGGTTCTGGCCAGCGCCGGCGCCACGGCCCCGGCGGTGATCACCGTCCCGATGTTGCGCAACACCCGTTACCTGCCCGCAGGCTTCCGCGACACCAACATCTACGGCCAGCAATACCAGGTACTGGCCCGCAAGCCGGCGGCCAACCAGC
Organism: Pseudomonas sp. HMSC057H01; assembly: GCF_001836405.1. Lineage (NCBI taxonomy): Bacteria > Pseudomonadati > Pseudomonadota > Gammaproteobacteria > Pseudomonadales > Pseudomonadaceae > Pseudomonas > Pseudomonas sp. HMSC057H01. The sequence goes on along the minus strand of NZ_KV828438.1, from coordinate 63,273 downwards.
TCGAAACGCTGATCGTGACCACGGGTGGACAGGTAGCTTCCGAACTCTCGATCCGCCGGATCGCGCAGCTCATGGGAGCCACCGGGGGCTACATCTCGAAAACCAACACCAGTATCGCCCAGGGCGCCGCCTGGCAGGTGGCCTTGAGCAATTTCGGTAGCGCTCCCGGCGCTGGACACCTGGCGACGGCGCTGTTCTTCCAGGACGGCGCCATTGCCAACGAGTACCTCTACCGCAATGCCGTCCCGGGTCATCCCGAACTCAACCGGATGAATACCACGCTGGACATGGGAGGCAACAATATCGCCGCGGCCGGGGCGATCACGGCCAGCGGCAACATCACCACCAGCGCGGACATCAGCGCGCGCAACGTGACAGCCACTGGCACGGTGAAAGCCGGCACTGCTGACGTCGCCGGCGAGACGTACACCGGAGGCTGGTTCAGGACCCGTGGTGACACGGGCTGGTACAACGAGAAGTGGGGCGGCGGCTGGTACATGAGCGACAGCACCTGGGTGCGCTCCTGGATGAACAAGAACGTCTACACCGGCGGCGAGATGAAGGCGGGCAAACTCACCGCCGAGGGCCGGACGGAAGTCGGCGAATACCTGCAGCTCAAAGGCGTGGCCACCGAAGGGGCCGACTGCTCGCCGAACGGGCTCGCCGGCATTACCAGCACCGGACTCTGGTTGTCCTGCCAGAACGGAAAGTGGGGGCGAACCGCCGCCTCCATGCGCATGAATACCACTGCGGGCGTGATCAAGGACTGGTGTACGTTGCACGGCCAGGACAGCGGCATGATGTACTACGACTATGTCCGCTACGCGATCACCTGCGGCGGCCGATTCTGCGCGGTGGGCTTCAACCAGACCTTTGGCACCAACTACTCGTTCGGCCTGATCACCGAGATCGGCCCGGGCTTCAACTATCCGGAGCCCTACAAGACCCCCGACTCGACCAACGTCACCGTTACCTGCGTGAACTAGCAGGTCGCCACGACTCAAGGACTGCCGTATGCCGCTGATGTGGATCGTCCTGGTGCTCGCGCTGATCACCGGGACCTGGCTGAGTGTACAAAGCAACCACGCGACCTCGAGCGCCGAGCTGGCCGAGGTCGACACCCTGGCCAGGAGCTTGCTGCTCTACCGCTCCAGGCTGGCGGAGTACGCACACGCCAACCCCGGTTTCAGCGGTTCGCCGGCGGACTCCGCTCTTGGTCTACCGGCCTGGTTCCGCAAGCCAGTGCGGCTTCAGGGCTACATCGCCGCCGGCACCAGCTACGCCTTCATCGCCTCGCCGCCGGCAGGGCTGGCGGCGGCCGTGGATACCGGTACGGAATCCGACCTGGTTGGCGTCAGGCGCAACGGCCAGTTAGTCACGCGCCGCCTCGGAGCCACTGCCATTGCGCTCCCTGCGCCCATCCCCGAGGGCGCGGTGGTCGCGGTCAAATGACCTCCACAGGCCAGTAGACCCCGGCGCAGCTTGATAAACCGGCCTTCTGAACACATAATGCCATCAACTTTGATTTCACCCCGCTGGCTACTGACGGTCATCAGTAGCGCCCTGGTGATGCAGGTTCGCCTCATTACCAAACCGTAAGCACGCTACAACACCGGGTGGGGCGTGCGGATCTGGTTGAGGATTCTCCCTGTGTCTCCCTGTTCTTTTGCTTGCCATGCAGCCGTCAACTCGTGTCGAGCGAGTTTAAAGGCACATAGGGTTCTCAAGAGGTTCGGTGTTTCCTCGATTTAAGGGTCGTACTGGTGTTACGGCCCCTCCTTTTCCCCTCTCCATGGGTAGCCTGATGCTCCTGCTCCAGGACCATCAGGCTACCCATCGGGATCCTTCTCCCTGCCGGTGGCCCGCCGGTGATACGCAGGGCTCCCTTTGTACGCGGATGCGTGCCTACTGTTTGCTGGCCAAGCCACGATAATGGCCGGGTGATGGGATCGAGACGATCAATGCCCAGGGATCGACGATTCAACCACAGGTGGCTCACTTGACTCCCCTTCCAGACACGGCTGGGGAAACCTTTGACAGGGTTTCTACCAGCCGCGCTCTTCCGCCCTCGCTCTCCGCCCGCTGCATCCTGCATCCGCTCCCCCCTCCTGCTTGACCTTGACACTTTCGCCCCCCGCTTCGATGATGAGCGCGTGATCTGCTGACGTTGTCAGCGACATGCCCCATGCAGCTCGGATCCGAAGTGCTGCAGCACAGCCCACCGTGTTGATCCAACCCAAGACCGTATAGCTTCTGGTAGCACGGTCGGTCGGCCTCGGTCGATAGAAGCTCCCTTCCGCAACCCAGCGGGGAATCCACTTCCCCGCCAGGGCCAGTGTTTTCTCCGCACCCTCAACCTGCAGGAGAAACACCATGTCCAAGCAATCCACCAGCTTCGAAATCGGCTTTGCCCTCGGCAGTGTTGTGCGTGAGTTCCGCAGAGCGCTCAGTCGCCCTCCGGTCGTAGTGCAAGCACAAGCACCGGTTGCGTCGAGCGTCCAGCGTATCGAGCCCGCCATGCTTGCTGGCCCGACCGCCAAAGAGCTGGAACACATCAGCGACGTCCCGGCGATCGTCCGGTTGAAGAAAGTCAACCTCAATGACTGGTATCTGGCCAACACGCGCGAAGTGCAAAAGCCCAAGCGCGCGCGCAAATCCAAACCGGCCAAGGCGACACCCAAGGCCAAAACACCGGTCAGGAAGGAGCTCAAGCTGAGCTCCCTCGATCAACTGATCGCACCGGTTGATCCGCTGACCTGCTGATCCACACCTCCCACCAACCCTGCCGGGAAACCATCCCGCAGGGTGGTTTTCCGGTATTCATCGAGGAAAACCATGGGGTCCGCAAAACTTTCCGCAATCGCAGAAGATCTACGCAAGATTGGAACCACGGCGGTAGCCGCTGGTTTGATCGGCATTTTTCTCGGCGAGCATCGCATCCTGACTGCCCTTGCGCTGTCGGTAGGTGTGGTAATCTGGTCTACAGGTATCTACCTGACTCAGGAGGAATCTTGAGATGAGCCAAACGACTTTCGGCGTGATCATGCTGACCGCCTTGCTTGTAGTGTGCTTGTCGATGGCGGCCTGGGCCGATTGGCCCAACCTCAAGCGCAAGCTTACGAAGTTGAACCATCGGCACCGCCCGCACTGACCTCAAGCCCCTCCGTGTGAGGGGCTTTTTCATTCGCGGGGGCTTGACAACTGCAACAGGCCTTTTCATTCTTTGCACCGTGAGCTGCTGACGTTGTCGGCAACCCTCCCCCAGTAGTCATGATCTGAAAGACTACGACACGGATTTCCGTGTAGATCGAACCCAAGATCGCACCAGCTTCCGGTAGCGCGATCAATCAGCCCACAGGTTGATGGAAGCCCTCTCCCTCTGCTTTACCTCCCAATACCGACCCATGCGGGGAATACTTTTCCCTGACGGGCAAGGTGTTTCTCCGCTTTCGCTTACGAAACTGGAGAACCATCATGAGCAACAACACCCAAGCCCAAGAAGCCAAATATTTCGACCTGCACACCACCGGTATCGGCTACCTCAATCGCATCCGCGAGGTACCGATCCGCCGAGGTGAACCGTTCCTCGCCGTAACCGTCGCAGCCCTCCATGGCGCGGCAGACAGCGTGGAATACACCTACATCGACTGCAAAGTGGTCGGCGCCCAGGCTGAAAAGCTTGTCCGCCGTTGCAAGGAAGCAGTCGAGGCCAAGAAGAAGGTTCTGATTTCCTTCCGTATCGGCGATATCTGGGCGGATCCCTTCATCCACCAGAAAGGCGAGAAACAAGGCAAGCCCGACGCAAGTCTCAAAGGCCGGCTGCTCTTCATCTCCTGGATCAAAGTAGATGGCACCACCGTCTACGATGCGAAGGAAGAAGCTGAAAAAGCCCAGCAAGGCCAAGGCGAACCGCAAGGTGAACCCGCAGCCCCTGCTGAACAAGCCGCTGCTTGAGCACGGCTTGATTGAATACCGGCCCTCATCCCGAGGGCCTTTCACTACCTACGCTATGCGCCACTCTTCATCGCATACCCATCCGGGGGGCACCATCTCCCCCAGGGCGTGGTGTTCTCCATTATCTGGAGATCATCTTGAGCAATATCCAAATCGTAGATCTGCCCGCCCTGCCGGAAGTAGAGGAAGTTTGCCTCTCTGACATCGAGGACGAGTTGCTGCTCAGCAGGCATTTCTGCAACTTCGCCTGGCTGTTCCTAGCCAGCAACAATGCCCAGGTATCTGCCCTGGCCTAACCGCCAAACATTTCCCATTTAGGGGACCTCAGTCCCCTTGGGACTGGTGTTTCCTACCGAAAGGAGAATCACCATGCAATACGGAAAGCGGGCACTCGCCCATCTTCATCTCGAACTGCCGCTGCAGGTTCTTATGTCCAACGCCGGCTTCTATATCGGCACCCTTGATGAAGAAGGACCAGCCTCGCGCGAGTCGGTTGAATATTACCCCTCACGCGAACTTGCCCAACAGGCATTAGACAACGGCACTTGGACGCAACGGGAATATTAAGCTTTACCCTTTTGCCCATGTGCATCTTCTAATTCAACCCAGACGGGGTCATCACCCCTGTTGGGTGGTGACCTCTCCGACTTGATTAAGAATTGGAAATCACCATGGACACATATCCAGAAAGGCTCCCAGCTCTACTCAACATCGGAGTGCATGCTGCACAAAGCAGGTTCGAGTACATCCTGTGCAAAGGCTTGGTTGATGAGTTTGGCGATGCAGGACTCAGTATCGAGCTCTATGTAATTCAAGATGCAATCGAAGCCTTGGCGCAGGCCGACTGCGAGCACGGTTGCGACTCGAGCACCTCATTGATACTTCAATACTATGGCTTGGTAGAGCGATACCAGAAGGCTCGGCGTAAAGAAGAACACCTATCGCGTTAACTGCAACAACTCGACATCACCAGGGCGCTTCGGCGCCCCTTACTTCCTCTGGAGGTCCATAGCCTCCAAGGGCATGGGCTTCCCGGCAACCGGAGATATCCCATGACTCAACTCAATCCGTTTATTCCCGGCTATGAGAGTTTCCGCATAGAGCGAAACTTGCAGATTACGGATGAAGGCGACAATCTGCCGTGCTACCGTACCCTGCATGAAACTCAGCGACACCTCCCAGACGAATACTTTAAGTGCGAGCCGTGCTACTTCAATGACGATTTCGCCGTGGTAGCGCAAGAACTAGACAATGAAATAGTCGAAAAGTGCCCTCACCAAGGAATAGTGAGAAACGTACTTTACAGCATCTACGGTGAGCAGGACGGCAGAAAAAAGCTTATCGGAGATCAATATTCACTGACCCAAGCCGAGAGTGTCGTTCGATACCTTTCGTTCGGCGGCGGTTACAACCGCTGCTGGGAGATCAGAAAAACACATCTGCCCATCACTACATGGAATAGCCTCTACGAAAAGTTCTCGACCAAGATGCCAGTCCGCTTGCCGTCGGTGTTGGTCTCGCTCTTCTGGTGTAACGAGCACGGCGCCGTGGGCTTTCGCTTGCACAACACCCCTTGGACGGATGAGTGCCTGGAGATCCTGGAGATGACCTCAGCAACTCTTCGAGAGCAGCAGCTTGCCTTCGGCCTCGACGAACACCTGGTCGATCTGCTTCACCTCGCGGGACAAGCAGACATTCGGTTCCTGGTACTCGATCCATTCGCGCCCACGCTCAAGGGCCTGCCGCTTTATGACGATTGAGCAATCCGGCCGGCGGGACATCCCGCCAGCCCCCGAATTCGAATTGGCTCGCTGTCGTTGACAGCGCCTCCCAAGGAGCCAGGGTTTAAGGCTCCGGCGCGCAAGCGCTAACCCACCCAAGACCGCCACAGCACTCGGCAGCGCGGTCGCATCACGCAAGTGATGGAGTGCATCCTACCCACCCACGCGGGGACCTCATCCCCGCGGGAGAGGCCTGCGTATTCGGAGACCTCTCATGACCTCTCTCAACAACCACTCCAGCGCAGGCCACACTGCTGCGTACCTCAAACTCCCGATCGTTCTCACCAACGCGGCCTGGCTGCGCCTGGTCTATCTCGCCAACCCTGCCAGGGTCGACGAGATGGGCACCCGGCTGGCCAGTGTCGTTCAAACCGCCTGGCAGGAGCTTTCGCTCCAGCCGACCGCGAAGCACATCCGATTCCACCTGTACCACAAGGAGGAAGAGGGGCAGGACCGCGCACTCGCGCTGCTGGCCCTCTCGATAGTCGAGCCGTCCGATGAGCCTTCCTACCTGCGCATCGAGCTGCAGGAAGAAAGCCTCCCGGGCAACCCGGATACCGAGTAGTTCTCCCCTCACCACGATCCCGCTTCGGCGGGATCATCCTTTTCGCAGGTCACGCCATGATCAACATACCCGGCCAGTTGGCCATTCGAACCATCAACGGTCGCAATGGCGAGTTCAACGTGGGAAAGCTCTCGACCTCGATCGGGGAGTTCGTCATCAAGGACGCTCTCCTGGACCAGCACATCGAAGGCAAGTACCGCGGTGATTTCGCCATCACCGAGATCCGTCCCTCCTACTACACCACCGGCGGCCGGCTGGTCGTCGAGATCCGCGCGAAGCTCGACAGCATGACGCTGGACGACGTGGACAACCTCAGCGACGAGGAGGCAGAGCGTCTCTCTGGCAATGAGGTGGATCCGCTCGACGAAGTGCCCGCGATCCAGCAACCCACTGCCGCACCGGCGGCACCGCCGAAGTCGCCCCAGAAACCGAAGCCTCTGCGCCCCGCTGCAACCGGGGACGACACGCCTTTCGGTATGGACCCTCCGGCTCCTGCAAACCAGGCCGCCACTCTGGACACAGACGCAGATGCAGAACTGTTCGGGACGGTCTGGCCGCTAGGCGAAATCGTCAAGCTGGACACCACGGTCGACCGCAAGCGACTACGCCAACAGTGTGTGCGACTCGGCGAGCTGGGCTATGAGCTCGACTTCAAACAACAAGTGTGGACCCGCAAAGCGTGCCCTCTCCATGTTGGAGCCAACGCCGGGGTCAATCAGTCGCTAGACGATGACTACGAGCGCCGCACGGCAGCCCGGAGTGCTACTACAACCTGTTCCACCCACCAGGCTATCAGCGCAATGGCTGTAAGCGCTGCTGCTATTGGCGTTGCTCTGTCAACCAGCTGACTCCTCCAGCGCCTTGAGCGCGCAACACGCTAAAGCAACACCCTACCCACCCCTGCCGGGTTCTCCCGTCAGGGAGACCTGGCCAACCACAGGAGCACACCTATGGGATGGCTTTTCTCACATCAGACGAAGGAAGACCTGCTGCGTAAGCTGCTGGCCCCAACCAGTACCTTCGCAGGCAGCACCGAGGTGCTGGCACACGCAGTCTCCGGCAATGAACTTTGGACTGTCGTAAAACGAACCTTCCACCTTGCCGGATTCTATTTCGGCAAGCCGGCCGGTCACTCGATCACCATGATCGAGCTGCACTTGCTGGACTGCTCGGCCGGGCAATGGGGCTACAAGACCATTCCGGAGAAAGCAGGCCCGTTCTACTACGGCTGTCCGCTGGAGTTCCTGGACCTGGCTCACGATGAGACCAACCAGGAGTGGCGAGACCGTCTGACGCAAGAACACCAAGCCTGACCGCACCAACCACTTCCCTTGAGGGGCTCCCTCAAGGGCGCTCCTCGTCTACCACCAGGAACACACCATGAACCCACTGTTCACCAACCTCACCCAGGAAACCCTCGCCTACCTCGAGGACCAACTGTCCAACAACGACGTCGCCGGCGACGACGAGCTCATCGACCTGTTCATCGAGGAGCTGTCGCTGACCTTGGAGCAGGCGGAAGCGGCTGTCGCGCTACGCGATCAGTACCTCTGCCAGGTCTTCCTGATCGGCCAAGGGCCGCTGCACCAAGCCGATGGGCTCTGCTTCGACCCTCACACCAAGAGCGTTCGGTAACCACCACGCTCCCCTGCACCAGTTGGACTACACCCCGAGGGGCTTCACCGCCCCTCGAGGGCGGTGTGGCTCCTCCTTCCAGGAGGTTCCTATGCCCAGTCCCACCCCGCTCTACCAGATCGAAGAGTGCCCAGACCTGTACGTCGACGCCTGCGTGTGCGACGAGCAGCGCAACCTGGTCTTTCTTTCGGCCTGGGGCCGCGACACCGTGACACAAGAGTTCCTGGCCAGGCTGACGCTGGGCCGGGAAGAAAATGGCATCGACCATTTCCACATCATCGTGGACGGCCGCCGCTTACCTGTCTTCCCAAACCAGGATCTCCTGGAGAAACGCACCACCCGCCAGTTCCGCGGCACGTTGTTCGGCAGCCTGCTCAATCTTTGGCTGTTCGATCGGCGCGCCTCGGCGCCCGACCGAGGCAATCACCTCGCCTTCGCACTCCTGCAGCGCGATGAGGATCCACACCAGAGGCTCTGGCCGCTGGTGATGGAAACCTGTCCGCTCCCCCTCCTGCAGCACTGGCGCGAGCCGGTGATGGAGGTCCTCACCCAGCACCAGATGTTGACGGCCCTACCCGGGACGATCGGCAACGTCTGCGCCTGGCGACTCGCCCTGCGGGTCGACGTGCTCGAGCCCACTCTCGGTGAGCTGATCCGCGAAAGCATTCTTACCACCGATGCTCAGGCGCAAGCCTGAGCCATCCCTCTCAGACTCAAGGAGGCCCCATGGCCCTCATGTTCCCGCGCTTGGCGCGCAACTTTGCACGCAACGGCTACTTCCCTACCGATGAGGTCACCCTCGAACGCGCTCTGCAGGCCCTCGCTCCCGCCCCGTCGGGCAGGATGAGGATCTGTGATCCCTGCGCCGGTGAGGGGGTTGCCCTGGCTGAGGCAGCACACATCCTCGGCCGCGACAAGGTCCAAGCCCTCGCTGTCGAGTACGACCGCGAGCGCGCCGACCATGCTCGAGGCTTGCTTGACCGAGTGCTGCACAGTGACCTTTTCGACACCATGATCAGCAGGCAGTCGTTCGGACTGCTCTGGCTCAACCCGCCTTATGGCGACCTGGTGGCGGACCACTCCGGTGCGTCGCAGTACCAGGGCAGCGGCCGCAGGCGTCTGGAGAAAGCGTTCTACCAGCGCTGCCTGCCGTTGCTGCAGTACGGCGGCGTCATGGTCCTGATTGTTCCTCACTACGTCTTGGACGATGAGCTGACCGGCTGGTTGAGCAACCACTTCACCGGCCTGCGCATATACGCAGCCGCGGATCCTACCTTCAAACAGGTGGTGATCTTCGGCATCCGGGTCCGTCGACAGGACCTGGCCCGGGCGGACGCCAATCAGGTGAGGTCTCGCCTGCAGGCGATCGGCGCGGGCCAGGAAAAGGCCGAGGAAATTCCAGCGGCTTGGCCGTGGGAACCCTATGTGGTTCTGCCGGCCACCAGCGAGCTGGAGCACTTCTATCGAGTAACCCTGGAGCCGGAGCAGTTCGCCGGCGAGATCCAGCGGCTGCGAGGTCTCTGGCCTGACTTCAACCTGCACTTCGCGCAAGCGGGGCTGCAGCCCCGCCCTCCAGTCCGCGAGCTGTCTCGCTGGCACCTGGCTCTGGCCTTGGCCGCCGGCGCGATTTCCGGCGTCGTGCGCTCGAAGTCGGGCCGCATCCTGGTCGTGAAGGGTGACACCTACAAGGACAAGGTCCGCAAGACCGAATTCACCGAAGACGAAGACGGCAACATCACCGAGGTGAGGATACTCACAGACCGTTTCATCCCGATCATCCGGGCATGGGAAATGACACCCTCCTCGGTCAATCAGGGCCGCGTGCTGACCATCAGCTCGTCGGCTGCGACCACGGAAGAGGCTGAAGAGCCCCAACCTGAGCCGGCCCCCGAACCGCTGCTGTTCAGCCCTGGCCAAGTCGTAATGACCGCTGCCGTGAGCCACCTGGTGGAAACCGGTCAACTCAACCCAGCGCCTTTGCTGAACCGCCATCTGGCGGGAGATTGGGGGACGCTGGACCAGGAAGACTGGAACACCAACCAGAGAGCCCTGAAGTTCGGCGATAGGCTGCTGTCGTCCTACGACATCGACGCCGGCGGCGAATCCAGGCTCTGGATCATCACTGAGGCCAATCGCAGTTCGACCACCCTGTTGCTCCCTAGCGACTACTGACCTCGCCCCCACGGCGATTCCTTCCACTCCCCCCTGCAGGGTATGCCGATACCCGAAAGGGACGTGCATGCCCTGCTTTCTTCCTTCATCCGCAGGAGATGCACATGAACGCTCAGACCCAACCGGCCGCCCTGGCCGCCTTCCCCCTGAACATCAACCTGACCGACTTCATCGACGAGTTCGGCGACGAGCTCCTGGAGTCGCTCAATCGCTCCAACCCCCCGGTCTATACCGGCTCCGACAACATTCACCGCCAGTTGGTGATGGACCGACTCAAGCGCAAGCCCTTCGCGGCCCAGGCCGAGGTCGTCCAGGCCATCACCGCCCTGCTGCTGGACCGTCACGAGCAGGCCGGGATCATCAACGCCGAGATGGGCACCGGGAAAACCATGATGGCCATCGCTGTCGCAGCGGTCATGCACGCGGCCGGCTATCGCCGGACCCTGGTTGTCTCTCCGCCGCACCTGGTCTACAAGTGGCGCCGCGAGATTCTGGAGACCATCCCAGCCGCCCGCGTCTGGGTACTCAATGGCCCAGATACTCTGCTCAAGCTGCTCAAGCTACGAGATCAGATGGGCGACGCCTACGACGGACGCCAGGAGTTCTTCATCCTCGGCCGCGTGCGGATGCGGATGGGTTTCCATTGGCGGCTCGCCTGCTGGAAGAAGCGCGCCGCCGGCGGCCAACTGCTCGCTGCGTGCCCGGATTGCGGCCAGGTCCTCGAGGACCTGGAAGGCAACCTGGTCACGGTGGAGGAGTTCGAGCGTGGTGACCGTCGACGTACCTGTTCCTCCTGTCGTGGGGCGCTCTGGACGCTGATCCGGCCAGGCAAGCCTGACGGCGGCAACCGGCGCGCAACGATCCTCAAGTCGATGTGTCGGATTCCAACCATCGGCCCGGTCAGGGCGGAGCGCCTGCTGAACGACTTCGGCGAGGACTTCCTGGCCACGATGTTGGTGGACAACGTCTCGGAGTTCATCAACCTGATGGACGCCAAGGGCAACTTCGTCTTCAGCGATCGGCAGGCCAAACGCATGGAGCGATCGATGGCGAACATCGAGTTCGGCTTCGGCGAGGGCGGCTACCAACCGACCGAGTTCATCAAGCGCTACCTACCTGATGGCTACTTCGACCTGCTGGTGGTGGATGAGGGGCATGAGTACAAGAACAGCGGTTCGGCCCAGGGCCAGGCCATGGGCGTTCTCGCAGCCAAGGCACGGAAAACGGTGCTGCTGACCGGAACGCTCATGGGCGGCTACGCCGACGACCTGTTCTACCTCCTGTTCCGCATCCTCACCCAGCGCATGATCGAGGACGGCTATCGGCCCAACGCGCGCGGCAGCATGGCTCCCGCAGCCATGTCGTTCATGCGCGACCACGGTGTGCTCAAGGATATCTACACCGAACGCGATGGTGACTCGCACAAGACCGCGCGGGGCAAGAAGCTCTCAGTACGCACGGTGAAGGCTCCCGGCTTCGGCCCGAAGGGCATCCACCGCTTCGTATTGCCGTTCACCGTGTTCCTGAAGCTCAAGGATATCGGTGGCAACGTACTGCCCGACTACCAAGAGGAGTTCGTCGACGTGCCCATGGCGCCTGAGCAGGCCTCGGCCTATCAGCGCCTGGCTGCCACGCTGACAGCGGAGCTCCGCCAGGCTCTGGCGCGACGAGATACCACGCTCCTAGGCGTGGTCCTCAACGTGCTTCTGGCTTGGCCGGACTGCTGTTTCCGACCGGAGATCGTCAAGCATCCGCGAACCCGGGACACCCTGGCCTTCGTGCCAGCGATCTTCGGCGACGAGCAGCTGATGCCCAAGGAGCAGGCGCTGGTGGATCTCTGCCTCGAGGAAAAAGCGAAGGGCCGCAAGGTCCTGGCCTACACGGTCTATAGCGGGACGCGCGACACTACGTCCCGGCTGAAGAAAGTGCTCGAGCAATCCGGGCTGAAGGTGGCAGTGCTACGTGCCTCGGTCGATACCTCTCGGCGCGAGGACTGGATCCTCGACCAGGTCGACCGTGGCATCGATGTGCTGATCACCAACCCGGAGCTGGTGAAGACCGGGTTGGACCTGCTCGACTTCCCGACCATCGCGTTTCTGCAGACGGGGTACAACGTGTATACCTTGCAGCAGGCCGCGCGGCGGTCATGGAGGATCGGGCAGAAGCACCCGGTGCGGGTGGTGTTCTTCGGCTACGCCGGCAGCTCGCAGATCACCTGCTTGCAGTTGATGGCGAAGAAGATCGCTGTGGCTCAAAGCACGTCGGGAGACGTTCCCGAGTCAGGTCTCGACTCGTTGAACCAGGATGGGGATTCGGTGGAGATGGCGTTGGCACGACAACTTATTGCAGCATGAACTCACAGGCCACCTTCGGGTGGCCTTTGTTTTATTTTTTGCTGTAAGTTCTGAAGTCAGCTAGTGGTGATTAGCGCCGATCAAGCCAGGTATCTTCGTCATCAGTGGCCACGAGTATCTCTAACAACTCTATTAATCTCGTCTGTAAAACCTGGGACTAGCTGATCAAGCATGTAGCCCGGCATGAGAGCTAAAGTCTCTCCCACATGCTTCCCATTCGGACCATAATCAATATAGATGCCGGTGAGAATTACTATTACTGTGATCACCGACAACCACAAATTGTCGGCCGGCCTTGCATAAAGCTCTTTAACCTTTAGCCACCACGTTGACAACAAGCTTATGGCAAAACAGAAGGCCAGGAAACTTAACGCCACAGACAGCAGACTTCCTTCCATAAACATCGTTGCTCCTTTTGTAAACAGGAGCGTTACAACCAAACCGACGACTGCTGTAGTCAGGAGAATGGGGACAACTCGTGAGTACCGATAGTTATTCCATGCTACAGAAAATAACCGCCACCTCTTAAAGTCGTGGATAAAAAATCAAAAAAACGAAACACCCGAAGGCGATAACCCTGTCAGTGCGAACAGCCAGAAATCGAACAGCTGGTTGCACTGATTGCCTCTTCATCACTCGAAAGCTCTTCAATCGCGGCGCGGAGCACTTTGGTAAACACTGCGGGTTCCTGAGCGCCGGAGATGTAGCGATTACCATTGATCACGAACAACGGAATGCCGGTACCGAGGCTGCTTACTGCTGTTTCATCGCTCAGGATTGCGGCCTCCGCCGAATCAAAGCCGATGAGGTCGGTGGCACCTATTTCAATCGCCAGATCTCGCAGAACTCGTGCGTTGAAGATGTCCTTGCCCTCAGTAGTTCCCGCCAAATAGAGCCGCTCTACATAGCGGACCTGCAACGCCGGATCGGCGATGGCCTTGACGTACTGATGAGCCGCGGACGTGTCCCCGAAGCGCATGACGTCAAATCGATAGTCCAAACCCTCACGTGAAGCAGCTCCGCGAATGGCCCTCATGAACACATCCGCTCGGCCCTGGCTGCCTGTTTTTTGTACGAGCGCCTCTTTAAAAGGGATCGGGCTCATGCCTTTGGCCAAGCGGTATGCGCGTGGCACGATTTCAACTTCGACCTGGTCCCCGAGAGCATCAATTGCCTGCTCCAGGCGCTTCTTTGCTATCCAGCACCAGGGACAGACAAAGTCGGACCAGACCTCGACCGTAATTTTCTTCATGGAACTTCCTCTCATCTGTCTCCGATGCTTATGGATCAGCCGCGGAGGGACCTCAGCTTTGAGGTTTGCTATCCATCGCATCCAAGACGTGAGTGCTGTAAACCACTGCCGCACCGGCGTTCAGGTTCACGGCCACGCCGAGAGCTTCCGCCACTTCCTCGGTGGTAATGCCGAGCTTCCTGGCTTCTGCCGCATGGAACGCAATGCAGCCATCGCAGCGCGTGGTAACGGCAACTGCCAGTGCGATCAGCTCACGGGTCTTCGCATCAAGGCGATTGGTTTTGTTACCTGCATTACCGAGCATTGCCACGCCACGCAGGGTGTCGGGGGAATGTGCGCCGAACTCTTTCAGGCGGGCACTGACGTCGGTGATGGTTTGTTCCCAGTTAGGCATACTAGACATGATTACCACCCTACTAGTTGATAGGTAAGATCGGCCAAAAATAGGGCCGACGCGGGTCGCGTATCGGCCCTGTTGTAGGCAGAGATCAGTACTCTGCGATCATCCGAATGACAGCAATATTCACAGTCTCACCTTCCCTGGTGGCCCAGTTGATGAAGCTCGATCCCTCAAGGATACTGAGCAGCAAGTAAGACTTTTCTCTGGCCCCTCGCCCCCGGGCTAACTCACCAGCGGCAATGCCTTCGTCCATCACTCTGGTCAACCAAGACAACTGCACATCAAAGAACCGTCGTGTCAGGCGTTGAAGCCCGTCGGGCAATGCAGCCATTTCAGCTGCTAGCGCACCACACAATGGCAACAGACCACCCTCGGTGCTGGAGTAGAAGAGCACAAAGAAAGCCTTGAGCCTCTCAACTGCACCTGCCTGATTGATCTCGATTCGCTCGAACTCGGCTTGCACCCGCGAGACGTACTCTTCGACGATCGCGATCCCCAAGTCTTCCTTTGTAGGGAAGTGGTAGTGAATGCTCGCCTTGCGAATACCTACCGCGTCTGCAAGATCTGCATAGCTGAACGCTGCATACCCTTTAGTGCGCATCAGCCCTTCAGCGGCTTGAATTAACGCGTCCCGTGTTGCCAGTGCCATAACTTCTCCTGCCGTAATCGCCCCGACCAGAAAAGAGCGATTCCGGCCACTACGCAGTTATCTTACTTACCTTGCTTACGGCCAGCCATGACCCCACCGTCCACGTCCCAAACAGCACCGGTCACCCAGGACGTCTTGTCGGAGAGCAGGAACACGATGGACTCAGCAACGTCACGCGGAGTGCCGTTACGGCCCAGCGGGTGGAAATTGTTGAAGTCATTCAGCGCACCAGCCAACTGATCGCCGGGGATGAAGCGCTCGAAGATCTTCGTTTCCACAATACCCGGGCTGACCGAGTTGACGCGAATACCGTGCTGGGCCAGCTCTGCTGCCGCGTGTGTGGTCAAGGTGTCCAGGCCAATTTTGGCCATCGAGTAGGCCGAGGCCGGAACACCCTCGACCGCCTGCCTGGCTGCTACCGCGGTGACGTTCACGATCGAACCGGGTTTGCCCTGAGCTACCAGCTCCGCCGCTACTTGACGGGTTAGGAAGAAGATGGCGCGGTTCAGATTCAGGAAGTTGTCGTAATCCTCAAGCGAGTGCTCGATGAATGCTTTCGGGTAGTAGATACCCGCGGAATTGACCATCAGATCAATGTCCTTGTGGCTTGCGGCCAGTTTCTCGATCAGCGCTTGGACGCTGGCGAAATCGGTCAGATCTACAGCATAGGCCACGACCTTGTCTTCGCCGGCAACGGCGGCCAGTTGTTGGCGTGCAGCTTCGGCTTTCTCAGGGCGGTTGCCCACGATCACAACCGAACCGCCTTGCTCGGCGACCATCTGCGCGGTTTCGAGACCAATGCCACTCGTGCCACCCACTACCAGAAGCTTGCGACCTTTGAACTGCATGGTGATGCCCTCTGTTTGTCTACCTACTAGTTGGTAGACTAGATTTCGAACGGAGAGATGTCAAGCTACCGCTGATCGAGTAGTCAGAGAATGTCCGGTACACCCTTGCACGACCAGGCTAAATCAACTCTGGACTGCAGAGTGATGCCCAGGAGCTACTTTGCCCCTGGTTTTGGCGCAAGCTCGATGACCTTGCCTTGAGCAACACCTTTCAGCTGTGCTAGCTCAAGCATGAGGCGTTGATTCACGGAGGCAAGGCGAGCGATCTCCTCCAGAAGTAGGCTGTTCTCTGCGCGGAGGGCTTTGTTGAGATCCTTCTCCTTCATGAGCGCCTGGTGCTTCGAATCACGCTGAGCGCGCGTCGATTTCCCTATGAGGCTGCGGATACGCTCCGCCACGGCCGGGTAGGTGTTATGGATCAGCCCGGGGGTGACGCCTGCCGCTCTGGCGACCGAGGAGATGGAGAGCTTCTCATTGCCGGCGAGCATCCTATCGATGACCTTGTTGAGCGCATCGGCAGTCTTTGGGCGAGAGCGGCCCTTGGACGGCTCGGTCGACTTGCTAGCCATTCACAGCCTCCTCAAGCTCCTGGTCATCCGGCGACAACCCAAGACTATTGATCACGTCGAGGGCGACCTGCAGGTCGCGCTCTGCACGCTGTTTCACTGCCGGCCCTGCGTCCTCAATTTTCATTAGCTCCCGTTGCTGGGAGTAGATGCCTTGCCAAGTGCCTGCAAACGTCTCATCGATCACCGAGTGTTTGCACCCAGGGCACCTGGTGGCCTCGTACAACCCAGCGCCTCCGCAACCACGCTCAGTGGCAATGCACCATCCGTGACCGGTTGCGCGAATGTTCGCATGAGGTGCCGTTTGGGCCAGCAAGGCGGCCCTGTCCTTGACCGGAATCGCACGCAACTCAACGATTTTGCTCCCGGCACCACCTGCCAAAGGCTGGTCATCAAGCCAGGACTCAATGAGGTCGATCTTGAACTCCGTCATCTGCTGCAGGATCTCATCGAACAGCGTCAGATCCTGGAGCGGATTGGAGGCGTAGAGCTGGGTCATGCTCATACTGCTGTGCTTGAGCTGCCACTTGAGGAAGACGAGCGAGGTGCGCCCCATCCGCGACTCAACGAAGCAACGGGCATAGGTTCGCCGGCACTGGTGAGTGCGCAGCGGCCAGTCACTTCCAGCGGCTTTTGCGATGCGCTTGAAGGACTCATTCGAGCCAGCCTGTCCAAGCACTTCAATGTGCGCTAACCTTTCAGATTTGTTGCCTGATCCGTTCAAACAGAGAAACAACCTCTTCGAATCCTTTCGGGCCTTCTCTAACCGGAGCAAATGCTCAGCGGATCTGGACGAGGGTGCCATCTGCTCTAGCTCATAGACCTCAGCCTCAAGCTCTTGCCTCATTGGAGTCGTGCACCAGGCATTACCAGGCACTGCGCTATGCGATGAACCGAGCAGAAATTCTAGCGCGGAGGCGCGCCCGCCTCGACCTGATGACACCGGAACAGATGGAGCATTGGCGAGAGCGTATCCGGGCGTATGATCGAGCCTACCGCGCCCGATGGCGCGACCACCTTCGCTCTGACCCTGAACGACACAGGGCGTATCTCGACACGATGAGGGAGTACAGACGCCTGGCTAGCAAGAACTCAACCGAATAGCTGGTAGCTGCGAACGCATAGGCTCAATTGGCCGAGACTCGAAGCGCAACGTACTCAGCTTCGATCTCCCGTAGAGTTCGGGCACCCTCCTCGCTCATTCCGCTATTAGGCAACTGGCCGAGCACCAAAAGCGTACTCAGTGCATGGTAGCGAGCCAGGTATTCGCTCCATGCCTCATCGAAGTGCGCGCTCTCAATCCCTGCCTCCCTCTTGCGATAAAAAGCAGCCACGGCGGCCAGTTCCTGGCGCGCTATATCGATGATGGTTTGTTCGAGCTGGGGAAGGTCTGTATTCATGGCCTAGGGCTTCCTCGAAGCAGTGTTAACCAGAAATGACGCAGCCTAGATGCGTGTGAAGGGCACCCAGAGTCGACTGATCTTCGCATAGCGAATCAGGCCCGGCGATTCGCCAGAATCCTATCCAAAAAAATCCCACCCCCACTCACCGAGTATTTCCTACTGCCTCAATGGGGGCAGTCTGAGAGGGTGTCTCTGGCTTCGCGCGAGGACACTCATGAAACGCCCATCCCCTGCATCAATGATTCTTGGCCTCTGCTTGACGGCAATGGCCGGCCTGCTGGGCTACCAGCAATACCAACTCATTCAGCTCCGATCAGGCGTGGACAGTGCCGCGGAAAAGACCTCGCTAGAGGCGATCCTGGCTCGCTTGAATCGAGTCGACGAGCGCCTCGACGCCGTGGATGGGCAGCACCTGGTCAGCAACGAGGACTTCCGCTCAGGCCAGCAGGCACTGTCCAACCGCATTGACGCCGCGCAGGCCTTCGCCAAGCAGGCCTCCGACGCCGTCGAGAACCTGGCTCAAACCACCGCCTCGGCCGGCGATCTCCTGGTGCTCAAGGCTACAGTGGAGACGCTGGACGGTTCTGTCCGCACGCTGCAAGAGAAGCAAGCCAAGGCTCCGCCGCTGATCGTGCCTCCACCGAAGCGCGGTGCCTTCCCTGTCAAGCCCAAGCCGAAACCCAAGCCAATCGAGCCTCCGCCCTTCTCAATCCTCGGCGTGGAGTATCGCGGGGGCGAACGGTTTCTGTCGGTTGCACCTCCGGGATCCACCCAGCTCAGCCAGATCTACCTCATTCGCCAGGGCGATGCCGTCGCCGGCACGACCTGGCGACTGACCGACCTTGACGATCGTACCGCGCACTTCGACGTCGCCGGCGCCTCGCGCAGCGTTCGCATCCAACCATAGGACCCCGCACATGAACAGAACCGTATCGCTCCTGTCCGGCCTGGTGCTGCTGCTGAGCTATCCCGCAGTCGCCCAGGAGGCTGCGGCAAGCCGAGAGGCCAGCAGCCAGCTGTCCGGTAGCCAACTCGACACGCTGAAACAGCAGACATCTCAGAGCGACCTGGCCCAGGAGTGGGGACTGAATCAACAGGAATGGACCCGCTACCAGACGCTCATGCAAGGCCCCCGGGGCGTGTACTCACCTGGCATTGACCCGCTGACCGCGCTGGGCATCGAGGCGCGATCGGCAGAGGAACGGCGGCGGTATGCCGATCTACAGGTCCAGGCCGAACGGCGCCGGGTCGAGAAGGAACTCGCCTACCAGCGCGCATACGACGAAGCCTTCGCCCGCGCCTATCCAGGCGAGGGGGTCATCCGCCTCACCGAAAGCAGCACGGCCAACCCGTCGGGCGCGCCGAACATGAGCCCAGCGTTGCAGAGCAGCGGGCGCCTGGCCCTGTTCGTCCAGGACAACTGCACCGCCTGCATCCAGCGGGTCCGCGACCTGCAACAGCAGAACAAGGAGTTCGATCTCTACTTCGTCGGTAGCCAGAACGACGCAGAGCGTGTGCGGCACTGGGCAATCCTCGCCGGCGTCGACCCGAAGAAGGTTCGCAGCAAGCAGATCACGCTCAATCATGACGAGGGCCGCTGGATGGCCCTGGGATTGGGCGGGGCCCTTCCCGCCCTGGTCCAGGAGGTGAACGGCCGATGGCAACGTCTGTAATCCGCGCCCTCCAACTGGCCGCCCTGCTGGTCCTGGCCAACATCGCTCAGGCCGCCGTGGATCCACCGCCGGCGTACAAGCAGATCGCCCTGCCCAAAGGGGTTCCGGCCGAGGTGCTCTACTCGGTCGCGCTGACCGAGAGCAAGGTCCTGCTGCGCGGCGAATACGTTCCCTGGCCCTGGACATTGAACGTCGCCGGGAAATCCTACTACTACGCGACCCGCACCGCCGCCTGCACAGCGCTACTCGCGGCAATCAACCTCTACGGGGCCAAGAGCGTCGATTCCGGCCTCGGCCAGGTCAATATCGGCTGGAACGGACATCGTTTCTCCAGCCCCTGCGACTCCCTGGATCCGTACAAGAACCTGGACGCCACCTCCGACATCCTGGTCGAGCAGCGGGACGCCTTGTACGCATCCGCCCCTGGTAGGCCGGTGGACTGGATCCAGGTTGCCGGCCGCTACCACCGCCCCGCCGGCGGCGAGCCTGCCGCCAAGTACCGCAGGACGGTATCCCGCCACCTTAGCCAAGTCCTCGGCGTCAACCTGCTGGTGACCAATCCATGAAGAAGATCCTAGCCACGCTGGCATTCTGCACGGCGTTCGCGACTCAAGCCTGGGCCGCCGGGCTGATCGTTGTCGAAGACCTCGGCGGAGCCTCAGCGCTCCCCTACTACCAGGGCCTGGATCCGCAGCCATCCGCTGCCACACCAGGACCTGGCGACCTGGGTGTCCGTGGCTCAGGTGCGTTTCCAGTTCGCTCGGCACGCCTTTCGCCAGGCCAGGTTCAGGGGCGCGCCATCAACGCCCCAGGCCTGCAACCTCTGTTCCTCGTCGGCGACGACACGCTGTCTCGAACCTGGCTGAAAGAGCGAGGCGACGAGCTCCGAGGCCTCCACGCTGTGGGCCTGGCAGTGAACGTGGCCAGCGAAGCGCGCCTGACGGAAATCCGTGCCTGGGGGAAAGGACTTCAGATATTGCCGGCGCCGGCGGACGACCTGGTCGACCGGCTCGGACTGCGGCACTACCCCGCCCTCATCACATCCACCGCCATCCAGCAGTAGGAGTCCTCATGACTACTCACCTGATCACCCTGGTCATCAAGCAGCCGAGCGACGCTCAGGCACGCCAACTCATGTACCAGGAGTTGCTCGGCCTGATCTCACGCTACGGCGGTGAGGTGACGTCCACGGCCCTCGAGGACGAATCGACCCTCTGTGAGCTGCTGGAGCAGATGCTGCCCGATCATGAGGTAGAGCAAGCCAGGAAACAGGTGCTCGAACTTCATGCCAAGCGCCGCCGACCGGGCCGCCTGCACTCGCCGGCAAGCCTGAAGGTGTAACCCATGGCTGGCCAGTACCCGCTGGAAGCGCTCTTGCGGCCTGCCGTGGAGCTCTACACCACCACCGTGTGCTTCACCGCGGCCGCGCTCTGCATCGTCGCGCCGTGGACGTTCGCCCTCACTCCGCTGTTCGGCATCGTGGCCGCGCTGGGCTTCGTCTGGCTGGGCGTCGTGCGGCTGAAGCAGGCCGGCGTGGTGCTCCGCTACCGGCGGAACATTCGCCGACTGCCGAAGTACACGATGACCAGCGCCGAAATGCCGGTGAGCAACGAACACCTGTTCATCGGTAGAGGCTTTCCGTGGACGCAGAAGCATACGCAGCGCCTGGCAGATACCTACCTGCCCCAGTTCGCCTCCTACGTCGAGCCCTCGCCGCTCTACGAGCGCGCGCGCCGGTTGGAGAAGCAGCTTGAGTTCGCCCCCTTCCCTCTGAAGCTGGTCGCCAAAGCCACCGCCTGGGACGTGGCCTGGAACCCCGCACGGCCGCTGCCGCCCGTGGGCGGTTTGCCTCGGCTCCATGGCATCGAGCCGCGCGAACAGGATGTAGGCCTGCAACTGGGCGAGCGCGTCGGCCACACACTGGTACTCGGCACTACGAGGGTGGGTAAGACGCGACTCGCGGAGCTGTTCATCACCCAGGATATTCGCCGCACCCACTGCCGGGGCCGACGCCGGCGGGCGAAGATGGGCCGGCGAACCCAGACGGTTCACCACGGCCACCGGCGCCGGCGCGCAGAGGAGCAGCCGGACTACGAAGTAGTGATCGTCTTCGACCCGAAAGGCGATGCAGACCTGCTCAAGCGTATGTACGTGGAGTGCGAGCGTGCCGGCCGCCTGGATGAGTTCTACGTGTTCCACCTCGGCCACCCTGACCTATCGGCACGCTACAACGCCGTCGGCCGGTTCGGCCGGATCTCCGAGGTCGCCACCCGCGTCGCCGGCCAGCTCTCCGGCGAAGGCAACAGCGCGGCGTTCCGCGAGTTTGCCTGGCGGTTCGTCAACATCATCGCCCGCGCACTGCACGCGCTGGGTATCCGCCCGGACTACCAGCAGATCCTACGGCACGTCGTGAACATCGATGCGTTGTTCGTCGAGTACGCCCAGAAGTACATCAGCGAGCACGACCCGAGGGCCTGGGACACGATCATCCATATCGAGGGCAAGCTCAACGACAAGAACGTGCCATTCAACATGAAAGGGCGGCCCTTCCGTGTCGTGGCCATCGACCAGTACCTGACACAGAAACGCATCGCCGACCCGGTCATGGAAGGCCTGAAGAGCGCCGTGCGCTACGACAAGACCTACTTCGACAAGATCGTGGCCTCGCTGCTGCCGCTGCTGGAGAAACTCACCACCGGGCGGATCTCGGAGCTGCTTTCGCCCAACTACGCGGACCTCAACGATCCGCGGCCGATCTTCGACTGGATGCAGGTCATCCGCAAACGCGCCGTGGTCTACGTCGGCCTCGACGCACTATCGGATACCGAGGTCGCCGCCGCGGTGGGCAACTCCATGTTCAGCGACCTGGTCTCGGTCGCGGGTCACATCTACAAGCATGGAGTCGATGACGGCCTGCCCGGCTCACTCGCCGGCGGCAAGGTCCGCATCAACCTGCATGCCGACGAGTTCAACGAGCTGATTGGCGACGAGTTCATCCCCATGGTCAACAAAGCGGGCGGCGCCGGTGTGCAGGTGACGGCCTACACCCAGACCATGAGCGACATCGAGGCCAAGATCGGCTCCCGTGCGAAGGCCGGTCAGATCATCGGCAACTTCAACAACCTGTTCATGCTGCGGGTGCGCGAGACCGCCACGGCCGAACTCTTGACCAACCAGCTCCCCAAGGTCCAGATCTACACCAGCACGCCGGCGAGCGGCGCCAACGACGCAATCAACAACAAGAAGGCAGCCTTCACCTCCAGCTCGCACGACCAGGTGCAGATGACCAGCGTGCCGATGCTCGAGCCGGCCCACATCGTTGGTCTGCCCAAAGGACAGGCGTTCGCGCTCCTCGAGGGCGGCAATCTTTGGAAGATCCGAATGCCGCTGCCGGCGGTCGATCCCGACGAGGTGATGCCGAAAAGCCTGCAGGAGCTGGCTGCCGGTATGCGCAAGGGCCAGGCCGCTAACAGCGAGTGGTGGGAGGCGCCGGGATACTCCGCCCTGCAGGATGGTCTGCCCCAGGACCTGGTCGACGATTTCCGTCACCTCGGCGCCGGTGAGGATGCCGCCTGATGGCTGAAGTCACTCAACGTGCAGAGCAGCAACAAGAGAGCCAGAAGACCCTTCTCGGCACCATCATCAGTACGCCCTTCCAATTTCTCGGCGTGATGTTCGGTTCGCTGGTCGGCGCAATCATCGTGGAGTGGGTTTGCCTGTATTTCTTCTGGCCTGACGCGGGCTGGAAGCATGCCCAGGCCATGTTCGAGTACGAACTCAGTTGGCTGTCGCAAGGGCTGCTACACAGCGTCGTCGTGCAGGAGCCAGGTCGAACCGCCACCTGGCTGGCCCAGTTGGCCTATGACTGGTTGTTCGTGAAGACCGGGATAGTCGACTGGATGACCAACATGACCACCATCGCGCAGGCAGGGCCACGGAGCCCTCTGGACGTTCGCTATCTCACCGCCCAGGGTGTCTCCACGCTGCAGAACTACGGCCTGGCCGCGCTGTACACGGTGCTGACATTCGTCGTGCGCCTGGTGATTCTGGTCATGACGATCCCGTTGTTCCTGATGGCCGCGTTCACCGGCCTGGTGGACGGCCTGGTGCGCCGGGACCTGCGCAAGTTCGGCGCCGGCCGGGAGTCCAGCTACCTCTACCACAAGGCGCGCGGCAGCATCATTCCGCTAGCGGTCGTCCCTTGGACGCTCTACCTGGCAATCCCCATCAGCATCAACCCCTTGCTCATCCTGCTGCCCTGCGCCGCGCTGCTCGGCGTAGCGGTATGCATCACAGCATCCACCTTCAAAAAGTACCTGTAGGAGACCCGCCGTGCAGTGGACTCACGAACAGTCACCGATCATCCAGTCGAAGGCATCGAAGATCCTGGTGCGAGCCTTCGCCGGCACTGGCAAGACCACCACCCTGGTGGGCTTTGCCAAGGCGAACCCTACCCTGAGAATCCTCTATCTCTGCTACAACAGCTCGGTGGAGAAAGCCGCGAAGGGCAAGTTTCCCCGCAACGTAGTGTGCAAGACCGCCCACAGCCTGGCTCATGCGGTGTACGGCATCCAGTACGCCCACAAGAAGACGAAGAACCTGCGTCTGACCGATATCGCCCGCGGACTCGATACCCAAGACTGGGAGTTGGTACGTGACGTGCTGGCCACGCTGAACAACTACATGGCCAGCGCCGACGCGGAACTCGGCCGACCGCACTTCCCGCGCTTCCGCGACAAGGCGTTCCTCACCAGTGCCCAGGAACGCTTCCTCAAGCAGGGCCTGGACATGGCGCGAGTAGTCTGGAGGCGCATGGTCGACCTCCAGGACACCGGCATGCTGATGCCCCATGACGGCTACCTGAAGCTGTATCAACTGAGCAAGCCCGATTTGAGCCAGCGCTTCGACTGCATGCTCCTGGACGAGGGACAGGACATCAACCCAGTGATCGCGGACATTGCCCATTGGCAGCGCATCAGAATGGCTATCGTCGGCGATCCCCATCAGCAGCTCTACCGGTTCAGGGGCGCGGAAGATGCCCTGAACAGCGACTGGATGGTCGGCGCCGAGGAGCACTACCTGACCCAGAGCTGGCGGTTCGGCCCCGCGATTGCGCACGTGGCCAACATCATCCTCTCCTACAAGGGCGAGACACGGAAACTTCAAGGACTGGGCCCGCAGACGCTGGTGAAAAAGTCCCTCCCGGCGGACCTTCCTCACCGCACTTTCATTCACCGCACCGTTATCGGCGTCATCGAAAATGCCCTGCAGCGTGTGCGCAATAATCCGGCGCCCAAGTTCTACTGGGTCGGCGGTATCGACAGTTACTCGCTGCGCGACCTGGAGGATCTGTACGCATTCAGCCGAGGCCTGCGCCAAAACGTCCAGAACAAAAAGCTGCTCCGGGACTACCGCGACTACACCCAGTACGTGGAGATCGCCGAGATCAGCCAAGACAGTGAAATGCTGCGCTCTATCAAGATCATCTCGACCTACCCTGATCTACCGGCGCGGATCCTCGAGCTTCGCTCACTGACCCTTGACGATGAGCTGGACGCAACAATCACCTTGACCACCGCACACAAGGCCAAGGGGCTGGAATGGGATTTCGTCTGCCTGTACGACGACTTCAACGCGGACCCGCTGGCCCCCGACACCGACCCAGGCAAGCGCGACGATGAGTTGAACCTGATCTACGTCGCAGTGACCCGCGCGATGAAGATCCTCGCCATCAACAGCCTGGTGCTGTCGATCATGCAGCGGTACGTGGACGACAGAAAGCTGAAGGAGCAGATAGCTAGCTGTGAAAAATGACTCAAAAAAATGATATTGGTCACAGCGAATGCCTGACATTGACATAAGGCAAAGAGTTTTGTAGCCAACTCATTCAGCCTAGGAAGTACTCACACCAAGACTTTAACGTTAGGTCACAGCGGAGCATTGAGATGAAGCTTATCCTTGATTTCGACGGACGCCTTCTAAATCCAAGCAACATGCTAGAGGCCCTATCAAAAGCAGGAAAGAATACAACCATCAGCATAAGCAACGCGCAAGCATTAAATATAGACACTCTTCTCAAGGCAACAACCACTGCAGAAAACACAAAAAATCTCTCAACAACTTTCAACGGCGCAGAGCTGACTGCTAACAACCTTCAGGAAGTCATAAATTCAGCAGGATCATTAACCAGAGTATCCGCAATAGCCGCACAAGCCATTAATATAAACATACTTCTTTCCGCAATATCTACAGCAGGCAACTCAAAGAGTTTTAGCGCAGAATTCAATGGAGCCCAACTCAGCAGCGACAATCTACTTAGAGCAGTAAATGCGGCAGGAACAAACACTAGCATAAGCGTCAACACCGCACAAGCGGCAAATATAACCGCCCTTCTTCAGACTATTCATGCAGCAGGTAACACAAAAACATTCAGCGCAGAGTTCAATGGCGCTCAACTTACTTCAAACAACATTCAACAAGCTTTAGACGCCGCAGGAACCCGAACATCCATTAGCGTCAACACCGCTCAGGCGGTTAATATAAGCACCCTGCTAGCCCTCATCAATTCTGCCAAAGACACGAAAAAGTTTAGCGCCGACTTCAATGGTGCACAACTAACAGCAGACAACCTTCAGCAAGCGATCAGCGCTGCGGCCTCGGGTACCAGTATCAGCGTCAACACCGCTCAGGCGGCGAATATATCCACCCTTTTACAGGCCATCAACATCGCGGGCAACACTAAAAAATTCAGCGCCAACTTTAATGGTGCCCAACTCACTTCAAACAACATCCAGCAGGCGCTGCGAGCGGCAGGATCAAACACATCAATCAGTATGAACTCCGCACAATCCGCCAACCAAAGCACTCTACTTGAACTTCTAGACATAGCAAGTTCCAGCAAGCAATTCCAAGCCAATTACAACGGCGGCATGTCTAATCCTAGCAACCTACAACAGATAGTTTCTCGTGCAGGCGCTAGTGCAACCGTGTTTATTTCCGACGCACAAGGCCTACCAATCGCAAATATCCTTACCCTTATATCATCTGCCGGATGAGACTTATAGCCGTGGATGAAAAACACACCATCCACGGCTATACCCTAGTCCATACTGCCTTTTATCTGAACTAGCCTTCCATCGACAAACCTAAGCTTCTG
Organism: Pseudomonas sp. HMSC057H01; assembly: GCF_001836405.1. Classification (NCBI taxonomy): domain Bacteria; kingdom Pseudomonadati; phylum Pseudomonadota; class Gammaproteobacteria; order Pseudomonadales; family Pseudomonadaceae; genus Pseudomonas; species Pseudomonas sp. HMSC057H01. The sequence goes on along the minus strand of NZ_KV828438.1, from coordinate 36,865 downwards.
GTACCAACCATTCCTTGGTCCGTATACCCAGTTTTCGACAGTAGCAGCCCCCCGCACCATATAGCCACTACCATCCACTGCGGGCCCTTCAACTTTACGGCTATCAGGGTTGCCGCACTTCCTAAGCACATCATCAATCAAGTCACCCTCACTAACAATTGCCGACCCGCATCGTAATGTAGCGGCAGCCACCCCATAACTGTCCAACATAGCAGCCATGGCTAGCAAAACTCCAATAGAGATGTTTCTAAGCATCAGCCGTCTCCCTTAGAAATATATATGAAATATACACCCAGACGTCCATACGTGTCTCTAAACCCGCCAACCACCAGAAATTCACTGGTGCTAGGCCTAGTATTTTCGGTTGAGGCCCTCCTCCTGCTCTTGAAACCGTGCGGTTCTACTCGAACCACTCCAGGAGCACGTCATGAAGCAGACCTTCGAATACCATGTCGATAACATCGTCATTCCCTACAAAACCCTCACCAAGGGCGTCGCGATGTTCAAACACAAAGAAGACACCTTGGAACCCGACGACCACGCCTTGCTCAACCCTCTGCGCTGGGCCGAGGTCGTGCGTCTGGGCCAGGAAGGCTGGGAGCTGGTGAGCGTTCAGCCACTCATGCGGGGCGTAACCGAGATCGGTAATCAAAACGCCCAAGGCTGGGCTTGGGGCGTCGCTCTGCCCGTCAGCTACCTGCTGTTTTTCAAACGCGCAACCTCATAAAAAAATACCCCGGACCCGCGCCGAGTATTTCTTGCGGAATGGAATCAGGGCGATCGGCAAGCTGATCGCACCCTGATCTGCAAGAGATTCGCCGTGAACACTCCACATCCATCCCTTCGCCGAAGCTGCCTGGCCGTCTTGGCCTGCAGTGCGCTGGTCGCACAGGGAGCTTTCGCAGCGAGCGCCTCCGAGCAGGCGAACCTGGAGGTGATGATCCGGCAGCTCAACGCCCTCGAGGACACCGCCCGCCGCAGTGCCCAGGGCGCCGATGAGCCCGGACAGCGCTTCTACTTCGACTACTCACGCCTGGCCGCTGACCTGCAGCGCATCCGCCAAGGCCTGCAGGACTACATGACGCCCAGCCGCGCCCAACCGCGTGACCCTTCCGACCTATCTGGGAATTACACCCTGCGCGGAGGGCCGATGCCGTGAGCATGAGCGGAGCCCAGACATCAGCGTTCCAGGCCGCCGCTGGCTTTCCCCCATCGGCCGGCGAGGGGCTGTTCATTGGAGCAGCGATGACCTTCCTTCTGCTGTGGTCCGCCTGGGCGATGTACAGCACCTGGCGCGGCTGGGCCACCAACAACCTCGACAGCGCCACTGCCGGCGCTTCCGCGATACGGATCTTGGTCCTCCTCGGCATCACCTCTTTCTTCCTCCTCAGCTGACCCATACGGAGACACTCATGCTGAAATTCACCCTCCAGAAACTGTCCACCCTCTGCCTGCGCCTGGCTGCCATCTCTTTGGTACTCCCAGGCGTCGCCTTGGCTGCACTCCCCAAGCCCGAGGCGCCTAGCCGCGGGGAAGGGTCGGGAATCATGCAAACCATCCAGAACTTCGGCTATGACGGAGCAATGCTCCTCGCGCTACTCATCTGCGTGGCTGTCTTTCTGGGGGTCGCTTGGCATACCTACGGCACCTATCACGCCATCCATGATGGGAAAAAGAAGTGGTCGGATCTCGGAGCGGGCGTGGCCGTAGGCATCGGCCTGCTGATCTTGATCATTTATCTCGTCACCAAAGCCACCACCATCATGTAAGGGCCTTCCCATGCCCGAAGAGCATCTGTTTCAGGATGGGACCCTCAGCTTCCTGCCGACCCGTTTGAACCGGCAACCGGTGGTCATCGGCGGCCTGACTGCGGACGAAATGTGGATCACGGTCTTCACCAGCGGAGCAGCCGGGTTCGTACTTGGCATCCCGGCTGCCTTGGTCGCAGGTAACGCTGCCTGCATTCCACTGGGCGCGCTGCTGGTCGGCGCCCTCGGCCTGGGTATCGGCAGCCGCGTCCTGCGGCGGATGAAGCGGGGGCGGCCCGATACCTGGTTCTACCGCCAGGTGGAGTTGGCCCTCTCGCTGCGCGTTCCCGTCTTCGGCAACCGTCGCCTGGTGACGCGCTCCGGCGCCTGGACCAGTCGACGCACGGAGTCCCCATGAGTTTCAGAAAACACACCGCGCAACAGCAGGCACACATCAACACGTTCCGGTTCATCACCGGCTTCTTGTGCATGGTCATCGTGGTGCTGGCCTACTGCGTCTGGGAAGCCCGCAAGGACCTCTGGATCCACATTCCGCCCGACCTGCGCTCAGGGAGCACCCGGTTGTGGTGGGACATTCCGCCGGAGAGTGTCTATGCGTTCGGCCTCTACATCTTCCAGCAGGTACAGCGTTGGCCCAAGGACGGCGAGGCGGACTACAAGAGCAACCTGTTCCGCTACGCCGCCTACTTGACGCCTGCCTGCAAAGTCTTCCTGGAGAAGGACTTCGAGTTTCGTCGTAACGCCGGTGAGCTCAGGGGGCGCGAGCGCACCACCTCGGAAATCCCCGGTCGAGGCATTGGCGAGAGCAATGGCCGCGTGATCCAGCACTCGATCAATGACTGGACCGTCAACCTGGACATGGACAGCACGGAGTATTACGCCGGCGAAAAGATCAAGCGCGCGCTGGCCCGCTACCCGTTGCACGTCATCCGCGCCGACGTCGACCCGGAGACCAATCCCTTCGGCCTGCAGTGGGACTGCTACTCCGATACGCCTCAACGTATCGAACTCGAGGAGCCGGTCGCCCCCATCAAGCGGGAGGGAGGTCTATGATCCGGAAGTCGACAGCCACGCTCTTGCTGATGCTTGCCCTTCCCGCACTGGCCCAAGCGGTGGAGATTCTGCGCTGGGAGCGCATTCCGCTGGCCATTCCGTTGACGGTCGGCCAGGAACGCATTGTATTCGTCGACAGGAACGTGCGAGTTGGCGTTCCTCGGGACCTACAGGGCAAGTTGCGCGTCCAGAGTACCGGCGGTGCACTCTACCTGCTCGCCAACGAGCCGATTCCTCCGGCGCGCCTGCGCCTGCAGGACGCGACCAATGGCGAGCAGATGCTCATCGATATCGCCGCCACCGAAGCCGCAGCCGATCAACAACCGCGCGAGCCGGTCAGGATCGTCGCCGGCGAGCCCGTGGCTCCGCACTATGGCCAGCCCCGGGAAGCCCAGCCATCGGCAGCAGCGAAACAGACCGAGCAGGCAGAAGCACCGAAGGCCGTGCCGCGCGAAACGCCCGTCCCCGTGGTTCTGACGCGCTATGCGGCGCAGATGCTCTATGCCCCGCTTCGCACGGTGGAACCGGTAGATGGCGTCGGTCAGGTGCGCGTCAAGCGACAGCTCGACCTGACCACCCTGCTCCCCAGCCTACCCATCACGGCTACCGCCATGGGCGCCTGGCGGCTGGACGACTACTACGTCACGGCGGTGAAGCTGCAGAATGCCAGCGCCCAGCACCTGGCCCTGGATCCCAGGGACCTGATGGGCAATTTCGTCGCCGCAACCTTCCAGCACCCGTACTTGGGACCCCGGGGCGACGCTTCCGACACCACCACCGTGTATCTGGTGACGCGCGGCCGCGGCCTTGCCGACGCGCTCCTGCCCTCCTCCATCAGCCAGATCGATCCCAAAGGAGGCCGTCGTGGCGCTGACCGGTAATCCCCTCCTGAAATTGCTGGTCATCCCCGTCGTGATCGGCGCCATCCTGATCGGCGTGAGCATGATGGGCAAGAAGGAAAGCGCGCAGTCACAAGGCGCCGCAACCCCGACGGTAACGTCGGAAGAAGCGGCAACCCTGGGCATCGACGGCGACACGCCCGCCGACACACTGCGCACCATCGTGGCGGAAAGCCGGCAGCTCAAGGACCAGATCAGCAAGGTCATCCAGGAGAATGACTCGCTCAAAGCCGCCAATGAGAACCTGCAGGGCCGCCTGCGCAACATCGATCAGAACATCGAGCAGAAGCTCAACAACACCGCCCAGGAGCTGCAGCAACAGCAGGAGAACCGTAGCCAGACGATCCTGGACCAAGTACAGAAACGGCTCGAGAACCTAACCCACGTTCCCGAGGCCGGCGACACCGACCTGCCCGTAGGATTCGGCGTGCGACCAGAGGATGGCCAGCACTTTCAGGGAGCGGGCTCGTCTTCATCGGACATCGTCTGGATCGAGCCCCAGGACGCCCGCGCAGTCGATGCCAATGGCCAGCCGCTGGCCGCCGGCTCCACCACCCAACCGAGCGGATTCAGCTTCCCGACCTCCTTCGGCAATGCGGTCGATCGCGGCCAGAACGCGCTGGAGCGGATCGATGACGGGCTGCACCCCGTCGGCCAACAGCGATCCGACCTCGAGAACCGCAAGCTCGTCCGCAAGACCTACACGCTGCCGCAGAACTCGACGCTCATGGGCTCGGTGGCCATGTCTGCGCTGATCGGTCGTGTGCCGGTCGACGGGACGGTCAATGATCCTTACCCGTTCAAAATCCTCATCGGCCCGGACAACCTCACCGCCAACGGCATCGAGCTGCCGGACGTCGCCGGCGCGGTAGCCAGCGGGACCGCCTCGGGCGACTGGACACTCTCCTGCGTGCGTGGGCAGATCCGCAGCCTCACGTTCGTGTTCAACGACGGGACCGTGCGCACCTTCCCGGCGCCGGCCGAAGAGGTGAATGACAACCAGAGCAACAACAACCAGACCGCCAGCGCCGACCAGAAAACCATCCAGGGCGGCCTCGGCTGGATCAGCGACCCCTACGGCATCCCCTGCATCGCCGGTGATCGCCGATCCAATGCCAAGGAGTACCTGGGCAATCAGAGCCTACTCACGGCTGCCGGGGCCGGCATCGCCAAACTCCTGGACGCCGACGAGAACAACACCAGTACCGTCTTCAGCGGCAACGGCACCAGCTTCGGGACGACCGGAACCAACAGCAACTCGGCCCTCAACAGCATCCTCTCCGGCGGCGTCGGCGACATCCGGCAGTGGATGAACAAGTTGTACGGGGAGGCCTTCGCCGCCGTCTACGTGCAACCGGGCGCGCGGGTCGCCGTGCATCTCGATCAGCAACTGGCGATCGACTACGAACTCAAGGGCCGCAAGGTCGACTACAGCTCTGGAGCCGCTCATGCAACAGCAGACCTGGACTAACCCCCTTCTTCGTCTCTGCGCCGGCCTGGCCTGCGCGCTGACCCTGGCAGCGTGCTCCACCAGCAAGGAGGAGATGCTGCCCCACGGCGAGGCCAACATGCTCGACGTCTGGGAACAAGGTGCAACCAGCTCGATAGGCAACAGCCGTGGCCGGCTGCTCCTCGATGCCAGGCAAACGCTGCGGCGCCCGATCGATCCGCAGCAGGCTGCCTCCGCGAACGACCAGGCCGACTACACCCGCACGGCCAGCAACGAGATCCACAGCCAGTTCAAACGACTGCCCAATCCCGACCTGGTCATGTATGTGTTCCCGCACCTGGCCGGCAGCGATCCCGCCCCGGTACCGGGCTACACCACCGTGTTCCCCTTCTACCAGCGAGTCCAGTACGCCATGCCGGGCGAGCGTACGGAGGACTACTAATGAGCCTCTTTCAAAATCTTCTGCGCGGTCGCACACAGCCTCAGTCGGTACCGGCAGAGGCTCCCGAAGATTCAGGAGCGCTGGACGTAGCGGCCGCGGAAGAAGCGACTGAGCGCTATCTGGCGCGACTGGCCGCCATGGGTATTCCTCTGCCCAACACCGGGAGCAAGAATGGCGCCACGCAGGCTGAAGCGTCACGCCTCTACGATCACGACCCATCGTTCGTAGACCTGCTGCCCTGGGCTGAGTACCTGCCCGACGAGCAAGTGATGCTCCTGGAGGATGGGCGTTCGCGCGCCGCGTTCTTCGAGCTGGTGCCCTTGGGCACCGAGGGCCGCGATCCCAATTGGATGCAGAACGCCCGGGACGCATTGAAAGAAGCCCTGCAGAACTCCTTCGACGAGCACGAAACCTCGCCCTGGATCGTCCAGTTCTACGCCCAGGACGAGATCAGCTGGGACAATTTCCAGGAGCAGTTGAGGCAGTACGTCCATCCTCGAGCGCGAGGATCGGCCTTCAGCGAGATGTACCTGGCGCTCATGAAGCATCACCTGGAGGGCATTTCGAAGCCGGGCGGACTGTTCGTCGACACCGCCGTCAGCAAGCTGCCCTGGCGAGGACAACAGCGGCGCGTGCGGATGGTGGTCTACCGCCGGATCCGCAACGCGGATGCGCAGATTCGCGGACAGGACCCGGCGGCGTATCTGAAATCCATCTGCGAGCGTATCCAAGGCGGCCTGGCGAACGCCGGTATCGTCGCTTCGCGCATGAGCGGCCAGGAGATCAGGAACTGGTTGATCCGCTGGTTCAACCCGCACCCGGATCACCTCGGCAAGACCGATGCGGATCTACGTCGTTTCTACGAACTGGTCTGCCGGCCGGACGAACCGATCCTGCAGGATGAATTACCACTGGCCGACGGCACCGACTTCTCCCAAAACCTGTTCTATCGGCAGCCTGTTTCCGATGCCACCCAGGGCGTATGGCTCTTCGATGCCATGCCGCACCGAGTGATCGTGGTCGACCAGTTGAACAAGGCGCCGCTGACAGGGCATTTCACCGGTGAGACGCTCAAGGGCGATGGCCTCAACGCCCTGTTCGATCGCATGCCCGAGGACACGCTGCTGTGCATCACCATGGTCGTGACGCCGCAGGATATGCTGGAAGGGCACCTGCAGCAGCTCTCGAAAAAGGCCGTTGGTGACACCCAGGCATCGATCCACACCCGAGAGGACGTGGCCACCGTAAGACGCCTGATCGGCCGAGAGCACAAGCTCTATCGCGGAGCGATCGCTCTGTTCGTGCGTGGCCGCGACCATACCCAGTTGGAGGAACGCTGCATCACCCTGAGCAACGTGCTGCTCGGCGCCGGCCTGGTGCCGGTCGAACCGCAGAACGAAGTCGCACCGTTGAACAGCTACCTGCGCTGGCTGCCCTGCAATTTCGATCCGAACGAGAAGCGAGCCCTGGAGTGGTACACCCAGATGATGTTCGCGCAGCACATCGCCAACCTGTCGCCCATCTGGGGGCGCACCACCGGTACCGGGCACCCTGGCTTCACGCTGTTCAACCGTGGCGGTGCACCGTTGACCTTCGACCCGTTCAACAAGCTGGACCGGCAGATGAATGCCCACGGCTTCATCTTCGGGCCAACCGGGTCCGGCAAGTCAGCGTCCCTGACCAACCTCATCAGCCAGATGCTCGCCATGTACCTGCCACGGATGTTCGTCGCGGAAGCGGGCAACAGTTTCGGCCTGCTGGCCGACTTCGCCAAGCGGTTTGGCCTCTCGGTCCACCGGATCCGCCTCGCCCCGGGCTCCGGGGTCAGCCTGGCGCCGTTCGCGGACGCCATCAAGCTGGTCGAGAGCCCCGACCTGATGAAGATCTTGGATGCCGAAGACATCGAGGACTCGGTTACCGTCCAGGGCAACAAGACCGACCTCGAGGACGACCAGCGAGACATCCTGGGCGAGATGGAGATCGTCGCGCGCCTGATGATCACCGGCGGCGAAGAGAAGGAGGACGCGCGCCTGACCCGTGCCGATCGCAGCGCCATCTGCCAGGCAATCCTGGCGGCGGCCAGGACCTGCGCCGCCGCGAACCGCACGGTACTGACCCAGGACGTGCGCGATGCACTCTACCAGGCCTCCAGGAGCGATGGCACCGCGCCAGAACGACGCGCGCGGCTGGCCGAAATGGCGGAAGCCATGCAGATGTTCTGCATGGGCGCCGACGGCGAGATGTTCAATCGCGAAGGCACGCCCTGGCCTGAAGCCGATCTCACCGTGGTGGATTTCGCGACCTACGCGCGCGAAGGCTACGCCGCCCAGCTCGGAATCGCCTACATCTCGTTGCTGAACACCGTAAACAACATCGCCGAACGCGACCAGTTCAAGGGCCGGCCCATCGTCAAGATCACCGATGAAGGGCACATCATCACCAAGCACCCGCTGCTGCTGCCCTACGCCATGAAGATCACCAAGATGTGGCGGAAACTGGGTGCCTGGTTCTGGCTCGCCACCCAGAACATCGATGACATCCCAGCCTCCGGGGCGCCGATGCTGAACATGATCGAGTGGTGGTTGTGCCTGAACATGCCCCCCGACGAGGTAGAGAAGATCTCCAGGTTCCGCGAGCTGTCGCCGGCGCAGAAGTCGATGATGCTCTCGGCCCGCAAGGAAAGCGGCAAGTTCACCGAGGGCGTGCTCCTGGCCAAGGGCAAGGAGTACCTCTTCCGTGTGGTTCCCCCGAGCCTCTACCTGGCCCTGGCAATGACCGAGAACGAAGAAAAGAACCAGCGCTACAACATCATGCAAGCCACCGGCTGCGACGAGCTCGAGGCGGCCTTGCAGGTCGCAGCGGATCTCGACAAGGCGCGAGGCCTGCCGCCCTTCCCCATTATTTTCCCAGACCAACCGGCAGTGGAGTGCCAGGACGAATGAGAGCTCTGAATTCGCTGACCCAGAACCTGATCGACAACCTGACCCAGATCCTGCAGAACCCCGAGGAAGATGCCCTGCAGACGCTCAGGATATGCGCTCCTGTACTGATCGAAGAGTTGCAGCAGATTCAACTGAGGGCGGTCGATCGCCGGGATATCGTCCCGCAGATAAAGCAGCTCCTGGATGAATGGCTGCAACAACATCCACAGCCTGATACGGCCCAACAGGCGCTCATCGAGGCCGTGGACCGCGCGGAAACCCCACAGCGGAGGCAAGCGTGAGACTGTTGAAGGGCGGCTGGGCAGCGAAACGATTTCAAGGTCCCGCCCTGCCCTGGGCGGGGCTGCTGGTCTTGCTGGCTGCATCCGCCGTTGGGGTAGAGCTTCTGGTGAAGGGGCTGCCAGCCAACCACAGCCTCTACGGCGATGCGAAAGCGCGCTGGACGATCAATGAATACGCCGACCTGGAGTGCCCCTTCTGCAAGGTCTACACCCCGCGGCTTAAGCGCTGGGTAGACAGCCATCCGGACGTGAACCTGGTTTGGCGGCATCTTCCCCTGCAGATGCATGGCGAGGCGGCCCGCCACCAGGCTCGCCTGGTGGAGTGCGCGGGGATCCAAGGCGGCGCCAAAGCCTTCTGGAGCGCTATCGATGCGATCTTCGCTCAGTCGGCCGGCAACGGGGGCGGGCTGGCTGGCGGCACATTGGACTTTCCTGAACTGGACCAGTCTCGACTGGAGAAATGTGCGAAAGACATGGACCTGGTGGACCAGTTGATTAAGACGGACATCGACACTGCACGGTCGAACGGCATTACAGCGACCCCGACCCTGGTCATACGGGACAACCAGACGGGACGAAGCGTGAAGCTGGAGGGAATGGCCGACGAAACCACGTTGCTGTCGGCGATAGACTGGCTAGCCAAGGATCTCTAGCGTCGCGCCAAGAGACTCTTGGCTAAGAAATCGGCGAGGATCCCAACATCCCTCTTTTGGGCCTCCAAGATGCCCTGCACTTCACCTGGCAGAACCTCGACCTCCTCCCCATCCACCATCTTCACAATTCTCTTGCGGCCGGAGCTGGTGAGGCTAAGCCTCAACTCCATCGCCGGCCGGGCATTGATGTAAATGCTCTCGAGCAAGCGCTCCATGACTTCGACCACTCCTTAACATCAATTAGCCAGCTACATACAGGAATTATGCTACCCAGGACATGAAGGCGTCACCCCTACTTATGTACGCAGCAGCGCTCGATCACGGCTCGAAAAAATACACCACCTACGAGTTGATGATTTCCTGCAGCTCCATCGGAAGCGATCCTGTCTCCTGTCTGTACCTTCCTCGAATCGGTACAGACCCATGCTTCTCCATCACTCTCCCCCTGGCTGGCGGCCACAAATGCTGGTCGTTGGCTTACTACTGATACTGCTGAGCGGCGCGAGTCAGGCCGAAACCTGGATCATCACCGACAAGACTCATCCGGTCACTGCTACCGGATCTTCGCGCGTTCCGCTTCGGGACGCCCCTGGAACACCTCGAGAAACAACTGACTGCGGCCTTGTCCCAGGATCCCCGGCATTTCAGCGGTAACCTTCCAACACAGCGCAGATTTTTCCGCCATACCTACTAAGTTTCACAGTAAATCCTCCTCATCAACTCCTGGCTCTGGGCTATAGGTATTTGCAGTAATCACACAAGAGCAGGGGATCATGGACCGAGTTATCATCGTCGGCGGCGGAGTAGGTGGCACCATGCTCGCCAACCTTCTCGTGGCCAGGCTCTACGCTGAGGTCCTCAGCGGCAGAGTGCAGGTGATGCTGCTATCGGATTCGCCCGATCACTACTACAAGCCGGCGTTCATGTACGTCGCCTTTCAGCAGTTCTTCCTGGAAGATCTGAAGCGACCGGAACGTTCGCTGTTGCGCCCAGAAGTGGAGTTCCGAGTCGACCAGGTGGTCCGCTTCGATTTCGCTCGCCAAGAACTGCATACCCGCAGTGGCAAGCGGCACGGCTACGACTATCTGGTCATTGCCACTGGCTGCGTGCCGGCTCCCGAGCGGATTGAAGGCCTGAAGGAAGCCGGCGAGCACTTCTACCAGTACCAGCCGGCGCGCCGGCTGGCGGAGCGCCTTGCCAACCTGGAGTCGGGCCGGATTTTCATCACGGTGAGTTTCCCGAAAACACCGAACGTGCCCCACCAGTGCGGGATCGCGCCTGTGGAGACCACCCTGATGCTCGATGACTATCTGCGCCGTCGGGGCGTCCGCGAACGTGTGGAGATCGTCTACACCTATCCCACCACTGCCCAGCTGCTACGCAACTGCCTGTTCCTGCAACGGCCAACCTGCGAGATCCTGCCGAGTCTATTCGAGCAGCGTGGCATTCGTTTCCAGCGTGGTTTCACCTTGGCCAGGGTCGACCCCGAGCGGCGCATCGCCTATTCCGAAGAGGGCGATGAGCAGCCCTTCGACCTGCTCATGGCGACGCCGCCGATTCGCGCAGTGGATGTCGTCAGGGAGTGTGGCCTGTCGCAATCCGCCGCCGACGAAGGCTGGTTGCCGACGAACCA
>NZ_KV828438.1:0-25643 GCF_001836405.1 Pseudomonas sp. HMSC057H01 | reverse complement strand
CCGACGAACCATGAAACCTTGCAGGTGTATGGCGCCGAGCGGGTGTATACCCTGGGCGATACCGTCGATCTACCGGTGAGCAAGGCCGGAGGCGCCTGCCACAACCAGGCGCCGGTGATCGCCAGCAACATCGCCGCTGAGATCCGCCTCGGCAGCCCTTGCGCAACCTACGACGGACGGGTTCAGGCCGTCGCACAGATGGGCCTGAACACCGGCATGCCGCTATGGTACGACTACAGGCACGACGTCCAGCCGACCCCGCCAACCAAGCTTGGCGGTCTGTTGCGCCAGGGTTTCAATCGCGGGCTGTACTGGGCGGTCGCTCGCGGAATGCTTTGACCCCACACGGGGAGGAGCCGACATGGATAGCCATCAGCAGCCTCGCGCCGCGGCGCAGGCCGATATTCCCCTGTTCCCCCAGCAGACCCGGGAGGGCCTGCAGGCCCTGCTCGACAAGCTGCAGCCACTGATCGAGGGCCACCGCCTGGACAACCTGGTCGACCTGCTCTCGCTACTTTCGGATCTCATCGACCTGCTCGACCCGGCCATGGTGGACAGGCTGGCATCGCTCTTCGAGCAGGCCACCAATGTCGGCTGGTCCGTCGGCAACGCAGTGCGCGTGGCCAAGGCCGAGGTGCTGCGTGAGCAAGCGCCGAACCTTAAAGACCTATTGCGGCTGTTGCGCGATGCCGATACCCGACGCGGCCTGGCGCTAGCCCTGGGGACCTTGCGCAGCCTGGGGCGCCAGATTGCCGCCGAGCAGGAGATCACCCATGGTGCGTGACGACCAGCTCAGCCGTGCGAACACCGAGACACACTGGGATCCTTCCGCCTACATGCAGTTTGCCCGGCTACGCCAGCGGCCGGTGGTCGAGCTGCTCGATCATATCGAGATGCACGCCCCCCAGCGGATTTATGACCTCGGCTGCGGCACCGGCATTGCCACCGAATTGCTCGCCCGCCGCTGGCCGGATGCCGAGTTGCACGGCGTGGACAGTTCCGCGGAGATGCTCGCAGAGGCGGCGCGCTTGCCGATCAAGGCATCCTGGGAACGTGCCAACCTGCAGCACTGGTGTGCCGAGCGTCCGGGCAGCCTGATATTCGCAGCGGCGGTGCTACATTTCATTGAGCGCCACGGAAGCCTGCTTCCGCGCCTGCTCGGGCAGTTGAGCCCCAGCGGCTGCCTGGCGGCGCACATGCCGAACTGGCGCGATGCATCCTGGTATCGCCTGATGCTCGACGCGCTGGACAGCGCCGGTCCTGCTGGCTCTCCACTCGGCAGCCCAGCGCTGCGCTACCTGATGCAACAGCGCAATGTGCTGTCCTTAGACAACTACTACCGCCTGCTGGCACCGCTCTGCGCAGAGGTAGATATCTGGGAGACCGAGCACCTGCAGGTGGTGGATGGTAACGACCCGATCTTCGACTGGGTGAAGGTGTCAGCCCTGCGTCCGGTGCTCGGCGAGTTGGACGAGGAGGCCCGGCGGCGTTTCCTCGATCGTTACCTGGAACTGCTGCACCGTTACTACCCACGGGAGCTAGATGGACGAACGCTGTTCCCGTTTCGCCGCGTGTTCATCGTCGCCAGCCTTGCGCCACTGAAGACTCGGGCAAACTTCCGCCCTAAGGATGAAGCTTAACCCCTGGCGTACAGAACTAAGCAAACAACCGAAAATCCGCTAGAAAAATACTCCGTCGTCGCACTGATGATTTCCTGCTGCCCCATCGGAAGCGATCCTGTCTGCTGTCTGTACCTTCCTCGAACCGGTACAGACCCATGCCTCTTCATCACTCTCCCCCTGGCTGGCAGCCACACACGCTGGCCGTTGGCTTACTACTGGTACTGCTGAGCGGCGCGAGCCAGGCCGAAACCTGGGTCATCACCGACAAGGCTCATCCGGTCACCGCCACCGGATCATCGCGAGTCCTGCTCCTGGATGCCCAGCAGCACCTTGAGGAGCAGCTGACTGACGCTCTACCCAAGGATCCTCAACAAGCTCAGGCAGCATTTCAGCAGTTACTACAAAGCCCTGCGGGGCGACGCCTGCAGGCAGAACTGGTTAAGGCACAACAAGACGTCGCCGATGCGTGGAGTCTCGGTGTCGAGAAGATCCCTGCCGTGGTAGTCGACAGGCAGTACGTGGTCTACGGCGAGCCGGATGTACCGCGCGCGCTTGAGCTGATCGCCAAGGCCAGGAGGTCGCGCTGATGACCAGCCACAACCTCCGCCGCCTGGCAGCGGCGGCCGCCACCTTCAGCCTCTCGTTCACGGCCTCGGCCGCGATCAACAGCGCCGCCATCGTCTCCTCCACCCTTTCGCCCCAGTGCCTCGAATACAAGGTCGTCGGGATCTGCTACTGGCTGCTCTGCGGCCCACATGGCTGCAAGGTGAAGACGTCGGTCAAGGTCCGCCACTACGTGCCTGACGCAGTCGTCTCCAGCTATGCGAATACCGGGAGCAACCCCTGGACCGAGGTGTCGGCGCTGGGCACACCGAATCCACTCGCCCAGGCCGGCAATGACGCGACCACCAACTACAAGACCGAGAACAGCATCGGCCGCTTCAAGGAAGCGGATGTGATCGGCCATCCTGGCGGAGCCACGTTCAGCCGGTTCGCCAGCGCCTCTGGGTACGTTTGTCCTGGCGCTACCTTCCCGCTGGTGCCCTACTTCCTCAGCACACTGGACGCCATTGGCTGGCGGCATGGAATTCCCGAGCAGGTGTACCCCGAGGCGTTGGTCCCAGGGCTGCGCGAGGTGGGGGGAATCTTCTCCGGCGACATGTGGGGGAACCTCTATCCGCGCAGCGGATTCCTGCACCAGACCGACGACTACAAGACGGCAGCCGTCATCGCCCAGCGCGCCGGCGATATCACCACGCGAATCGGCCAACTCCACGTCTACCTCCCCATGCGCGCAGCCCCCAAGGACGGCTACTGGCCGGCGGGCGAGCTGAAAGAGGGCGATGCCTCTACCGGGAAATGGCAGGAGCTGACCCCGTCCCTGAGCCTCAACTGCGCGGTGTTTCCCAACTCAGGACCGAAGACGCAAGCCGTCGACGGCGATTACGCCTGGGCGCTCTGGCGTCCCTACTCCTGCTGCCAGCGCAAGGGGCAGATCTTCCTCGGCAGTACCGACTTCCAATAAGGACACGGAGACGAATCATGCGAATGAACATCACCTCGGTCGCACTGACGTGGCTGCTCGCAGCGCAACTTGCCCAGGCCGACGACCCGATCAACGTGTCCAAGACCGGCACGGTGCTCAGCGACGAGGTCCTCTACAGCATTGGCGGCGGCAGCGCGGTGAGCATGGGCAGCGCCGGCCAGATGGACTCGATCGGCGTCGGCTTCGGCTGGAACAACGACATGATGTGCGGAAACATGAACCTGAGCACCACCCTGGAGAACCAGCTCAACGGTGCCACACAGGGTTTCCAGAACATCATGGGCTCAGTCATCCAGAACGCGACCGGCGCGGTCATGTCGCTGCCGGCGTTGATCATCCAGCGCGCGAACCCTCAGCTCTACAACCTGATCACCAATGGCATCCTGCAGGCGCGGATCGACTACGACCGCTCGAAAGGGACTTGCAGAGCGATCGCCGAGAAGATGGCTGACATCGCTGGCGAGCAGACCGGCTGGGGGAAAATCGCCGAAGGCCAGGCCCTGGGCGCCACGCTGGCCTCTGGCGGGAAAGACGCCGTATCCGCCCTCGAAGCGGTGGAGAAGAAGGGCGGCAACGATGGCGTAACCTGGGTCGGTGGAGACAAGGCCGGCGGCTCCGGCCAGAAGCCCATTCGCATCGTCAACGACGTGACCCGGGCGGGCTACAACCTGTTGACCAGCCGCTCAGTGAATGACTCGTCGAGCGTGCCTTCCGCCACATGCAACAATGGCCTGGTCTGCAACACCTGGTCCTCCCCCCAGGAAGCCGCCGCGTTCGCCACCCGGGTACTGGGCGAACAACAGCAACAGACCTGCGAAGGCTGCCAGAAGACGGTGACGGCTGCAGGCGTCGGCCTCACCCCGCTGATCCAGGAGACCTACGACAAGAAGCTCCAGTCGCTGCAGGAGCTGCTGTCGAAGAGCAAACCACTGACTGCAGAGAACCTGGCTGCGGCCGGCACCGATGCTCTGCCAATTACCCGCGGCGTCATCGAGGCGCTGCGCGACGAGCGTGACCAGGACGTCCTGGCGCGCCGCCTGGCGTCCGATGTCTCCCTGATGGACGTGCTCAGCAAGGCACTGCTACTGCAGCGCCTGATGTTCGCCGGCGCCAAAGAGCCCAACGTCGCCGCCAACGGCCTGGCCACCCAAGCCGTCGATCAGCAGACCAGCCTCCTGCAGCAGGAGATCTCGAACCTCAAGACCGAACTGGAACTCCGTCGCGAGTTGGCCAGCAATTCGCCCATGCGGGTCATCGAGCGCGGGCAACAGCGCGCCTCAGGGTCCAGTGGCGTGTTCGAGTCGGCGCCCGATGCTGATCGCCTCGATCGCCTGCAGGCCCCCTCTGCCGCCGGCGGCAAGTCGGGAGGGAGACCGTGATGGCAGATACGCTCACCACCCGAAAGCTCCTCGGCCAGCTACTGGTCGGAGTGCTGATCGTCGTCGGTCTGGCAGTGGTCGGTACGCTGCTCAGCCTCTTCGCCCTGAACCACTTCGGCGGCATCCAGGGCCTGGAGGCCTGGCGGCAAAGCAACTACTGGAGTTTGTTCTCCTGGAGGGCGCTGCTGTACTGCGCCCTGGCCATCGCCTGGTTCCGGCTCAAGCAGCGCAGGGAACTGAGCGCGCATGAGCGGCAGCGCATTCGGCGGATCGAGATCCTGGTGCTGTTGCTGATCCTGCTCATCGAATTCAGCAAAGCCTACTTCCGCACGGGAGGCGCAGCATGACCTTCATGACCAATGACTACCTGGAGTATTACCTCACCCTCCTCGGCTGGATCATCAACAACGGGATCTGGAACATGATCTCGGATACAGGGCTGTTCGCGGTGCCCTTCGTGGCCATTGTGATGCGTGAGTGGCTGAAAGTTCGCGGGGAAGGCGCCGACGAGGGCAACAAGGGCGTGCTGTCTCTGGCCCGCATCGAGACGCATATCTACGTCGGCTATATTGTGGTCGCCCTTGCGGGCATCCCGGTCGTCAACGTGAGCTTCGACACCATCGAGTTCGACCAGGCCCGCGCCCAGCAGTGCCAATACAATCTGCCGGCACCGGCGGACACCGGCTGGTCGAGCTCCTTCAGCAGCCTGGCCGGCAAGAGTGCGCAGATGCCGCTCTGGTGGGCGATGATGCACGCCCTGTCCAAGGGCTTCACCGCCGGCGCGGTAGCGGCCATTCCTTGCGGCACGGATCTGCGGCAGATGCGTATGGAGGTGGATAACACCCGTGTGAACAACCCGCTGCTGGCACAAGAAATCGCTGACTTTTCCAGGGACTGCTACGGACCTTCTCGTGCGCGGCTGTTCATGCGGCAACCCGATCTGGGCTCCGTCGCCGAGGACAACAAGGCGCTACAGGACCTGAACTGGATCGGCTCCCGATTCCTGTTGAACACCCCGGGGTACTACGACACCGACTACTCGAAGAGTCCCCGTCAGTCGTGGCCCTACAACGCCACCCGCGACGCCGGGCTGCCCCAGGTGGGCGGTGGTGGTGGCTACCCTACCTGCAAGCAGTGGTGGGCTGACTCAGGGATCGGTTTGCGTGATCGGATCAAGGGCCAGGTGGATCCGGACCTGATGACCAGCTTCCTCAAGTGGGCGAAATGGCTGAACCAGGACGAGGTGAGCGAGGCAGTCATCCGCCAGGTGATTTCACCGTCCAGCCAGGTCAAGGGCAACGTCTACACCGATTACGGCGGGCAGGTTGGCGGCACCATCTGGAATGGACTGGCTCGTGCCGGAGGCACCCTCGGAGTGGCAATGGGTAGCCTGGCTTACTTCCCGGCGATGGATATGGTCCGCCAGGCGCTGCCGATGGTGATGTCATTCCTGAAGATGGCCATGGTCATCTGCATTCCGATGGTTCTGGTCATCGGCACCTATCAACTGAAAGTTGCCATGACGATGACGGTCGTCTTCTTTGCAATGATATTCGTCGACTTCTGGTTTCAGTTAGCCAGATATATCGATAGCACGATACTTGATGCTTTCTATGGTTCGGGATCACCACATCTTTCGTTCGACCCAGTCATGGGACTGAATACGGCGACTCAAGATGCAATCTTGAACTTCGTGATGGGGGCGATGTTCATTATATTGCCCATGCTGTGGGTAACTGCTGTAGGCTGGGCAGGCGTCCAAGTTGGAGCTCTCCTCAGCGATCTCAGTAATGGAGTCAAAGGGGTCCAACAGGCTGGGGCACAGGGTGGTGGCGTAGCTAAGCAGGCAATATCGTCGTTCTCACCCAAAGGGGACTAACAGAAAGGGGCTAACAAGCCCCTTTTTTATTAATCTTCACGAGAGAGTACTCCATCATCTCTTCGCCCCATCCAGTCCAATTCATTACCGAAAACATCTCGGCCATATGGAGCTGCTTGGGCCTCATCCTCGTCCAACTGGCGAAAAATAGAAAGGTCTCCCTTAACCAACACAACACCAATCAGCCCAAACGACAACAAGGTCATGAATGTGCTGGCCAGCCAGGTAAAGTTCTGTACAAAGATAACGAACAGCACCACGACCAGGCAGGTCCGCTTGACCCAGCGCACTGCAGGCCGACGATCATGCAGGCAGAAACGCACAAGCGTACCCAGACCAAAACCGATCCGGGAGGCAAAACCTTTGTTGGTGTGCGCGTTCATCATCAATCTCCTGGCTCCCAAAGGGAGGCATCCTGCTATCACCTATACGCCAAAAAAGATGATCTGGCAAGCCTTATGGCATATTATGCCACTAGCTATCTGCCGACTGGAGCCCCTCATGGCAACTCGAAACGTCGTCCTTCCCGATCCGCTGGAGCAGGACATCAACGAGCTGGTGGAGACCGGCCGCTATCAAAACCGCAGTGAGGTCATCCGGGCAGGCCTCCGCCTGTTGCTGCAGCAGGAAGCCCAGAATAGCGCCAAGCTCGAAGCCCTCCGCAACGCAACATCCAGTGGGCTGATGCAACTGGAGCGCGGCGAGTACGACGAGATCACCAGCGACGACCTGGCCCAATACCTCGACGAGCTCGGCAACCAGGCGAGCCACTGAAGCATGGCCAAGTACCGCATATCCCATGATGCCCAAGCGGACATCGTCGATATCCTGCGCTTCACCCACAACCGATTCGGCGATGCCGCGCGCCGGTGCTACCAGGCCCTCATCGGCACCGCCCTGGAAGCGGTTGCGACAGACCCACTGCGGCTCGGCAGCCTCAGCCGCGAAGAAGAGGGGCCAGGCCTGCGCAGCATCCACCTCGTTTACTGCCGCTCGATGCCCAACGTCGGTAAGGTTGTTCGGCGCAGGCACTTCGTCTTCTACCGGGTGGCGACAGCTCAGGTCCTCGAGGTGGTTCGCGTGCTTTACGACTCGATGGATCTGGATCAACACCTGCCTCCTCGATGAGCAGCCGTAGCAGGAGCAAATGGGTCAAAGGGGAAATGGCTTGAAAGGTGAAGGGAATGGTTCACAAGGGTAAAAGCCCTACCCGAAAAGGTCGCCTGGAGGCGGAAAAGGCCCGTACTCGCTCCGAGTCAAACATATGGTTTGCCTAGCACCTCCATCTCATCTATGCCTTTCTGACTGGAATATAACCCTTTCGACTATTTAGCCATTCCATGGCAAAAAGTTAGAAAGCGATTTTAAATATTAGCCTTCCGCTCAACCAGCTTAATACTCATATTTAAACAATTATACCCAGCTACCTTATTTAGAATTTCGCTGCCATAAGACCATGTCGCCTATGTGCATTTTCCGGAGCCTAACCCTCTTCGGTTACTGCACTAAAGGCTCAGTCGCAAGCGGTGTCGCTGACAATCGAGAGGCACCCGCACTTGGCCATCGATACACTCCACTTCGACGCCGTCGAGGAAAGCCTCGCGCACGCCGTGGCTTCGCCCTTCTCCGGACTCCACCTGAATCTCGTAGTGCCCCCCCTCCACCTCCAGGCTTACCTCGAAGCCCGACCATGTCACCGGAATGCACGGATCAATCAGCAACCAGGCACCCTGCCGGCGAATTCCCAGTAAACCTTCGAGTCCGGCGCGGTACATCCAGGCGGCAGAGCCGGTATACCAGGTCCAGCCACCACGGCCGACATGCGGCGCCTCGGAGTAGATATCGGCGGCCACCACATAGGGTTCCACTCGATAGCGTTCCACCTGTTCCGGTGTGAGCGCGTGGTTGATTGGATTGAGCAAGGAAAGCAATGTCCCCGCCTTGTCCCCTTTGCCCTGGCGGACAAATGCCAGGACCGCCCACATGGCCGCGTGGCTGTATTGCCCGCCATTCTCCCGCAGGCCCAGTGGGTAGCCGCGGATATAGCCGGGATCCGTGCCCCTCTCGTCGAAAGGGGGCGTAAACAGCAGCGCCAATCGATCGACTGGACGTAGCAGGTACCTCTCCAGTGCGGTCATTGCCATTCCCGCCCGCAGTGGGTCGGCGCCCGCCAGGACGGCCCAGGACTGTGCGATCGAATCGATGCGGCAGGCTTCACCATCCTTCGAACCCAGCCAGGTTCCGTCATCGAAGGTCGCTCGGCGATACCAGTGGCCGTCCCAGGCCTCGCGCTCCATGGCCAGACGCAACCGCCCGGCATGTTCGCGCCAGTGACGGGCTCGCTCAGGGTCACGCGAACGGGCATAGCCATCGAAGCGCGCGAGAGTCTCCAGCAGCAACCAGCCGAGCCAGACGCTCTCTCCTGTGCCGCCGGCACCGACGCGATTCATGCCGTCGTTCCAGTCGCCGGAACCAATCAGCGGCAAGCCCAACTTACCGGTCAGCGTCAGACACTGGTCCAGGCCTCGTGCACAGTGCTCGAATAGCGACGCGGACTGCTCCGACAGCATCGGCTGGAAGAAGGTGTCCTGCTCGCCCTCTTGCAACGGCGGCCCTTCGATGAACGGCAGGACTTCGTCGAGAATCCCGATGTCGGCCGTCGCCTCGAGATACAGCGAGGCAGCATACGCCAGCCAGACCCGGTCGTCGGAAATCCGCGTCCTTACCCCCTGTCCCGAGTGCGGCAGCCACCAGTGCTGCACATCACCCTCGCGGAACTGCCGACCGGCGGCGCGCAGAAGATGCTCGCGGGTCAGCGCCGGAGCGGCCAGGGACAGAGCCATGCCATCCTGCAGTTGATCGCGGAAACCATAGGCGCCGCTGGCCTGGTAGAACGCCGAGCGCGCCCAGACGCGACAGGCCAGGGTCTGGTACAGCAGCCAGCCGTTGAGCAGGATATCCAGCGAACGCTCGGGACTGCTCACCTGAACGGCTCCAAGCAAGGTCCGCCAGTGCCTACCAACACCCGCCAGCGTCTCTTCCGGATCAGTCCGACGGTATCGCGTGACCAGATCACGGGCATGAGCCAGGGAGTCCGCTTGGCCGAATAATGCGACGATTTCCACCACCTCCCCCGGTGCCAGCTCGATCGAACACTGCTGCGCCATGCACGGGTCGAGCCCGGCCCCCGTGCATCCGGAAAGTCCCGCCTCGCCGAGCAGCGCCGCAGGCGCCGAGGGGTCACCGAGCGGCCCGAGGAATTCGCGACGATCACCGCTCCAGCTGCTTTGGCGGCCACACAGGTCGGCGAACAGGACACGCCCGGGAAAGGCGGCGTTCCAGGGGTTGCGCGCAAGCAGCGCACCGCTTTCGACATCCTGGCAGGTCTCGATGAAGGCCGCCGATGTCGCCCGGGCGCTGCCGAGTACCGGTTCCGCATAGCTGGTGAACGACAGCCGTCGTGACTTGCCGGAGAGGTTGCGCAGCACCAGTCGGGAAATCTTGATCGGGTCCGCCAGCGCGACGAATTGCACCAGATCCATGTCGATGCCCTGGCAGCGATGGCCGAAACGGCTGTAGCCGAATCCGTGGCGTGCGCTGTAGAGCCCATCGTCGCGAATCGGCCGCGCAGTGACGCTCCACAGCGCCCGGCTGTCCTCGTCGCGGAGGTAGAACGCTTCTACGCAGGGATCGCCGACCGGATCGTTGGACCAGGGCGTCAGTTGATTTTCGCGACTGTTCTCCGCCCAAGTATAGCCACTGCCCTCCGCCGAGACCTGGAAGCCGAACCGGGGATTGGCGATGACATTGATCCATGGCGCTGGTGTGCTTTCACCCTTTTCCAGAAGAATCACGTACTCCTGGCCGCGACTGCCGAAGCCACCTAGCCCATTGAAGAACTCGAGAGCCTCACCCAGACTCGTCTTATCCGCCCCCCCCTCGTCGCTGGCCACCAGTCGCGCCGTACCAGCAGTCGCAGCCGGAGTCGGTATAGGCCTGGAGGAGCACAGGGCGGCCAGTTGACTGGCGATCGGCCCTCGCCGGGCGAGCAGTACCACGCGTGCGACCGCCAGCAACAGCGCCCTGCCCTCCTGGCTCATGAGATCGGCGCGCAAGGTGTGCACCTGACCGCGCCGCGCCGCGTCTTCGCCCTCACGGGTACGCGACGGGCTGCTGCGCACGGCGGTCTCGATCGCCACCTGGAGATCCTGGATGTAGGACGAAGCGCGCTCATTGACGACTGCCAGGTCCACCTCCAGGCCTTTCGTCCGCCAGTATTGGTGAGCCCTCAGGATCTGCCGCAATTGTTCAAGGTCGTCGCTGTCGTCAAGTCGCAGAAGCAGGATCGGCAGGTCTCCGGATATCCCCAGGGGCCAGAGCCCGGACTGAGGCCCTGAACCGTGCCGGATCGACTCGGGCGGCGCACGGTAACGTGCGTCGGCATACAGCAGCGGCGCCGCCAGGCGCTGGAAATCGGCGGCCTCTCCGGCGGCGATATCGAGATCACGCAATTGTACCTGCGCCTGGGTCCAGGCCAGCGTCCTGGCGCGGTCGAAGCCGCTGCGCTCGTGGTGTTTGTCGATCAGGTCGAAGAGCGCCTCGCGGGTCTCAGCGACCACGATCCAGAAGGACACCCTCGCCATTTCCCCAGGCGCGATACGCAATCGCCGGCGCAGAGAGAAAACCGGGTCGAGCACCGTGCCGGCGCTGCCGGATAACGGCTGCCGCAGGTCCGCCAAGACATCGCGCAAGGTCCTTCCGCGGCCAAGGAAGCGGGCACGGTCGGACTCGTATTCGACAGGTGCGGTCAGGGAGCCCTCCACCACCGCGAAATGCGCGGCCCAAACCGGCGTCTCGGTGCCGGAGCGCAAACGCCGGGTAGCCACTAGGGCGGCGTACTCGGCGACGTACTCGGTCTGCACGAAAAGCTTGGAGAACGCCGGATGGGCATCGTCAGCGGCAGCCGGCGCGAGGACCAACTCAGCGTAGGAAGTCAGTTCGATCTCCTGTGAACGACGACCGTTGTTGACCAGGGTAATGCGCCGCACCTCGCCGTCGTCCTCGCCCGAGACTAAGACTTCTAGCACGCTGCTCAGACTACCGTCGTGGCGGCTGAATTCCGCCCGGTCTTCGTCGAAGAGGATCTCTCCGCTGACCGGTACCTGCCCGCTCGGCTGGGTGGTGGCCGCCCACGTGCGGCCGTCATGAACGTCGCGCAGGAGGACATAGTAGCCCCAGTCGTCGCGCGTCGGATCTTCTCGCCACCGGGTCACGGCGATGTCACGCCAGCGACTGTAGCCAGCGCCCGAAGCGGACAGCATTACTGAATAGCGACCGTTGGAAAGCAGGTGGGTAACTGGTGACTCGCCCGGCGTCAATGCTACGCGCCGAAGCGTCGAGGCCTCGATTCCGGCTTCGTATGACGAGACGCGCACTTCCTCAGCGCGCGGATGGGCCAGGAAGACATCGGAGGGAATGCGCTCCTGGAGCAGCAGCTCAACCGCACGGATCATCGGCTCGCGATGGAAGCGAGTGCGCATCCGCCCCTCATCGAGGGCGTTGGCGATCGCCACGATGCTCATGCCCTGGTGATGGGCCATATAGCTGTGGACGAGCGCCACCGCCGTCGCGTCGGGCAGCCGCGACGGCGTGAAGTCCAGCGCTTCGTAGAAGCCGTAGCGCCCGCGCGCACCCAGTTCGGCCAGGCGCGCGTAGTTAAACAACGCCGCACGCGGCTTGATCATCGCCGCCAACCCCGTGGCATACGGCGCCACCACCAGGTTCTCGGCCAGACCGCGCTTAAGCCCCAGCCCCGGCACACCGAAGTTCGAGTACTGGTAGGTGAACTCCAGGTCCCGCGCGTTGAAGGCCGACTCCGAGATGCCCCAGGGAACACCTTTCTTCCGCCCGTAGGCCTGCTGCACCTCCACCACCAGGTGATTGCTCTGTTCCAGCAGGCTGCCGACGGGCGCCCGCATGACCAGCGATGGCATGAGATATTCGAACATCGAGCCAGACCAAGATATCAGCGCCGATGCCGTCCCCACCGGTGTCGCCGTACGACCCAGGCGGAACCAGTGGCGGGTAGGGACATCGCCTTTGGCGATGGCTATCAGGCTGGCCAAGCGCGCCTCCGAGGCCAACAGGTCGTAGCAACTGCTGTCCAGGCTGTTGTCGGCCAGGGAATAACCGATAGAAAACAGGTCACGCTCGGTATTGAAGAGGAACGCGAAATCCATCCCGGCGACGAAGGCCCGGGCCTGCTTCGCCACGCTCCGCACGCGAGCCTCCAGCAACGGCGCAGCGGAAAGCAGGCGGTCACGCTGGTGTTCGACCACGGAGTTCCTCAGTGCGTCGAGCCAGAACAGAAGCTCATCAGAAACTGCGTCCACTCCCCGGGGGGCCGATGCCACGGCATCTCTCACGGCTTTCTCCGCGAGCCGCCGCAATCCTGCCAAGCCCGTCTCGGCGGACTGCGGACCATCGATCTGCGCCTGGATCTCTTCCACGGTCGTACGTAGTCGCCGCCAATGTCCGGCGCCACGGGGAAGCCCATCGAGCCCCTGCCGCACCAGCGCCAGCGTATCGCCCAACCCGTTGCGCCAAGCCGGCGACAGCGGCTCGTCGAGCCACTCTTCGCATGCATTGGCCAAGGCGATCAGATGACCGGCCAGGTTGCCGCTGTCGACCGAGGACACATAGGCCGGCTCAAGCACATGCAGGTCGAGCGTGGCGTACCAGTTGAAGAAATGCCCCCGATGGCGCGATAGGCGCTGCATGGCCGCCAGGGTCGCCTCCAGGCGCTCAAGGGTTTCCTGCGTGCCCGCCCAGCCGAAGTCGCGAGCGGCGACCGCGGAAAGCAGATAGAGGCCGATGTTGGTCGGCGAGGTACGGTGTGCCACCACGGGCCTTGGCTGGTCCTGGAAATTGTCCGGCGGTAGCCGGTTATCCTCGGCGCCGACAAAGGTTTCGAAGAATCGCCAAGTCTGTCGCGCGATCAAACGCAGCC
This sequence comes from Pseudomonas sp. HMSC057H01, assembly GCF_001836405.1. Classification (NCBI taxonomy): domain Bacteria; kingdom Pseudomonadati; phylum Pseudomonadota; class Gammaproteobacteria; order Pseudomonadales; family Pseudomonadaceae; genus Pseudomonas; species Pseudomonas sp. HMSC057H01. The sequence goes on along the minus strand of NZ_KV828438.1, from coordinate 12,208 downwards.
CCATTGCCTCCTCCGGCGCCAGGACCTTGCGCTTCGACGGCCGCGGCACTCGACTGCTGTATACCGCCAAGGCCGGCGCCAGTGCCCAGAGCAGCATGAAGGGTACGCCCAGAGCCAGGGAGGACGGCTGCAAATACAGCACCAGTGCCGCCGCGCCAAGTATCAGGGAGGTACCGCCAACCATCTGTAGATAGCTGATAGCCAACCCGGGACGCGGTTTCCCCACCGACTGCGCGGAGGTGGTCCACTCGAGCAGATGGCGACGAGTGACGAACATCCGCAGCAACGTCCGCACGATCGCATCGCCCATGCGCCAAGCCTGATCGGCCAGAAAAGCCAGGGACAGCAGCGTCTGTAACAGAGCGCGCCGAAGTTCGGCGGCCCAGGCGCTGAAGTGATGACGCAGGCCGATACCGCGACGCCGTGGCCACAGTCCTAGGCACACCGGCAGACAGGCCGGGAGTGCCAGGCTCCCAACCAGTAGCAGGCTGCCGAACAACGCCTGAGGCATCGGCAGCAACCAGGAAAACAGCAGCGCGAGCGCGGCGGAAGGCGCAAGCAGCGAACGGCGCAGGTTGTCGAGCATCTTGCTGCGGCCGACCCACGGCACTGCCCATTCACCGCGCCAATGACCGATGATCCATGGCAGCAGTTGCCAGTCACCGCGCGTCCAGCGATGCAAGCGTTGAGCGACAACATCGAAGCGCGCCGGCGCTTCCTCAACCACCTCCACATCGGAAGCCAGTCCTGCACGGGCGAATATGCCCTCGAACAAATCATGACTGAGAACGCTGTTTTCACCGATGCGGCCGGCCATGGCGGCTTCAAAGGCATCTACATCGTAGATACCCTTGCCGGTGTAAGAGCCTTCGCCGAACAGGTCCTGGTAGACATCCGAGACCGCGGCTGCATATGGATCCATTCCACCCGGTCCGGAGAACACCCGCTGATAAAGCGAGCCTTCTCGGCCAAGCGGCAGTGCCGGCGTAACCCGGGGCTGGAGGATAGCGTAGCCACTAACTACGCGCTGAGTCGCCGCCTCGAACAGCGGCTGGTTCAAAGGGTGGGCCATCTTGCCGATCAGACGCCGCAACGTCTCACGTGGCAGACGTGTGTCAGCATCCAGGGTAATGACGAACCGCACCCCGGAAGGCACCGTCGGTCCTGACTCGCCGAGGCTGGCGAAGCTGGTGTCGGTCGCGCCCCGCAAGAGGCGGTTCAGCTCATGTAGCTTGCCACGCTTGCGCTCCCAGCCTATCCAGCGCCGTTCTTGCGGATTGAACCGGCGCTGCCGGTACAGCAATAGGAAACGCGGCCCGCCGGGGGCCGGAGCATGACGCCGGTTGAGCCGTTCGATCGCTGCGGCGCCCAGTTTCAGCAGCCGAACGTCGCGCTCGAGCACGGACTGTCGCGCATCAATGCCATCGGCCAGGAGGGCGAAGCTGAGATCGCCGCGAGTGCCGGTTAGATAATGCACCTCCAGTTGCTCGATCTGCTCCAGCAGCTCCGCTTCGCCGCCCAGCAGGGTCGGCACCACGACCAGGGTCCGAAGCTCCTCCGGTATTCCATCGGCCAGTTCCAGTCCCGGTAGGATGGCAGCTCCCACTCCACCGGTTACCGCACGGTTGACCAACGCCACCGCGGCCTCGCTGAACGGAACGAACAGGGCACCTACCAGCGCCAGCCACTGCCACCCACCGTCTCCCAGCCCCGGCACCTGCAGGACGTAGACGGTCACGCCGAGCAGAAGCCCGCTGAGCAGCAGCGTTGCGCCGACATAGCCGAGGATCCCCAGACGTCCGCCGAGACGACCGAGCCACAATGACGGCGGCGACCGGAAGCCGATATGGGCTTCGAACGCGCGACGTCCGCCGCCGATCAAGTGGTAGCCCGGCTCGCTCCAGTGTTCGCCCAGTATGCCGGGCGCCGCGGTGGAGTGTGCCTTCGCCAGCGCCTGTTCGGCGATAGCCAGTTCGCTGAGCGGAGCGCTGCGGGCCAGTTGCTCGATGGCGCTGCGATAGAGGTTCCGGGTGGGGAAGTCCATCCTGCCGAAGGAGCCGTCCGCATCCAAGCGGGCATCAACCAGGCTCACGCTTTCGAACAGTTTCGCCCAGTCGATGGCAGAGATCAGGCGCATGCTGGTAATGACGTTACGCACGCTGACGTTCGAGGCGCCCTGCCGCTGCTGCGCGTGCTGCACCGCCTGCTCCACCGAACTGCCTTGCTGTTGGAGCCGCTCGTCCAACCAGTTGAGCGCTGGATTTGTCTTCGGGTCCTGATCGCGCAGGCGCCTGGCCAACTGGGCGGCGAAGATCTCCGACAAGGCTGCCGGCGAGCGCCGGGCGATGTCCGTTGCCAGTGCCGAGGCGGCGCAGCCGGGCGTCAGAAGGGCATCTGCCAGGGCATCGGCTTCGGCCCGCTCGGCCCTTCCCTGGCCGATTTGGTCCACCAGGCGCCGCAGGTTCTCGACAAGGACGATGCGCAAGGTGATCGCCACCGCCCATAGTTCCCCGATGCTCAGCGGTTGGACACGCTGGTAGGCGGCGATGAAACGCCGCAACAACTCAAGATCGAGATGGCTGTCGGTATGCGCGACGAAAGCCCATGCCAACCCGAAGACCCTCGGGTAGCCAGCAAAGGGGCCCGACGCGAGCTTGGGCAACTGCCGGTAATAGCCGGGAGGCAGGTCGTCGCGGATCTCGCGGATCTGCTCTTCCACCACGTGGTAATTATCCAGCAGCCATTCAGCGGCGGGCACCACCCTGCGTCCTCGCTCCAGTTCGCTGGCGCTGGCCCGGTATGCCGTCAGCAGCGCCGCCGCGTTGTCAGCAAGACGCCTGCGCAGGGGGCGGACGATGGGAGGACACGCAGTGACCGGCTGGGCTGCGGCCAGGCTTTCTCCGTGCTGCTCGAGGCGTTCGACGCCGAACAGTTCCTCGCGTACCGGGGCCCGGTCGTTCCACGGCGGGGAGGTGCGCCGCCAGCAGAGTCGGCCAAGCAGATCTGCCACCCTCGACGAGGTCCTCGCGAAGCCCACTCCAGGTGCGCCAGGCACCTGTTCTGAATGACGGCTCAACGGGAATGTTTTGGCAGGAGCTTCAAGACCCATGCACGGGTCCCGGCATAGCACTGCCGAGAAAGACACGCGACCGCCCGTCCGCGTTCGCCCAGCCACGCCCATTCGCTGGCAAGCCAGACCGGCAGTGCAGCCGGAGGATACGGCGGCAACAGAGTATGGGCATCGTCGGTGCCAGGCTCCGTCGATCCTTCGGCACGATGTGCGTCCCAAATGGGTCCGGACGTGGCTGACGAGGGCTCCGTAGGGGTATTCATGATGAACTCCACTGCAAACCGGCACCGGCACGATTGCCGACCCCTGGCTTTTCCAGCCTGCACCGTCTCAGGTGGCCGGGTCGGTGCGCTGCCACACTTAGCGCCGCTCCCCTACTGAGTCGAAGCGCCGGGTTGCGCCTGGGTGCGGCAACGCACCGACAGCAAGACCGCGGCTCACCACAATGCCTGTCCCAGCGTTCGACACTTTCGCCGAGCGCGGGACACGATCCGAGGCAACATCATGGACAAGCACACCAAGCAAGCGCCGCGCAATGGTAATGGCGCCAACAGCCCCCCCGAGCACCAGTCCGGCCAGCCCCCTGCCAGCCCCAGCAAGGCGGAACGCTACTCCGAGCGCAAGCCCTCTGAACAGAAGCCGGAGTCAGACGCCAAGGCAACTCGCGATCCCGTGAAGAATGGGCAACAACCGCAGGCCGCCCGCGGTGACGACGACCTGATGAGCCAGGAAGCCGGGCACCAGGGGCCGTCTTCACAACAGAAATGAGCGAGCCTGGCACATGAGACTGACCTTTGAGCAGGCCCGGCAGCTCATCGAACCCTCCTTCTCACCGTTCACGTGCAGTTGCACACGAGACCGGGACGGAGCGATGAGCATCCTGCTGGGTAATGCCTTGACGGGCACCATCGAGGCATTCAGCACCGGCATAGGCACCGAACAGTGGCGTACACCCGAAGCGGTGACCCAGCTCATCCGTGATCTGCGCCTGGACATCGCCCCCTAGCCACATCACTTCTAAGCGAATCCCTCCCAAGGGGGATTCGCCCTTCCGTTCCGCCTCTCATCGCTAGCCACGCTTTTCCTGGCCATTGCGGCTACACTGTCAGAGTTGATCCTCGAAAATATCTCAGCGCCCTGCGTTTCCCCTGCGCCCACTCCACTGGCAATGTCAAGCGCAATCACGCCTAACCACCACAGGGAACCCACTGGTGGCCGACATGACCAATGACGTTTCTCCCCTGCAGAACCATCTGCTCGCCGCGCTTACCCAGGAGATACAAGAGCGTCTGATCCCGCACCTGGAGCGAGTTACACTGCCGCTCGGCAAGGTCCTCTATGAATCGGGCGATGCCCTCCGACATGTCTACTTCCCCACCGACGCCATCGTTTCGCTGCTGTATGTCATGGAGGACGGCGCCTCCGCGGAGATATCCGTCGTCGGCAACGAAGGACTCATCGGCGTGGCGGTGTTCATGGGTGGGGAAAGCACTCCGAGCCGCGCCATTGTGCAAAGCGCTGGGCATGCCTACCGATTGCCCGGACAGAAGCTGAAGGACGAGTTCAATCGGCATGGCGAGATGCTGCAGTTGATGCTCCGCTACACCCAGGCGTTGATCACCCAGATGGCTCAGACCGCGGTGTGCAACCGCCATCACTCGATCGACCAGCAACTCTGCCGCTGGCTGCTGCTGTCGCTCGACCGGCTACCCAGCAACCAGTTGAGCATGACCCAGGAACTCATCGCCAACATGCTGGGGGTCCGCCGCGAAGGCGTCACCGAAGCGGCCGGCAAGCTGCAGAAACTCGGCGTGATCAAGTACAGCCGAGGGCACATCACCGTTCTCGACCGTCCGCAATTGGAAGCGCTCTGTTGCGAATGCTACGCGGTGGTCAAGCGCGAGACCGATCGCCTGCTTCCCTATCTGCCCGCCCGATGAGGATTTCGTCGCACGGCAACGAGACGGCGCGCCAGGCCGCTCACCCTCTTCATCTTCCGGAGGCGACACCATGAACATCGACGACGATATCTACGTACCCCGGCTACTTGCCGAAGGTCATCTACCCGAAGGACGGACCCTGCGCGACTACTTCATCGCCCACGCACCGGCGGAACCCCAGGGGTGGTTCCAGCCGCGGATGCCGGAAGAACCGCTGAAGAAGTTCGGCGGCGACAACGGCGTCGAGTACTCCACGTTCCGGGAAGCCAAGGAGGCAGGCTCAAACAGTTTCACGCAACTGAACGTGGAGGAAACCGAAAACTGGAAAAGGGAGTTCGACAAACAGCGCTATGTCCAGTGGCCATTGGCCTGGGCCGACGCCATTCTCGAAGCGCGGCGCGCCGCCACTGCGGGTAAAAAGACTCCGACCTGACCTGGCAGCGATGCGCAGGTCGGCCGCCCTGGGTTCGCTTGCGCACAGACGTCGCTGGCCCCCGCCCGTAGACTGGGAATCCATACCTTCCGGGAGATCTGCCATGGTTGGCTACAGCCACCAGGTATCGGCCGTTTTCAACCTCCGGGCGCAGGCCGAAAGCGCTCGCAAACGTCTGGTCGACCGAGGCCTCGGCCTCGAACAGTTAAGCATCCTCGGCGCTGAAGACGTTCCACTTCCAACAACGCGCCGGCGTTCGTTCATCCAGGTGCTGTCAAGTGGCGCAGCCGGCGCGCTAGCGGGGCTCCTCGTCAGCACGCTGGTCACATTCGCTCTGACGCGAACCGAGGCCAGCCTGTTCGGTGATGCACCGTTGGCCTTGCTGGGTTGGAGCAGCGCCCTGGGAGCGCTGTTCGGAGGAGCGGTCGGCGCATCGGTGGATGTCAGCCAAGTCAGCGGTCCCTTCAGACAGGCTATCGCCCAGGGCCATGTCGTTCTGCTGGCGAATACCCGTTCGGAAATCGAGTCCCTGCTCGTGCGTGATGTCATCGAGAGTTCCGTGGGGGTCGGCGTGCACATGGACATCAGTCTGATCTGACCTCGCTCCGGGCACCTCGACTCGGTTACTCGCGATGTAAGTTCGATATCAGACAGACCTGGGCCAGGACCATACAGGACACTCCGCTCCGGATGAACCGAGGTCGACATGCCACTCTTCAAGCTCGAACACAGTAAGCTCGTACACCGGACCGATATCGCCTTCTACGTTGTCGGGGTACTGGTGCTGGCCGTTTGGCTCGGCCTTTTCTGCCCCGCAGAACTGCGTCTGGAATGCCTGCTGCTGGCCGCGTTAGGTCTGGTGGCATGGTCGCTGCTGGAATACCTCCTGCATCGCTTTGTCCTCCACGGACTATCACCCTTTCGCCAATGGCACCAGTCCCATCACCAACGGCCCGGCGCGCTGATAGGGCTATCCACCCTGTCCAGTGCGGCCCTGTTCATCGGCCTGGTCTACCTACCAGCGCTGCTCGCACTCGGCCCCTGGAGAGGCTCCTCGCTGGCTTTGGGCATCATGTCAGGCTACCTAGCGTACATCCTGACCCATCACGCCGTGCATCACTTCGATCACTCTGGCAACGCCTGGCTGGCTCGCCGCCAGCTATGCCACCATCTGCATCACAGCGCACTCTGGCAAGCCGGGCACTTCGGGGTTACCTCGGCGTTCTGGGATCGCCTATTCGCCAGCGATCGCCTGCCCCCCCGAACAGCCTCCGGCAAGTGGCGCAACGTCGCCGAGATCACCACCCGCCACGCCCGCAGCCTCAGCGCGCGCAAGTCGTCAAAATTGCTCGGCCAGTTGTTCCGTGGCACAAGTAGCCGTATGAACGCTCGGCTGTGGGACGGCACACTCCTGCAACTGGGGCCCACTGCCGGTACTCAGGCCCCATTCACCTTGGTCTACAGGCATGCGGACGGCGTACAGAAGATGATCCTAAGCAATAGCGACCCACAGCGCCTGGCCGAAGCCTATTTCCGCGACGACTTCGACATCGAGGGCGACCTCTTCGCTGCCCTGGCGCTCAGGGAGCACATGCAAACCCAGCGCAAGGTCTGGCACCGACGCGCACGCCTGTTGTTCGGCGCCATCATGCTGCCGAGCTCGGTCACTACGGAATCCGACAGACAGAAAGGGTTCTTGCGCCAACAGATTACGACGGGGATGCACTCGGACGCAGAAAAACCCGACGCCACCACCTTCCGCTACGACCTGTCCAATGCGTTCTACGGACTCTGGCTGGATCCGGCGATGGTCTACTCCTGCGGCTACTTCGAGCAAATCGACGATAGCCTCGAACAGGCTCAACGGGCCAAGCTTGAGCTGATCTGCCGGAAACTCCAGCTGCATCCCGGCGAGCACCTGCTCGATATCGGTTGTGGCTGGGGCGCGTTGATCCTCCATGCAGCGCAATACCACAGGGTACACGCCCATGGCATCACCCTAAGCCGGGAACAGCTGGCCCTGGCCCGCGAACGAATAGACGCGGCGGGGCTCCAGGCGCTAGTGACGGTGGAATGCTGCGACTACCGCGACCTAAAAGGTCAGCAGGTATACGACAAGATCGCCAGTGTCGGACTGTCCGAGCACCTTGGCCCGGACAACCTGCCGCTATTCTTCGACACGGTACACCGCCTTCTCAAGGATTCTGGGCTGTTTCTCAACCAGGGCATCACTCAGTGCCCGGACGGGGGGCAACGGACCGCGTCAGCCCGCCTGATCAATCGCTATCTCTTCACCGACGGCCAGCCGGATACCCTGGGCAGCCTTGTGCGCAGGATGGAACAGGCGCAGTTGGAAGTCACCGATGTCGAATCACTGCGCCGTCACTACGGCCTGACCCTGCGCCTTTGGGTCTCTCGCCTAGAGCAGCGGCAGGGGCTTGCCGTCGAATATGTCGGCGAACCCACCTACCGGGCCTGGCGCCTGTTAATGGCCGCCAGCGCGCTGGTGTTCGAGGCCGGGGAACTGGGCGTCTTCCAAATCGTAACGAGCCGACACAACGGAGCCCCCAGCTCTCTGCCCCTGACCCGCCGCCCCTTGTATCGCGACGACTGCTCCATTCAGAGGCTCAGCGAGGCAGTGGACGCAACGCCATCCGCTCACCCGCCTCGCGCAAACGCCGACAGGCCCGGTCGCAGTCGACCCTGCTCGGTACCACGAAAATAGTCTCGGTATCCACAGGCTGGCGTTCACGGTAAGTGGCGTACGCAACGTTGCAAATCTAGCAGGCGATCATGAAACATGGATCTCCTCTTGAAGTCGATCCCCAGACCGGTACGTCCCCTCTTCCACGACTTCTCGTGCCCGCTTCAACGGCGAATCTACGGCACGATCTGCCGCGGAGCGTACAGGCTGTAGCTGCACAGTAGCCCGGCAAACTCCCTCAACGGACGTATCCCGCTGGCTTCCGCCTCGGTTACCCAGCGTTTCAACGCCGCATGTACTTCGCCCAGGTCAGCCCCCGCATCGCTCCATGTGCGCTGTAACGCCAGGCGATGCGCGCAGGCTAGCTGCATCACCTGGCTCCTGCCGACAGCTGAATGGAACAGGCTCTGCTGCAGATCGCTCAGCCTGTCTGGGTCCCGCACCAGCAAACGGCTGGCGCGCCGCAGCAAATGCCGGGTCGCCGCATCACAGCGAGCGCTTTCTTCGCGTGCCAGCGGCCGCATTACCCGTTTCCCGTATTGGGCCATGACCAGCAGACGATTGCGCAGGATGACTCCGCTGGCTTCCAGATCCAGCGCTCGCTTGTCACAGTCCCACTGGATGGTGGGCAGCCCACGGTTGACCTGAGCCAGTCCGAGTGCTCTCAGCAGACATATCCACGCCCAGCCCAGATCAAACTCCCAGGCCTGCACGGAAAGCTTGGCCGAGCCCGGGTAGGCATGATGGTTGTTATGCAACTCCTCGCCGCCGACGAGGACTCCCCACGGCAGCAGATTGCTCGAATCGTCCGGGCATTCGAAGGTGCGATAGCCGAAAGCATGGCCCAGACCGTTGATCACACCGGCAGCCCAGAAGGCGATCCAGATCATCTGCAGCGCCCAGACTGTCAGCCCCGCGACGCCGAATAAAACCAAGTCCACACCGAGCATGAGGCCCAGCCCGGCGTTCGGAAACCTACTGTAGAGGCGACGCTCCAGCCAGTCGTCCGGGCAGCCTCGGCCATAGGTCTGCAAGGTTTCCGGATTGCGAGCCTCGGCTCTATACAGCTCGGCACCTCGCAGCAACACCGTGAGCAGCCCCTTGAACCTCGGGCTGTGCGGATCGTCGGGCGTTTCGCAGCAGGCATGATGCCGGCGATGAACGGCCGTCCACGCACGGGTGTTCATTCCCGTCGTCAGCCACAGCCAGAAACGGAAGAAGTGCTTTAGCGCAGGGTGCAATTGCACCGAGCGATGAGCTGAATGGCGATGCAGATATAGCGTCACACTGATGATACTGACATGGGTCAGCGCCAAAGTCGCGACAATCAGTTGCCACAGCGTTGGCTGTAAGATGCCGTGATACCACATGTTGAACACCTCTCTATAGCCATATGCCGGTCCCTTCTGGGCACCGACGGATCAATAGACCTCCCTCCATATTGGTGAACTTAGAATACGGTGTCGGTGCACCAGCGTACATATTCACCTCGCACAAATCCACGAGACAAAACGACCAAAAGAGTTCGACAACGCACAGAGCACGCATTAAGAAACGACCAATATAGTGTAAACAGGAACAATCAGAGAAATAATCATGAATAGTAATCGAACGGAAACCCGTCAATTTAGCACTAGCCCTCGACACATGCCCGTTCAACGCTCTAACTTATCCAAGAAGAGCGGAAGGCAGAGAGAACGCTCTGCACGCCCAAGGATTAAGATCATCACCTTCTCAAGGCAGCGGAAGATATCATCATGAGCATTTTCAATCTTGACGGCTGGTGCAAGCTTTCGGATGAAGCCCAAGCTATTTCACTAAAGAACATTCGATTTCACCTCAACGATGGCGATGAAAAGCTCCTTGCCCAAGCAGAAGTGCATCTGCAAATCACTGGTGAAAAAGAGGTTCATATCCCTATTGACCAAGCCAGACTTAAGCTTGTGTTACCACACGAATGCGGGCCTATACGTGACTGTCGACTACGAGTTTATCTCGACTCAAATACTAAACGGGGTCGCTTTAACTTGACCGGGTATCGAATAAGCGACGGCAGCCTGATCTACACCAGCGCGGTAACTATTGAAAAAGTGTATCCAATTCATCCCCGTTGAAGCGATGGAAAATTATCAACATTGACTTACTAAGCTTAAGCAGCATTCAGATACCTTAAACTAAAGGCGACGAATAAAAAACGAAAAAACAAGCGCCAGAAGTAGCACTTTGCCATAAAAAATACCAACTACTTGAGGTGAGGATTTTCTGTTGTTCCTCTTCCCTGGAATAAGGGAAAAGCCCGCTCCATGAATCACGATGGAGCCTCCCATGTTTCAACTCCTTTCCTGGATATCCAGGAAGCCGTCCCCCACCCCACCAACCAAAGCTGCCCCAGGGGTATTCCTCCTTCCTCTAAGCAGTACGGAACTGCTCGACACGCCTCGCCGCCGCCAGCTACTGGAGAACATCTGGCAGCGCGCCTCGCTATCCAAGCAGCAATTCGAGGAGATCTACCGGCGGCCACTGGCCAACTATGCCGAGCTGGTCCAGCAGCTCCCGGCTTCAGAAAACCATCACCATGCCCATCCAGGCGGGATGATTGATCACGGCCTGGAGATCGTGGCCTACGCACTGAAGGTACGGCAGACCTACCTGCTCCCGATCGGCGCAGCGCCGGAGTCACAGTCAGCCCAGACTGAAGCCTGGTCGGCCGCCGCAGCGTATGGCGCCCTGGCTCACGACCTAGGCAAGATCGTCGTAGACCTGCAGGTGGAGCTGCAGGACGGCAGTACCTGGCACCCTTGGAACGGACCGATCAACCAGCCCTACCGCTTCAAGTACGTGAAGTCCCGCGAATACCAGCTCCACGGCGCTGCCTCAGCACTCCTCATCCACCAACTGCTACCGCGCACTGCACTCGACTGGCTCAGTCGTTTTCCAGAGCTGTGGGCTCAATTGATCTACTTGTTCGCAGGGCAGTACGAGCACGCCGGGATCCTGGGCGAGATCATCGTGAAAGCAGACCAGGCCTCCGTCGCGCAGGAGTTGGGAGGTAATCCGGATCGAGCGCTGGCTGCACCGAAGCAGTCGCTGCAGCGGCAGTTGGCAGACGGGCTACGCTTCCTGGTGAAGGACAAATTCAAGCTGAATCAGCCGGGCGGCCCGTCCGACGGGTGGCTGACTCAGGACGCACTCTGGCTGGTGAGCAAGCCCGCGGCCGATCAGTTGAGGGCCTACCTGCTGGCTCAGGGAATCGAAGGGGTCCCCTCCTCCAACGCGTCATTCTTCAACATGCTCCAGGACCAGGCCGTCATCCAGACGAACGCCGAGGACAAGGCCATCTGGACGGCCACGATAGACAATGGTGCTGGGTGGAGAAACAAGTTCACGCTCCTCAAGATCGCTCCAGCCTTGATTTGGGCTGACCCTGCCGAGCGGCCTGATTCCTACAGCGGATCACTCGTCATTGAAGAGGGCAACGCCTCCTCTGAAAAGCCGGAAACGACCTGCGAAATCCCCAACGATTCGATTGAACAGCGACAGGCGCCAGAAGCCAAGATGACGCTCCGCCAACCTACGCCGAGCGTTGCGAAACCGTCAAACGAGATGCGGGCGATTGCGAAGCCCTCAGCTGAGGATCAGGAAGAAACAGATGATTTGTACGCGCTTCTTGGTAATATCAATTCGCCACCAGAAGAGCTAGACACTAGCCACGACTCACCGGCTGCTTCTTCTACGAACACTCGCGGGGAGGAGAACCTACAGCAGCCACTAGGGACCAAGGAGCCAACAGATTGCGCTCCTGAAGCAGTTGAAGATGTATTTATGCCTAGCAGAAGCACTGATCTGGGACAGGGATTCGTTGGCTGGATGAAATCTGGCATCGCGGCCCGTCGCCTGTTCATCAACGACACCAAGGCTTTGGTGCATACCGTCGACGGGACCGCCATGCTGGTCACGCCAGGAATCTTCAAGCGCTATGTCCAAGAGCATCCGGAGCTTGAAAAACTGGCCCAGGCCAAGGAAACGACCGGCTGGAAGCTGGTGCAGCGCGCGTTCGAGAA
>NZ_KV828437.1:104784-127131 GCF_001836405.1 Pseudomonas sp. HMSC057H01 | reverse complement strand
CCGCCGTCGGCGTGGCCGAGCTGCCGCGCGGCGCCGCGGTGGAGGTGGAACTGATCGCGGCGGTGCGGCCATGAGCGCGCTCTTCCCCGCCGGCCCCGACGCCTTCGGTGCCGACGAACTGCTGCGCCTGCGCCGCGAGACCCCGGCCTGGGGCAGCTACGCGCACTTCGCCCATGGCTCCGCCAGCCTGCCGCCGCAGGTGCTCTACGACGCCCTCGACAGCTGGCTGGAAGCCGAGCGGCGCTGGGGCGTGCAGCGCGCCGCCGAGCATTTCGCCGAGCCCTTGCTGGCGGTCCGCGACAGCGTCGCGCGAGTGCTCGGCACCCAGCCACGGCACATCGCCCTGCTCGACTGCGCCAGCCGCGCCTGGTCGGTGGCCTTTGCCGCGGCCCTGGCCGCCCATCCACGGATACGGGCGATCAGCAGCTTCGACGAATATGGTTCCAACAGCCTGTGCCTGCTCGCCGCGCGCCAGCAGCGCGGGCTGGAGCTGCGCCTGATCGACGCACGCGGCGACGCCGCACAGCTGTTGCAACGGCTTGACGAGCAGTTGCACGACCTCGCCCCCGGCCAGACGCCGCTGCTGTCGCTCAGCGCGGTGCCCACCGGGCATGGCGCGGCTACCGCGCTGGAGGGCGTAGCCGAGCGCATCCGCGCCCATGACGGGCTGTTCTTCCTCGATGCCAGCCATGCGGTCGGCCAGTTGCCGCTGGCGGTGGAGGCGACCGGCTGCGACGTGCTGGTGTTCCCGCCACGCAAGTGGCTGCGCGGGCCAAAGGGACTCGGCGTGCTCTATCTCGGCGAACGTGCCCTGGAGCGCCTAGCCCTGCCCGACGGGCTGGACGTCGGCGGCGCGCAATGGAGCGACGCCTTCGCCCTGCAGGCGCGGGATGACGCGCGGCGCTTCGAATGCTCGGAGTTCAACCCGGGGCTGCGCCTGGCGCTCAAGGCCAGTTGCGACTACCTGTTGCAGACCGATGTCCGGCGCATCGCCCGACGCAACCGCCAGTTGCGCGAACGCATCGCCCAGCAGCTCTACCGCCGGCTCGGCTGGACGCCGCTGGAACAAGGGCCGCACGCCAGCGCGTTGATGACCTACGCGGCCCCCGAACTGAGCGGCGAGCAATGGCTGAAGCGCCTCCACGCGCGCGGCGTGAACGCCTCCTACATCGGCCCGCAGTATGCCCGCTGGGCGCTGCGCGAGCAGGCGCTGCCGGGGGTACTGCGCCTGACTCCGCACTACCTGACCGACGACGGCGAGATCGAGCGCCTCGGCGAGGCCCTGGAGGATTGCCTGCGACAGCGCGCCGCCAGTTGAGCGACCTTGCGCGAATGGCAACGTTGCGCCGCCGTGCCGGCGGTTGGCGCAACGCCGGGCGATTTGCGCAAGGTCTTTGTGCCGGCGGCAACGAGCGTTGCCGAATGCGCCGCGCACGGCCGCCGCCATGCGGTTTAAATCCCTCTCGTAGAACAACGCATAACGATCCCGCCAGCGACATCTTTCACCTGCCTGAGACACCGACGACTTTCGACGCCCTGGGCAGCCTTTCGGTCCGCCGCGGACCGCTCCGCCCTCAATGGAATGATGAATGGAGGAAAGACGACCATGACCGGATCCCGGAAAACCCTGATTCTCGGATGCGCCTCCACCGGCGCCAAGTTCACCCCGCGCAACCACGCCGCCACCGGCGACCGCCTGCTCGACAGCATCTGCACCGGCGCCACCATCCGCACCGCCCCCGGCGAACTGCTGGACGAAGCGCGCCAGCTCTACGAGATGGGTTGCCGCTACTACCACTATCATGCGCGCAACCCGCTGACCCAGGAACAGACCACCGACAACGACATCTACCAGGCGGTCAGCCGCGCCCTGCAGAACCGCTTCCCCGACCTGATGCTGAGCTTCGGCGCCAGCCGCAACGGCAGCGAGGTGCAGGAGAACATCCGCCGCTTCGGCGAGTGGGAGCGGGTCAGCCACTGCGCCATCCCGCTGCACCTGGGCGGTGCGCACTTCGTGACGATCCAGGCGGCCATCGAACTGCAGGTGATCTGCGAGCTGGAGAAGCAAAGGCGCAAGCTCGACCTCGACTATGCCTCCAGCCCGGCTTTCCTCGCCGACCTGCGCGACTACCAGCCGTCGACGGCGCTGGAAAGGGCCGAGTTGCAGACCCACTCCACCAGCAAGGGCGCCGACTACGGGGTGACCTCGCCGATGACCCAGTTCCAGGTCTACCGCAACGCCATCCAGGCGCGCCAGAAGCTCGGCCTGTTCCACGAGGTGGAGTGGGTGCAGCATGTGCGCAGCTACGCCATGACCCGTTTCGCCGTGGAGCACCCGCGCCTGCGCCTGGGCGGTTCCGGCCAGTTGAACGTGATCCTGCTGTTTGGCTTCTCGCCACGCCTGCCGTTCCCGGAGACCTACCAGCAGTTCCGCGCGGTGATCGAGAGCGCCAAGAGCCTGGAGTACGACATCGGCGAACCCGGCGTGCGCAAGCGCAAGGTCAGCATCACGGTCGGCGCGGCGGTGATGCCGCAGCATGCCGCGCAGCACTTCCGGCCGCTCGACGTCGGTCCTCGCGCCGGCACCCCGCTCTGCGCGGTGCGCCGGCTGGCCGCCTATGCCGCGCAGGCGGACAGCCAGGTCGATGTGCTGCGGGTCGGCATGGAGGACACGCCCTACGCGGTGGACGATGACGGCCGGGTGACGCTCAGCGACAACTGCCAACTGCTGCGCCAGGCCCTCGACGAACTGCGCGCCAACGGCGCCGAGGCCGAGCTCGACGGCGAACGGATCTTCCAGCGCATGGGCATGGAACGCACCCTCGGCGAATACCTGTCGCTGCAGCGCCTGCATCCGCTCGGCGAAGCCAACTTCACCCTCGCACGGGAGTTCGTCCAGTGACCGCCGCCCTCGCCGCGAACCCGACCCAGCGCTACCGCTGGGTCATCCTGCTGATCGCCACCTTCGCCCAGGCCTGCGCCTGCTTCTTCGTCCAGGGCATCGGCGCGATCGCCGTGTTCATCCAGAACGACCTGCAACTCTCGTCGCTGCAGATCGGCCTGCTGGTGTCGGCGGCGCAGCTGGTGCCGATCGTCGGCCTGCTGGTGGCCGGCGAGCTGCTCGACCGCTACTCCGAACGGCTGGTGGTCGGCCTCGGCACGCTGATCGTCGCGCTGGCCCTCTGCGCCTCGCTGTGGGCCACCGACTACCTGACCATCCTGCTGTTCCTGGTGGTCGTCGGCGCCGGCTACAGCACGGCGCAGCCGGGCGGCAGCAAGTCGGTGTCGCGCTGGTTCGCCAAGACCCAGCTGGGCTTCGCCATGGGCATCCGCCAGGCCGGGCTGCCGCTGGGCGGCGCGCTGTCCGCCGCGCTGCTGCCGTACCTGGCGGGGATCTACGGCTGGCGCAGCGCATTCCTCGCCGGCGGCCTGGTTGCGTTCCTCGGCGCGCTGGCCTTCATGCTCTTCTACCGCACCCCGCCGGACGCCCCCGCGCCCGGCGCGAACCCCGCCGAACGCGACCTGGGCGCGGTGGTGAAGTCGCGGCTGGCGATGATCACCGACCCGGCGATGAAGAACATCGTCTGTTCCGGGGTGGCGCTGATCTCGGTGCAGTACGGCATCCTGGTGTTCACCGTACTCTACCTGCACGAGACCCTGGAGATCGGCATCGGCATGGCCGCGACCCTGCTGTTCGTCGCCCAGGGCAGCGGCGTCGCCGGGCGCATCCTGCTGGCCGCCTGGAGCGACCGCTGCCGCGCCGGGCGCTACTTCCCGGTGATGGTCTGCCTCGGCGCGGTGATCCTCGGCCTGCTGGCGCTGGTCCTGCTGCCCCTGCAATCACCGTTGGGGATGGGCCTGGTAGTGGCCTGGCTGGGCTTCTTCGGCTTCGGCTGGTACGGTCCCTGGGTGGCCTATGTGGCGGATACCGCGCCGGTCGGCAAGACCGGCTTCGCCCTCGGCCTGGCGATGGCCATCAACCAGCTGGCGATCGTTCTCGCGCCGCCGGCGCTGGGGCTGCTCAAGGACTTCAGCCACAGCTTCGTCCCCGGCTGGCTGGCACTCTGCCTGATGGCGGCGGTAGCCCTTGTGGTCACTGCCTGGAGCGGCCGCGGCCTGCCCACGGCGCTGCCACAGAAGCACTGAAGCGATGACGGCCACGGCCGAGGAGGCACGATGCGCGCGATCCTGTTCGATGTGTTCGGTACCCTGGTGGACTGGCGTTCCAGCCTGATCGAGCAGTTCCAGGCGTTGGAGCGCGAACTCGGCGGAACCCTGCCCTGCGTGGAACTGACCGACCGCTGGCGCCAGCAATACAAGCCGGCGATGGACCGGGTACGCAACGGTCAGGCGCCCTGGCAGCACCTCGACCAGTTGCACCGGCAGAGTCTCGAGGCCCTGGCCGGAGAGTTCGGCCTGGCGCTGGACGAGGCCCTGCTGCAACGCATCACTGGCTTCTGGCACCGCCTGCGGCCGTGGCCGGACACGCTCGCCGGGATGCACGCGCTGAAGGCCGACTACTGGCTCGCCGCGCTGAGCAACGGCAACACCGCGCTGATGCTCGACGTCGCGCGGCACGCCGGGCTGCCCTGGGACATGCTGCTGTGCGCCGACCTGTTCGGCCACTACAAGCCCGACCCGCAGGTCTACCTCGGCGCCTGCCGCCTGCTCGACCTGCCGCCGCAGGAGGTGATGCTCTGCGCGGCGCACAACTACGACCTCAAGGCCGCGCGCGCCCTCGGCCTGAAGACCGCGTTCATCGCCCGGCCGCTGGAATACGGCCCCGGCCAGACCCAGGACCTCGCCGCCGAGCAGGACTGGGACCTGATCGCCAGCGACCTGCCGGACCTGCACCGGCAACTGGCGGCCTCGGCCTGACCGACTTCCTCCTTCCTGCCCCCTGAACCGCTCGCCCAACCTGCGCGCCACGGCGCGCCGGGAAAGGCGCGCGCAGCGCCGGCACGCGTCCGGCAGGAGCTTCGTCATGTCCGCGAAGGATACCCCGGCCCCCCAGGCCGCCGAGCCCGGTCGCGCCCAGCCGGTCGAAGTCCCCGGTGGCGGCCACTGGTGGCGCCGCCTGCTGGCCTTCGCCGGCCCCGGCTACCTGGTCGCGGTGGGCTACATGGACCCGGGCAACTGGGCCACCGACGTCGCCGGCGGCGCGCAGCTGGGCTACCTGCTGCTCTCGGTGATCCTGCTCTCCAGCCTGATGGCGATGCTGCTGCAGGCGCTGTCCGCGCGCCTGGGCATCGCCAGCGGCCTGGACCTGGCCCAGGCCTGCCGCGAACGCTACTCGCCGAGCACCTGCCGCCTGCTGTGGCTGGCCTGCGAGACGGCGATCATCGCCTGCGACCTGGCCGAGGTGATCGGCACCGCCATCGCCCTGAAGCTGCTGTTCGGCCTGCCGCTGGCCTGGGGCGCGTTGCTCTGCGTGGGCGACGCGCTGCTGGTGCTGGTCCTGATCGGACGTGGCCAGCGGCCGCTGGAGGCCTTCGTGGTGGCGTTGCTGACACTGATCTTCGCCTGCTTCGCGGTACAGTTGCTGCTCTCGCGTCCCGAACTCGGCGAGGTGCTCCAAGGGTTCTTGCCGAGCCCGCGGGTGCTCAGCGATCCGGCTGCCCTGTACCTGGCGATCGGCATCGTCGGCGCGACCGTCATGCCGCACAACCTCTACCTGCATTCCTCGCTGGTGCAGAGCCGCGCCTACCCACGCAGCCTCGCCGGCAAGCGCCAGGCGCTGCGCTGGGCGGTGGCCGACAGCAGCCTGGCGCTGACCCTGGCGCTGCTGGTCAACGCGGCGATCCTGATCGTCGCCGCCAGCGTGTTCCACCGCAACGGGCACACCGAAGTGGTCGATATCGAGCAGGCCCACGCGCTGCTCTCGCCATTGCTCGGCCTGGAACTCGCCTCGCTGCTGTTCGCCGTGGCGCTGCTCGCGTCCGGCCTCAACTCGACGGTCACCACCACCCTGGCCGGGCAGATCGTCATGGAGGGCTTCCTCCGCCTGCGCCTGGCGCCCTGGGCGCGGCGCCTGCTGACCCGTGGCGTCGCGGTGCTGCCGGTGCTGCTGGTGACCCTGCTCTACGGCGAGGACGGCACCGCGCGGCTGCTGATCTTCAGCCAGGTGATCCTGTCGATGCAGTTGCCGCTGGCGGTGATCCCGCTGCTACAGTTCGTTTCTGACCGGCGCCTGATGGGCCCGCTGGCGATCGGCGCCGGGACCCGGTGGCTGGCCTGGGCGGTAGCGCTGGCGATCGTCGGCCTGAACCTGCAACTGCTGGCCGACTTCGCGTTCGGCTGAGCATTGCCTGAGGGCACGCTGCGCGGTGCGGGACGCGCACTCAGGCAATGCTCAGCCATCGAGGCCGCGGGGAAAACGGTCGGCCACCAGGTTCAAGGCGATGCCATGCTCCAGGCAGGCCTTGAGTCCGGCCAGCACCAGGGTGAAACCTTCGGTGGCGTCGACCACCCGCGGGATGACTTCTTCCGGGGTGCCAACGAAACCGCTGTTGCGGATGCTGACGAAGGTCCCGGCGCCGGGCAGTTCCTCGAACAGCCACTCCACCTGGGAAGGGTTGCTGTCGCCATTCGGCCATTCGATGAGGATGCGGCGGTTCGTCTGCAGGTCCTTCACTTCGATTTCCTGGGAAACCCCGTACATGTCCCAGTGCCAGCGCAGCCGTTTCCCGGCTTCGAGGCGGGCATCGCCGCGGCTGAACCAGAACCTGGCGGTGATGGCCGGATCGACGAAGGCTTCGAAGACCTCGGCGATGGGGCGGCGGATCAGCATTTCCGCCTTGGCGACGACCTGTGCGACGGCAGTCATGGCAAGTCCTCCATGGGGGTGGGCAAGGAAGCGGCCGCCGCATCGGGCGGCCGCTCGCGGTTAATGGCTCAGGCCGGGTATTTCTCGTTCAGAGCGTAGAGGATCGCCGCCGTCTCCACATCCAGCGCGCCGTCGTAGTTCTCCGGGCGGAAATGCATCTGGAAAGCGCGCAGCAGGCTGGCGAAGTAGGCGTCGTCGACCGTCGCCGGCAGCGCATAGCCGTACAGGCGGAACGCCTCCAGCAGGTCGGCGCGCGGCGGCAAGCCGTCGCGCTCGAAGCCTTCGCGATAGCGATCGCGGGTGGCGTCGTCATACCAGGCGCCGATACCGGCCTCGTAGAGTTCCTTCCAGGGCAGCTTCGGACCCGGGTCGGACTTGCGCCCGACGGCGATATCGGAGTGGCCGACCACGTTCTTCGGGGTCATGTCCGGGTAGCGCTGCAGGATGTTCTTCGCCAGTTGCTTGAGTGCGTTGATCTGCGAGCGCTCGTAGTCGGGGAAGGTGAACACGCCGTCGTCGTCGCGGGCGAGGTTGACGATCTCGATGCCGATGGAAGTGTCGTTGAGGTTGTCGCGGCGCGCCCAGCCGCTGACGCCGGCGTGCC
Source organism: Pseudomonas sp. HMSC057H01 (assembly GCF_001836405.1). Classification (NCBI taxonomy): domain Bacteria; kingdom Pseudomonadati; phylum Pseudomonadota; class Gammaproteobacteria; order Pseudomonadales; family Pseudomonadaceae; genus Pseudomonas; species Pseudomonas sp. HMSC057H01. The sequence goes on along the minus strand of NZ_KV828437.1, from coordinate 119,701 downwards.
AGGCGCGGTCTTCCTCGGCGACCAGGTTGAAGATGCGCTGGCCCTTGAAGCCGGCGGCCTTGTAGCTGGGGTCGTGCGGCGCCGGGATCAGGTAGTGGGCGCTGGCGGCGCCGGTGGTCAGCGCCTTGACCGAAGCGGCGAAGTCGAGCGCGGTGTAGTGCAGCACCAGGAAGCGCACGCGTTTGCCGTAGGGGGTAGTGGTGCGATAGCTGTTGTAGTCGATGGTCAGCATGGTTTTCACCTTTTTGCGGATGATGGAAAGCCCCCGGCCACAGGCTCGCCTGTAGCTAGGGACGTCGATGCAGCGATGAGGTTCAGGGGCCGGCCGAGGAAACGCGGGCCCCGGCTAAACCGGAAGGAAGAAGACCGGGCATAAAAAAGCCCGGCACGCGGCCGGGCAAAAGGGATACACCAAAGGCAAGCCCCAGCGAACTGGGGGTACGGGGGCTCACCGAGGCCACTGAACGATGGCGTTATGACAGCAGTCGGCACAACCGAACTTTAAGTTGGCCGGACGCCGTGCGGGCGCACGCCAGAGCCTTTCGCACCGGTCGCCGCCCGCTGCGTCCGGTTGCGCGGCGGGCGGAAACGACGAAGCCCGGCGCAGGGGCCGGGCTTCGAGGGCGACCACGGGAAACGTGATCATGGGAAAAAACTACCGCGAGCGTCCCGCCGCGTGCAACACCGTTCGTCCGTTGGCCGCTCTACTTTGCACTTCTTCACAAAGTTCACCAATAGCCATACAGACCCTCGACAGAGCGGCTACTACTCTATCCACGCCAGGTCCGATTGCTCCTCCATCTCCTGGCATTCCCGGCCACTGTCCACCCCCGCACAGTGGCTTTTTTTCGCCTGCGCCTAGCGTCGTGCCAGCGGCGCCTCGTCCCGCGCCAGCATCAGCGCCAGGATGCAGCCGAGGAGGAACGCCTGCAGCGCCAGGCGAGCGGCCAGCAGCGTCGGCGGGAAGGATGGGAACAGGTCGGGGTGCTGCCACATGTAGAGGTTGGCCGGGGTCACGCAGAGGGTCAGGATGAACAGCCCGCACGCCGCCAGCCGGCGCCATGCCGGCACCAGCAGGGCGGCGGCGCCGAGCAGTTCGAAGACCCCGCTGACCCACACCGCCGCCAGCGGCCAGGGCACGTAGGGCGGGACGATGCCGACGAAGAAATCGGTGAAGACGAAATGGCCCAGCCCACCCAGCAGGAACCAGGCGGACACGAAGGCCACGAGCAGCGTGCGAGCGGGCGACGGCATGGATAACCTCGGCGCGGCGATGGAACGGCAATCCTGCCACGCGCCGCCGACGCCAGGCCCATAACCTTTGCCCGGTTGGCAGGCGTCCGCCGAAACAAATTCTCAAACATTCCCGCCGCCGGGACGACATCTGCTCAAAAAATGTCCTGGCCTTTCTTCGTCGAAAGACATACAATCCGGGACTGCGTACCAAACTGAAAGTCAATCAGGCTTTACCCCACGACCGGGCCCACAGATGAAAAGGGCTCTACCATCAGGGTTACAGCCTTCCGATGGTTCTTCGGTCGCCACTCTTCTGAAGCAATCCCCTGCCACGCAGGGCCGATGGGAAGACCGGCGTCCCGCAATACCACCCGCAGATTGATCAGGATCCTGGCCTGGAAACTTTCCTGCCAATCGATCCTCTGATTAGTACCTGAACTGCCAGCTTGCTCTTTTCGAAAAAAGCCGGCATAACCAGTACGTTCCCCCGACACAAAGCTTTCTTGGCACTGTCACGGAGCGGGAACATTTGCAATATACGCTGCTCCATAAGCGTGAAAGTAAAGGAACATAAGAATATGTCTATTCAACATCGTACTCAGGATGCAATTCGCACCCTAACCGCCGCATTTGCGCCGTTCGACTGCCTGATCCAGGCAACTCGTAAAGGAAACTTCAGTTTCACCATCGTTGACCAGCATGGCGTGGCCTGCCACAGCGAGCGCCTGTATCCGGAGCAGTACGACGACTCCGGCAAAATGGAAGAAGTGATCAATCGAGTTCGCAAGAAAACACTGGCTGCCTGAATCATGCAAGCATCAGCGCGAATGCAAGGAAAAGCCCCGTCCCCGACGGGGCTTTTTTGTGGGACAGCGAAAAGTACAGGTTAAGTTGAAGAAAGTTCCCACGCAGGAAATAAATATTTACTTATTCCTTTTTAAATATTTCCTCGGCAACTTCGTCATATTCCCGCGGCCAGGGGAAACAAGCGCAGGCCGTTTCTCCCGTACTCCACTCAGACGATCGCCAGGTTTCGCTTGCGGGTAGGTGGCGGGAACGCCTGGTCGAGCGCCCGCAGGTCGTCGGCGCTCAGTTCCAGGTCGGCCGCCGCCGCATTCTGGCGGATGTGAGCGGACGTCACCGCTTTCGGGATCGCGATCACCCCCTGCTCCAGTAGCCAGGCCAGGGCGACCTGGGCGCTGCTGGCGTCGTGGCGCGCGGCGATCTCGCCGAGCGCCGGGTGCCGTAGCAGCCTGCCGCCCTGCCCCACCGGACAGTAGGCCATCACCGGCATGCCGCGCTCCTGGCACCAGGGCAGCAGGTCGTATTCGATACCGCGTTCCTCCAGGTTGTACATCACCTGGTTGGCGGCACAGGCGCTGCCGTCCAGTTCGTACATGTCGCCCAGGTCGAAGTTGGACACGCCCCAGCGCAGGATCTTGCCCTGGTCGCGCAACCGCTCGAAGGCTTCGATGGTTTCCTCCAGCGGATACCGGCCCTGCCAGTGCAGCAGGTAGAGGTCGATGGTTTCGCAACCGAGCCGGCGCAGGCTGCGCTCGCAGGCCGCCGGCAGGCCCTTGCGGCTGGCGTTGTGCGGGTAGACCTTGCTGACCAGGAAGACCTCTTCGCGGCGTCCCGCGATAGCCGCGCCGACCACGTCTTCGGCGCCGCCCTCGGCGTACATCTCGGCGGTATCGATCAGCGTCATCCCCAGCTCGATGCCTTCGCGCAGCGCCGCGACCTCGCGCTTGCGTTCGCCGGGCTGCTCGCCGATATGCCAGGTACCCTGGCCGATGGCGGCGACCTCCTGGCCATCGATCAGCGTGAGCGTTTTCATGCAGCGTCTCCTGTGGTGAATGGACGGGGCCTCATGCCCAGGGATCATAGCTGCCGAAGCTCCAGACGTGGCCCTCCGGATCGCGGCAAGTGAAGCCGCGACCGCCGTAGTCCTCGTCCTTGATGTCGATGACGATCTCGGCGCCGGCGGCCTGGGCGCTGCGGAACAGGGCGTCGGGATCGGCGACCACCAGGTAGAGGCTCTGGGTATTGCCGCCGGCTTCGTCGACGTGCCGCATCAGCCGACCGTAGGCGTTGTCGCGGACGCTCGAACCGAGCATCAGCATGCCGTTGGCGCCGTTCGGGCTGGCGTAGGTCAACTCGGCGTGGAGCACCTGTCCGTCCTCGCCGGGCACCACCAGCTTGCGCTGGAAGCCAAAGGTCCGGCACAGCCAGTCGAGGGCGGCCGGCGCATCGCGGTAACGCAGGCAGGGAATGACGCTGGCGACGGTGTTGCTGGCGGGCGTGTGCATGGCGCATACCTCCGGGGGAAAGCACGACCACCAGCATAGACGCTGGACCGGGCCGCCCCCGAGGCACGGATGGGCGGCGCGCCCTTCAGCGCAGCAGCGCCAGCACCCCGCCGAGCAACGGCACTCCGGCGGCGCAAGGCAATGCCCAGCGTGGCCGCCAGGCGAGCAGCAGGACCAGCGTGCCGGCCGCCAGCATCAGCAGGCAGGACCAGAAGACGATGCCGATCTCCACGCCCTGCCGGTGGATCGAGAAGGCCAGCGCCAGGCCCAGGTCGAGCAGCGCCACGCCGCGTAGCAGAAACACCCGGGAAGCCGACGGCTGGTGGCCGAGGAGGTTCTTGTGGTGGCGGTTCATGGCCAGGCAGAGAGCGGTGAAGGCCAGCAGGTTGAGGCCGAAGACCAGCAGCATCAGGCCACCTCCTGGACGTTCAGGCGTCGCCGGGCGGGCTTGCTCGACGCTTGCCGACGTCGCCAGCCGAGCCAGGCGCAGAGCAGGCCGAGGCCCAGCAGGCTGAGGTCGACGCCGGCCAGCACCCAGTCGCCGCGCTGCAGGCTGGCCAACAGGTTGCCTTCCGGGCTACGCAGCAGGCCGAGCAGCGGCAGGCCCAGCGCCAGCACGGCGGCGAAGCGCAGTTGCGTGCGACCGAGGGTCCCGCTGTTGCGGCGGACGATGGCCCACAGCGCGACCAGCGCCCAACTGGCGCAAAACACGCGGATCTCCCAGGTGTCGCGGCCGGCCAGTTGCGTCGGCAGCAGGCGGTTGCCCCACAGCAGCGCCAGGCTGGCCAGCGGCAGGCCGCCGCAGACCGCCAGGTTCAGCGCCCGCACCAGACCAATGCCGCGACTGCCGCGAGCCTCGCGCTTGGCCAGCCAGACCTGCAACCCGCCGAAGATCATCATCGCCCCGGACAGCCCGAGCAACAGGTACATCCAGCGCACCAACTGGCCGCCCCACTGGATCATGTGCAGGCCGGTCAGCCAGCCGTAGGTGGCGTAGCCGGGCGCATAGGACGGCTGGGCATGCAGCAGTTCGCCGCTGGAGGCATCGAAGTTGACCGTGCGCTGGTCGTCGAGGATGCGCGAGGCGTCGCGCCGGCGGATGTCCACGGTGGCCGCCTCGTCATAGGGATGGTGGACGCTGATCCAGCCCGGCGCGCCGCCGTCGGCCCAGACCTTGCCGGCCTCGACGATCAGGCCGTCGATGGACGCCGGCGGCCCCGCCGGGCGGCCGACTTCCTCGCGTTCGTAGGAGCCCTGCACTTCATGGAAGAAGCGCTCGCCATCGTTCTGGTAGACCACCTGCAGGCCCGCCTGCATGTAGTAGACGATGAAGATCACCAGGCCGGTGTAGGCGATCATCAGGTGGAACGGCAGGCCGATCACCCCCAGCACGTTGTGCGCGTCGAGCCAGGCGCGCTGCCGCGCCGCCTGCGGGCGCAGGGTGAAGAAGTCCTTGAAGATCCGCCGGTGCACGATGGTCCCGCTGACCAGCGCCACCAGCATCAGCATCCCGGCGATGCCGACGATGTACAGGCCGACCATGCCGGCGTGCAGGTCGTAGTGCAGGGTGAAGAAGAACTCGCCGCCGACCGTCTTCGGCAGCGGCTGGCCGCTCACCGCGTCCAGCTGGAAGACCTTGAACTCGCTACCGTCGCGCGGCTCCCAGCCGGCGTTCCAGTAGGGCGCCCGCTCGCTCGGCGGCAGCATCCACCAGGCATGGGCATCGGGGGCGCGCTGGCGCAACCAGTCGCGCACCTGGTCGGCGCCCAGCGACTGCGCGCCGGGCAGGTGCAGGTCCGGCTGCATCCAGCGGGTCAGCTCCTTGTCGAAGCTGGCCAGGCTGCCGGCGAAGACGATGACGAACAGCAGCCAGCTGACCAGCAGCCCCGACCAGGTATGCAGGCCGGACATCGATTGACGCAGGTTCATGGACGCGCTCCGTAGTCGAGGCCGAGCCAGGCCAGGCCGCCCAGCGCCAGGCTGGCCAGCGCCAGCACCCAGCAGGCGCGCCAGGCGCTGCGCGCGGCGAAGGCGTAGACGATGGCCGCGACCCACACGGCGAAGCAGCCGAGGCTGCCGAACGAGACCCGGTCGGGACGCGGCAGCGGCAGGTAGATGCTCAGGCAGGCGGTGACCGCATAGGCCAGCGCGTAGCCAAGCAGGACCGCGACGAGGATGCGGCCGGTGACGGACAGTCCGCCGGCCAGGGCCGGGCTGGTCATGGGGCGGCGTCCCGGGTGGAAACAGGGCCTTGCATCGTCGCTACCTCGTCTGGCTGGCACGGCGACGCCGCGCTCGCGGGTGGCGAGGCGGTCGTCGATTCGGAAGGGTTGCGACTGTATCTCAATTACGTTCGCATTTGTACTTGCTCCGGACGACCGCCAGGTCGCGTCGCGCCAGGGATTGCCGGGGTCCGACGAGTGCGGGTCGTATCCCGTCGCATTCGTCCGCCGCGCCATACGTCCATCTCCGCTCTGCGCAAGCGCGCCGAGCTTGGTAATATCGGCTGTTTGCGGTTTCGGCTGGTCTCGCCGAAGGACATACCGGATGACTTCACCCTCCGCCCCAGACACCCAGCTCAGCCTGGCCATCGACCCGGCCCGGCCGTATGCGCGGCTGACCCTCGGCAGCCACGTGCACAGCGGCTACGACCTGCGCAGCGGACGCATGCAGAGCATTTCCCGGCACCGCGCGGCGCTGGCCTTCATCTATGCCGGCGAGGCGGTTTCCGGGCGTCCCGGCAGCGAGCCACGGGAGGCCCAGCGGCGTATCGAACGGCGTCCGGCGCACGAGCAGGAATACCGCGAGACCCTGCGCCGCCTCGGCTTCAAGCCGGCGACCCGGCGCAGCGACGCGCTCGAGGAAAGCGCCGGCGAGATGTTCGAACTGCCCGGCGACAACGCCTGGCTGCACTTCATGCAGGACGATCTGCCGCGCCTGCGCCAGCAGGGCTGGTTCATCGACATCCGCGCTGACTTCGCCTACGACCTGACGCCCATCGACGCCTGGTACGCCGAGGTCGAGGAAGCCGACGACCGCCAGTGGTTCGAGCTGGAACTGGGCATCCAGGTCGCCGGACAGCGGGTCAGCCTGCTGCCGGCGCTGACCGAGCTGATCCGCCGCAGTCCGGCCCTGCTCGATCCGCGCGCCCTCGCCCGGCACGCCGACGAAGAGCAACTGGTGCTGCGCCTGGAACTCAACCCGCCGCTGCGCGTGGCGCTGCCCTTCGGCCGTCTGAAGCCGGTGCTGGCGACGCTTTCCGACTTCTACCTGGGCGACCCCGAACCGCAGCGCAAGCTGCGCCTGGGCGCACCGGACGCGGCGCGCCTGGCCGATCTCGACGAGTTGCCGCTGGCCTGGGAAGGCGGCGACAACCTGCGCGACTTCGCCCGCCGCCTACGCAGTTTCCAGGCTCGTCCGGCGACCCCGCCGCAAGGCCTGCGCGCCGAACTGCGGCCCTACCAGCTCGAAGGCCTGAGCTGGATGCAGACCCTGCGCGAACTCGACAGCGGCGGCGTGCTGGCCGACGACATGGGGCTGGGCAAGACCTTGCAGTCGCTGGCCCACGTGCTCCTGGAAAAGCAGGCCGGGCGGCTCGACACGCCGGCGCTGGTGGTGATGCCCACCAGCCTGATCCCCAACTGGCTGGACGAGGCCGAGCGCTTCGCTCCCGATCTGCGCGTGCTGGCCCTGCACGGCGCCGGCCGGCGCCGCGACTTCGCCCGTATCGACGAGCACGACCTGGTGCTGACCACCTATGCCCTGCTGCCACGCGACGCCGCCGAGCTGGGCAAGCGGCGGTTCCACCTGCTGATCCTCGACGAGGCGCAGAACATCAAGAACGCCACCACCAAGGCCGCCGTCGCCGCCCGCGAGCTGGCGGCACGGCATCGCCTGTGCCTGACCGGCACGCCGCTGGAGAACCACCTCGGCGAACTCTGGTCGCTGTTCCATTTCCTGATGCCCGGCTGGCTCGGCGACGCCCGCCAGTTCGCCCAGGACTACCGCACGCCGATCGAGAAGCACGGCGACGAGGCACGCCTCAGCCACCTGGCCGCGCGCCTGCGGCCGTTCCTGCTGCGACGGACCAAGGAACAGGTGGCCTCGGAACTGCCGCCGAAGAGCGAGTTCACCCAGTTCGTCGAACTCAGCGAGGCGCAACGCGAACTCTACGAGACCGTGCGCCTGGCGCTGGACCGCAAGGTCCGCGAGGAGATCGCCCGGCGCGGCCTGGCGCGCAGCCGCATCGTGATCCTCGAGGCGCTGCTCAAGCTGCGCCAGGTCTGCTGCGACACGCGCCTGCTGCAACGCCAGGAAGACGGCGCGCGCAGCGGCCGGGCGCTCAGCTCGGGCAAGCTGGCCTACCTGCTCGACATGCTCGACGAACTGATCGCCGAGGGTCGCCGGGTCCTGCTGTTCTCGCAGTTCACCTCGATGCTCGCGCTGATCGAGGACGCCCTGCGCCAGCGCGGCGTCGACTACGTCCTGCTGACCGGCGAGACCCGCGACCGCCGCGCCCCGGTACAGCGCTTCCAGAGCGGCAAGGTGCCGGTGTTCCTGATCAGCTTGAAGGCAGGCGGGGTCGGCCTCAACCTGACCGCGGCGGACACCGTGATCCACTACGATCCCTGGTGGAACCCGGCGGTGGAGAACCAGGCCAGCGACCGCGCCTACCGCATCGGCCAGGACAAGCCGGTGTTCGTCTACCGGCTGATCGCCCGCGGCACGGTGGAAGAGAAGATCCAGCACCTGCAGCAGGAAAAGGCCGCCCTCGCCGACGGCCTGTTCAGCGAAGGCAACGGCGACGGCTGGAAGCTTGACGAGGCCGATATCGACGCGCTGTTCGCGCCCTTGCCCAAGGCGCTCTGAGCGCCGCCCGGATTCAGCGCGCGACGCCGTGGTAGACGTAGGTCATCGGCCGCGGCCCGGGCAGGTAGCCCTGTTCCAGCTCGTCGATGCGAAAGCCGGCCTCGCGCAGCAAGGCCGGCATGTCGCGGTCCAGGTGACAACCGCCGGCCAGCGGTTTCCACCAGGGCGTCAGGCGCCGTTGCCAGGCCAGCACCGAGGCGTCCGGCGCGCGCCCGTGCTCGCAGAACAGCAATTCGCCGCCACGCTTCAGCACCCGACGCATCTCGCCCAGCGCCGGCAGCGGCGCGGCGATGGAGCAAAGGGTGAAAGTGCAGACGATGGTGTCGAAGCTTTCCGCCTCGGCGCGAATCTCGCCAAGCTCGAGGGCGACCATTTCCACCGGGATGCCGATTTGCGCCGCGCGCTCGCGGGCCAGCGCCTGCATTTGCGCGGCCGGGTCGACGCCGACGATCGCCGACACCTTCGCCGCGTCGTAGAAGCCCAGGTTGAGCCCGGTGCCCAGACCGATCTCCAGCACCCGCCCATGGGCGCGCGGCACCAGCAGCGAACGCTGCTTCATCACGTCGCCCATGCCGCAGGCGAAGTCGATCAGGCGCGGCAACACGTAACGGTCATAGATGCCCACGAAACTCTCTCCTGGCACAGCGGCTGGAGGGGAAAGCATAGACCAGCGATGCATTAGACGATTGTCGACAATCAAGCGACGAATGATTGACCCCACGCAATCCAGGCGGTAGCTTTCGCAAACATTGTCGACACATCGACCCAGACAGCCAGTACCATGACCCAGAACCCGCCCCCTCTCGAAATTGCCCATGACGACGGCGAGACCTTGTCGGAACACGTCTTCCGCAAGATCCAGAGCGCCATCGTCAGCGGCGAGATCGCGCCGGGCAGCAAGATCTCCGAGCCGGAGCTGGCGCGCACCTACGGCATCAGCCGCGGCCCGCTGCGCGAGGCGATCCACCGCCTGGAAGGCCTGCGCCTGCTGGTGCGGGTGCCGCATGTCGGGGCGCGGGTGGTGTCGCTGAGCCACGCCGAGCTGATCGAACTCTACGAGATCCGCGAGTCCCTGGAAGGCATGGCCTGCCGACTGGCCGCCGAGCGCATGAGCCAGGCCGAGATCGACGAACTGCGCCGGGTGCTCGACACCCACGAGCGCGACGAGGCGTTCCAGGCCGGGCGCGGCTATTACCAGCAGGAAGGCGACTACGACTTCCACTACCGGATCATCCAGGGCAGCGGCAACGCCACCCTCACCCGCATGCTCTGCGGCGAGCTCTACCAACTGGTGCGGATGTACCGCATCCAGTACTCGACCACACCGAACCGGCCGCGCCAGGCCTTCGCCGAACACCACCGCATTCTCGACGCCATCGCCGACCGTGACGGCGAACTGGCCGAGCTGCTGATGCGCCGCCACATCAGTGCGTCGCGCCGCAATATCGAGCGCCAGCTGGAACCCCAGCCGGCGAAGCTCGCCTCCGCTTCCTCCACCGTCTAAGAGGTCCGTGATGAGCCAGACGTCCCTTACCCCCGGCCAGCGCTTCCGCGAAGCCGTGGCCACCGAGCACCCGCTGCAGGTGGTCGGCACCATCAACGCCAACCACGCCCTGCTGGCCAAGCGCGCCGGCTTCAAGGCCATCTACCTGTCCGGCGGCGGCGTCGCTGCCGGTTCCCTGGGCCTGCCGGACCTGGGCATCAGCGGCCTCGACGACGTGCTCACCGACGTGCGCCGGATCACCGACGTCTGCGACCTGCCGCTGCTGGTGGACGTCGACACCGGCTTCGGCTCCTCGGCGTTCAACGTCGCCCGCACGGTGAAGTCGATGATCAAGTTCGGCGCCGCCGCGATGCATATCGAGGACCAGGTCGGCGCCAAGCGCTGCGGCCATCGGCCGAACAAGGAGATCGTCTCGCAGCAGGAGATGGTCGACCGCATCAAGGCCGCCGTCGATGCCCGCAGCGACGACTCCTTCGTGATCATGGCGCGCACCGACGCGCTGGCCGTGGAAGGCCTGCAGGCCGCCATCGACCGCGCCTGCGCCTGCGTCGAGGCCGGCGCCGATATGATCTTCCCGGAAGCCATGACCGAACTGGCCATGTACAAGGAGTTCGCCGCCGCGGTGAAGGTGCCGGTGCTGGCCAACATCACCGAGTTCGGCGCCACCCCGCTGTTCACCACCGACGAACTGGCCTCCGCCGACGTGTCCCTGGTGCTCTACCCGCTGTCGGCCTTCCGCGCCATGAACAAGGCGGCGGAGAACGTCTACACCGCGATCCGTCGCGACGGCACCCAGAAGAACGTGATCGATACCATGCAGACCCGCATGGAGCTGTACGATCGCATCGATTACCACAGCTTCGAGCAGAAGCTCGACGCGCTCTTCGCGCAGAAGAAGAACGCCTGAGCATCGAGCCCGGCGTGCGCCTGAGCGCCGGTCCGCGAACCCCGTGAAACCGAGTTGCAGCATCCAGAAAAAATTCAAGAAAGGAGAGAGCAATGGCTGAAGCAAAAGTACTGAGTGGCGCCGGCCTGCGTGGCCAGGTGGCCGGCCAGACAGCCCTGTCCACCGTCGGCCAGGAAGGCGCCGGCCTGACCTACCGTGGCTACGACGTCCGCGACCTGGCGGCGGCGGCGATCTTCGAGGAAGTCGCCTACCTGCTGCTCTACGGCGAACTGCCGAACAAGCAACAGCTCGACGCCTACCTGAAGAAGCTCCAGGGCCAGCGCGACCTGCCGCAGGCGCTGAAGGAAGTTCTCGAACGGATTCCCAAGGACGCCCACCCGATGGACGTGATGCGCACTGGCGCCTCGGTCCTCGGCACCCTGGAACCGGAGCTGAGCTTCGACCAGCAGCGCGACGTCGCCGACCGCCTGCTCGCCGCCTTCCCGGCGATCATGACCTACTGGTACCGCTTCACCCACGAAGGCCAGCGCATCGACTGCAACAGCGACGAGCCGACCATCGGCGGGCACTTCCTCGCCCTGCTCCACGGCAAGAAGCCCAGCGAGCTGCACGTGAAGGTGATGAACGTCTCGCTGATCCTCTACGCCGAGCATGAGTTCAACGCATCCACCTTCACCGCGCGGGTTTGCGCCTCGACCCTGTCCGACCTGTACTCCTGCGTCACCGGCGCCATCGGCTCGCTGCGCGGCCCGCTGCACGGCGGCGCCAACGAGGCGGCGATGGAACTGATCGAACGCTTCTCTTCGCCGCAGGAAGCCACCGCCGAGCTGCTGAAGATGCTCGAGCGCAAGGACAAGATCATGGGCTTCGGGCATGCCATCTACAAGGATTCCGACCCACGCAACGAAGTGATCAAGGGTTGGTCGAAGCAGCTCGCCGACGAGGTCGGCGACAAGGTCCTGTTCGCGGTTTCCGAGGCCATCGACAAGACCATGTGGGAGCAGAAGAAGCTGTTCCCCAACGCCGACTTCTACCACGCCTCGGCGTATCACTTCATGGGCATCCCGACCAAGCTGTTCACGCCGATATTCGTCTGCTCGCGGACCAGCGGCTGGACCGCCCACGTCTTCGAACAGCGCGCCAACAACCGCATCATCCGCCCGAGCGCCGAGTACACCGGCGTCGAGCAGCGCGCGTTCGTGCCGCTGGAGCAACGCTGATCCACGCCGTCCGGCGCGCCGAACGCGAGCGCGCCGGACGGTTGCCGCACCCAGAATTCGAAAGGCCGGCGTGGGCTGCGCCACGGCGCGAGCGACACGCTTCCGAACACCCCGTGATTGAGTCCGAGCCATGAACAGCGCACACCGCAAACCGCTCCCCGGCACCCGCCTGGACTACTTCGACGCCCGCGAGGCGGTCGAGGCGATCCAGCCCGGCGCCTACGCCAAGCTGCCCTATACCTCCCGCGTGCTCGCCGAGAACCTGGTGCGCCGTTGCGACCCGGCGACCCTGGAGGCTTCGCTGCGCCAACTGGTCGAGCGCAAGCGCGACCTCGACTTCCCCTGGTACCCGGCGCGGGTGGTCTGCCATGACATCCTCGGGCAGACCGCGCTGGTCGACCTCGCCGGCCTGCGCGACGCCATCGCCGACAAGGGCGGCGACCCGGCCCAGGTCAACCCGGTGGTGCCGGTGCAACTGATCGTCGACCACTCGCTGGCGGTGGAATGCGGCGGCTACGACCCCGAGGCCTTCGCCAAGAACCGCGCCATCGAGGACCGCCGCAACGAGGACCGCTTCCACTTCATCGACTGGACCAAGCAGGCCTTCCGCAACGTCGACGTGATCCCGCCGGGCAACGGCATCATGCACCAGATCAACCTGGAGAAAATGTCGCCGGTGATCCAGGCGCGCGACGGCGTGGCCTTCCCCGATACCTGCGTGGGCACCGACAGCCATACCCCGCACGTCGACGCCCTGGGCGTGATCGCCATCGGCGTCGGCGGCCTGGAAGCGGAAAACGTGATGCTCGGCCGCGCCTCCTGGATGCGCCTGCCGGACATCGTCGGCGTCGAGCTGAGCGGCCGTCGCCAGCCGGGCATCACCGCCACCGACGTGGTGCTGGCCCTGACCGAGTTCCTGCGCAAGCAGAAGGTGGTCGGCGCCTACCTGGAGTTCTACGGCGAAGGCGCCTCCAGCCTGACCCTCGGCGACCGCGCGACCATCTCCAACATGGCTCCGGAATACGGCGCCACTGCGGCGATGTTCGCCATCGACCAGCAGACCATCGACTACCTGCGCCTCACCGGCCGCGACGACGAGCAGGTCGCCCTGGTGGAGGCCTATGCGCGCACCGCCGGACTCTGGGCCGACAGCCTGGTCGACGCCGAGTACGAGCGGGTACTGAAGTTCGACCTGTCCAGCGTGGTGCGCAACATGGCCGGCCCGTCCAATCCGCACGCCAGGGTCGCCACCAGCGAACTGGCGGCGAAAGGCATCGCCGGCAACCTCGAGCGGGCCCGCGCCGAGGAAGCCGAGGGCCTGATGCCGGACGGCGCGGTGATCATCGCCGCGATCACCAGTTGCACCAACACCAGCAACCCGCGCAACGTGATCGCCGCCGGCCTGCTGGCGCGCAACGCCGACCGCCTCGGCCTGGTCCGCAAGCCATGGGTGAAGACCTCGCTGGCACCCGGCTCCAAGGTGGTCACCGAATACCTGCGCGAAGCCGGCCTGCTGCCGCACCTGGAAGCCCTCGGCTTCGGCGTGGTGGCCTACGCCTGCACGTCCTGCAACGGCATGTCCGGCGCCCTCGACCCGGCGATCCAGCAGGAGATCGTCGAGCGCGACCTGTACGCCACCGCGGTGCTCTCCGGCAACCGCAACTTCGACGGGCGCATCCACCCCTACGCCAAGCAGGCCTTCCTCGCCTCGCCGCCGCTGGTGGTGGCCTACGCCATCGCCGGGACCATCCGCTTCGACATCGAGCGCGACGTGCTCGGCGTGGTGGACGGCAAGGAGATCCGCCTGAAGGACCTCTGGCCGAGCGACGAGGAGATCGACGCAGTGGTCAGGGCGGCGGTGAAGCCCGAGCAGTTCCGCCAGGTCTACATCCCGATGTTCGACATCACCCACGGCGAGCGCGAGAAGGTCGACCCGCTCTACGCCTGGCGCCCGACGAGCACCTACATCCGCCGCCCGCCGTACTGGGAAGGCGCCCTCGCCGGCGAACGCACCCTGCGCGGCATGCGCCCGCTGGCGGTGCTGCCGGACAACATCACCACCGACCACCTGTCGCCGTCCAACGCGATCCTCGCCGACAGCGCGGCGGGCGAGTACCTGGCGAAAATGGGCCTGCCCGAGGAGGACTTCAACTCCTACGCCACCCACCGCGGCGACCACCTCACCGCGCAACGCGCGACCTTCGCCAACCCGAAGCTGTTCAACGAGATGGTGCGCAACGCCGACGGCAGCGTGAAGCAGGGTTCGCTGGCGCGGGTCGAGCCGGAAGGCAAGGTGATGCGCATGTGGGAAGCCATCGAGACCTACATGGAGCGCAAGCAGCCGCTGATCATCGTCGCCGGCGCCGACTACGGGCAGGGTTCTTCGCGCGACTGGGCGGCCAAGGGCGTGCGCCTGGCCGGGGTGGAGGCGATCGTCGCCGAGGGCTTCGAGCGCATCCACCGCACCAACCTGATCGGCATGGGCGTGCTGCCGCTGGAGTTCAAGCCGGGCACCACCCGCCTGACCCTGGGGATCGACGGCAGCGAGACCTTCGACGTGCTCGGCGCTCGCCGGCCGCGCGCCGACCTGACCCTGGTCATCCACCGGCGCGACGGGGAGCGGCTCGAAGTGCCGGTGACCTGCCGCCTGGACAGCGACGAGGAAGTCTCCATCTACGAAGCCGGCGGCGTACTGCAACGCTTCGCCCAGGACTTCCTGGAGGCGGCCGGCGCCTGATGGCGCCGGCGAAACACCCTGGTAGGACGGGCGACGCGTAGCGTCATCCGCCGACGACCGGCAGCGGCTGTCGAACGCAGCCGCTGCCCTTGAATTCGATTGCCGAGGACGACGACGCATGGCCCCCCCCCCCCA
>NZ_KV828437.1:57114-104684 GCF_001836405.1 Pseudomonas sp. HMSC057H01 | reverse complement strand
CCCCCCCCCAGATCCGCATCCCCGCCACCTACCTACGCGGCGGCACCAGCAAGGGCGTGTTCTTCCGCCTGGAAGACCTGCCGGAATCCTGCCGGGTCCCCGGCGAGGCGCGCGACCGGCTGTTCATGCGGGTGATCGGCAGTCCCGACCCCTATGCCGCGCACATCGACGGGATGGGCGGCGCCACCTCCAGCACCAGCAAGTGCGTGATCCTCTCGAAGAGCAGCCAGCCGGGCCATGACGTCGACTACCTCTACGGCCAGGTCTCCATCGACAAGCCCTTCGTCGACTGGAGCGGCAACTGCGGCAACCTCTCCACCGGGGCCGGCGCCTTCGCCCTGCACGCCGGGCTGGTGGATCCGGCGCGGATACCGGAAAACGGCATCTGCGAGGTGCGCATCTGGCAGGCCAATATCGGCAAGACCATCATCGCCCACGTGCCGGTGAGCGGCGGCCAAGTCCAGGAAACCGGCGACTTCGAACTGGACGGAGTGACCTTCCCGGCGGCCGAGATCGTGCTGGAGTTCCTCGACCCGTCCGACGACGGCGAGGACGGCGGCGCCATGTTCCCCACCGGCAACCTGGTGGACGACCTGGAGGTGCCGGGGGTCGGCACCTTCAAGGCGACCATGATCAACGCCGGGATTCCCACGGTGTTCGTCAATGCCGAGGAGATCGGCTACCGCGGCACCGAGCTGCGCGAAGAGATCAACGGCGACCCGCAGCAACTGGCGCGCTTCGAACGGATCCGCGTCGCCGGCGCCCTGCGCATGGGCCTGATCAAGACCCCCGAGGAAGCCGCGACCCGCCAGCACACGCCGAAGATCGCCTTCGTCGCCCCGCCCCGCGACTACCGCACCGCCAGCGGCAAGCTGGTGGCGGCCGGCGATATCGACCTGCTGGTCCGCGCGCTGTCCATGGGCAAGCTGCACCACGCGATGATGGGTACCGCGGCGGTGGCCATCGGCACCGCCGCGGCCATTCCCGGCACCCTGGTGAACCTCGCCGCCGGCGGCGGCGAACGCAGCGCGGTACGCTTCGGCCATCCCTCCGGCACCCTGCGAGTGGGCGCCGAGGCCAGCCAGGCGAACGGCGAATGGACGGTGACCAAGGCGATCATGAGCCGCAGCGCGCGAATCCTCATGGAAGGCTGGGTGCGCGTACCCGGCGAGGCCTTCTGAACCGACCTATCCTTGCTCCGGCCTTCCGCCACCGCGAAAGGCCGGGGCGTCTTGCAGCCACGACAAGAAAAACCATCCCCGAACCAGCCTGACCCGAGAGGAAACCCACCACTTACGAACCACTGGAGTACGCGATGAGTGCCAACGTCGATCTCAACCAACGTCCCGACTACGACGCCGTCCTGCAGGACATCGCCGACTACGTGCTGGACTACCGCATCGATTCCGCGGAGGCCCTGGACACCGCCCGCAACTGCCTGATGGATACCCTCGGCTGCGGCCTGCTGGCGCTGCGCTTCCCGGAATGCACCAAGCACCTCGGCCCGCTGGTCGAGGGCACCCTGGTCCCGCACGGCGCGCGGGTGCCGGGCACCTCCTTCCGGCTCGACCCGGTCAAGGCCGCCTGGGACATCGGCTGCATCGTCCGCTGGCTGGACTACAACGACACCTGGCTGGCCGCCGAGTGGGGCCATCCCTCGGACAACCTCGGCGGCATCCTCGCCGTCGCCGACCACCTCTCGCAGAAACGCCTGGCCAACGGCGAAGCGCCGCTGAGCATGCGCCAGGTACTGGAAGCGATGATCATGGCCCACGAGATCCAGGGCGTGATCGCCCTGGAGAACTCGTTCAATCGCGTCGGCCTCGACCATGTGCTGCTGGTCAAGGTCGCGTCCACCGCCGTCTGCGCCAAGCTGATGGGGGCCGACCGCGAGCAACTGCTGGCCGCCCTCTCCCACGCCTTCGTCGACGGCCAGGCCCTGCGCACCTACCGTCACGCACCGAACGCCGGCTCGCGCAAGTCCTGGGCCGCTGGCGACGCGACGAGCCGCGGCGTACGCCTGGCGGACATCGCCTTGCGCGGCGAGATGGGCATCCCCGGCGTGCTCAGCGCGCCGCAGTGGGGTTTCTACGATGTCCTGTTCAGCCACACCAGCAAGGACCTGGCGACCAAGCCCGAGGACAAGCGGCGCTTCAGCTTCCCCCAGGGCTACGGCAGCTACGTGATGGAAAACGTGCTGTTCAAGATCAGCTTCCCCGCCGAATTCCACGCGCAGACCGCCGCCGAGGCCGCCGTGCGCCTGCATCCGCTGGTGAAGGACCGCCTGCAACGGATCAGCCGCATCGTCATCACCACCCACGAGTCGGCGATCCGCATCATTTCCAAGGTCGGCCCGCTGGCCAACCCCGCCGACCGCGACCATTGCCTGCAGTACATGACCGCCGTGCCGCTGATCTTCGGCGACCTGGTGGCCGAGCACTACGAGGACGCCTTCCACGCCGCCCACCCGCTGATCGACCGCTTGCGCGAGAAAATGGAGATCGTCGAGGAGCCGCGCTACAGCCGTGAATACCTGGAGGCGGACAAGCGCTCCATCGCCAACGCCCTGGAAGTGTTCTTCGACGACGGCAGCAGCACCGGCCAGGTCGCCGTGGAGTACCCGCTCGGCCATCGCCGCCGGCGCGCCGAAAGCATTCCGCTGCTGCAGGAGAAGTTCAAGGCCAACCTGGCCACGCGCTTCCCGCCGCAGCGCTGCCAAAGGATCTTCGACCTGTGCAGCCACCAGGCGTCACTGGAAGCCACGCCGGTGAACCGCTTCATGGACCTCCTGGCGATCTGAGCGCGCCCGCCTGGAAGGCGCTGGGCGGCTGGCCGAGGACCCGGCGGAACATGGTCGAGAAGGCTGCCGGGCTCTGGTAGCCGCAGTCCAGGGCGATGGCGGTGACCGTTTCGCCGCCGGCCAGCCGCGCCAGTGCCTGCACCACGCAGGCGCGTTGCTTCCAGGCCCCGAAGCTGAGGCCGGTGTAGCGACGGAAGGTGCGGTTGAAACTGCGCAGGCTGGTATGCAGCAGCCCGGCCCAGCGCTCGGCGCTGGCGCGGATGTCGGGCTCGACGAGGAACGCCTCGCAAAGCGCCAGCCAGCGCGGCTCGGGCGGCAAGGGCACGTGCAGCGGCAGCGTCTCGGCCGCCGCCAGCTCATGGAGCAACAGCGTCGCCAGCGCGCCGTCGCGACCTTCGGTGTCGTATTCCAGGGGCATGTCCACCGCCGCCAGCAACAGTTGCCGCAGCAACGGCGACACCGCCAGCACCTGGCAGTACGCCGGCATCGCCGTGGCGCTGCCGGGCTCGATGTACAGGCTGCGGGTGCTCACCCCGAGCATTCGCACCTCATGCTCGACGCCCGGCGGAATCCACACCGCGCGCTGTGGCGGCACCACCCAGCCGGCGTCGCCGGTACGCACCTGCATCACTCCGCTGGCACCGTACAGCAATTGCGCGCGACGGTGCCGATGGCGCGGCAGCAGGTAGCCGTCGGGATAGTCGGTACCCATGGCCACCACGGCCCGGGGCGTGGCGTCGTACTGCTCGATGGAAGCGTTGCGCATGGTCGAAGCACCTGGCCGAAACACGAATAGTATTGGCCAACCTCGCGAAGCGGGCCAACCCCGGGACACCTAAGCTGGCCTTCCGCTCTCGTTCCGGAAACCCGCCATGTTCTATCTCCTGCTCTTTCTCTGCGGCTGCCTCACCGGGGTCAGCGCCGTGTTGTTCGGCTTTGGCGGCGGCTTCGTGGTGGTGCCGCTGCTCTATCACCTGCTGCAACTCGGTCGCGCCGCCGACGACCCGCTGGCCCAGGCGGCCATGCAGGTCGCGGTGGCCACCTCGACCTGCGTGATGATCGTCAACGCCGCCCTCGCCACCTATCGCCACCGGCGCGCCGGCAGCCTGCTGCGCGCCTATGTCTGGCCGCTGGGCGCGTACATCGGTGTCGGCGCGGTGCTCGGCGCGGCGCTGGTCGGCCTGGCCAGCGGCGACTTCATCCGCCTGGCCTTCGTCGCCTACCTCGCCATCACCATCCTCGACTGCCTGTTGCGCCGCGGCTTCCTCAGCCGCGCCGAGGAGCGCCAGGCGCGGCCGCTGGGTGTCGGCGAGACGCGCCTGGGCGGAACGCTGATCGGTGCGATCGCCACCTTCCTCGGCGTCGGAGGCAGCGTGATGACCGTACCGCTGCTGCGCCGCTGCGGGCTGAGCATGACCCAGGCGACCTCCATGGCCAACCCGCTGAGCCTGCCGGTGGCTCTTGGCGGCACCCTTACCTATCTGGTCCTGGCCGGCTACCAGGAGCAAGGCCTGGGCCGAGGCTTCGTCGGCTACATCGACCTGCTGGCCTTCGCCACTCTGGCCGGCGGCGGCTGGCTCGGCATCCGCCTGGCGACCCCGCTGATCGGGCGGATTCCCGATGCGCTGCATGCGCGGGTGTACGTCGGCCTGCTGGCGGCGGTGATGCTGAGCATGCTGGCGGGCTGATGCCCCAGCCTGGGTAGGGCGAATAACGCCAACGGCGTTATCCGCCGGATGCACCGGACCGGATATCGGCGCAACGAAAAAAGGGCCTCGTCCGAGGCCCCTTTTCTTTTCCGGCGCTACACCGCTCAGGACGCCGCGCGGCTTACCGAGCCGGTGCCGGCAGGCTCCTTCGGCGCCAGGTTGAAGGCGTAGTACAGGACGGTCAGCAGCAGGATGAACGGCGGGCCGATGTAGAGGGCGATGCGGGTGTCCTCGAAGAAGGCCATCAGCACCACCACCATCACCAGGAACGCCAGCGCCAGGTAGGAACTGAGCGGGTACAGCCACATGCGGTATTGCAGCTTGTCGCACTCGGCCGGGCTGAGCGTCTTGCGGAAGCGCAACTGGGCCAGCAGGATCATCGCCCAGGTCCAGATCGCGCCGAAGGTGGCGATGGAGGTCACCCAGACGAACACCTTCTCCGGCACCAGGTAGTTCAGCAACACGCCCAGCAGCAGCGCCAGGATCGACAGGATCAGCGCCCGGCGCGGTACGCCGCTGCGCGAGGCCTTGCCGAAGAAGGCCGGGGCCTGGCGATGCTGGGCCAGGCTGTAGAGCATGCGCCCGGTGCTGAAGATGCCGCCGTTGCAGGACGACAGCGCGGCGGTGATCACCACGAAGTTGATGATCCCGGCGGCGGTCTTGATGCCCATGCGCTCGAAGGTCATCACGAAGGGGCTGCCCTGGGTGCCGATCTCGTTCCACGGATAGAGCGACATGATCACGAACAGCGAGCCGACATAGAACAGCAGGATGCGCCAGAACACCGAGTTGATCGCGCTGGGAATGGTCTTGGTCGGGTTACGCGCTTCGCCGGCGGTGAGGCCGATCATTTCCACCCCGAGGTAGGCGAACATCACCATCTGCAGCGACATCAGCACGCCCTGGATGCCATTGGGCATGAAGCCGCCGTGGGCCCAGAGGTTGGAGATACCGGTGGCGATGCCGTCGTTGCCGAAGCCGAAGGCGATCATGCCGATGCCGACCACCACCATCGCCAGGATGGTGACGATCTTGATCAGGGCGAACCAGAACTCGAACTCGCCGAAGGCACGCACCGCGATGAGGTTGATCGTGCCCATGCTCGCCAGGGCCGCCAGGGCCCAGATCCAGCGCGGCACGTCGGGGAACCAGATGCCCATGTAGACGGCGACGGCGGTGATCTCGGCGACACAGGTCACCAGCCAGAGGAACCAGTAGTTCCAGCCGGTGATGAAGCCCGCCAGCGGGCCCAGGTAATCCTTGGCGTACTGGCTGAAGGAACCGGCCACCGGATTGTGTACCGCCATCTCGCCGAGGGCGCGCATGATCACCAGGATCGCCAGGCCGCCAAGGATGTAGGAGATCATGATGGCCGGGCCGGCCATCTGGATGGCCTTCGCCGAGCCCAGGAACAGGCCGACGCCGATACAGGCGCCGAGCGCCATCAGGCGGATGTGTCGCTCACCGAGCTCGCGCTTCAGGGAGCCGTCTTGAACCTTCTGTTCGCCGACAGACGACATGGGAACAACCTCATTTTGTTATTGAGATAGATCAGTTGCGGACTCGCTCGTACGGTCGGGGTAGGGAAGCGGATTTCACCAACGGCGCGGCCCCTGCGCGATACCGCACAGCGGGCGACGACGGGGCGTCATAGGTTCCAGGACTGCACACCGGAAGAGGCTGTCCGCTCTCGTGGAGCGAACGTGGGCATTGCGGGAGTCGACTACAACTGAGGTCGGGCCGGAGTTTTACACAAGATTTCGAGGCCGTCATGCCCCGCGACAGGGCAACTGGACCAAAGGCGTAAGCGCTCTGCAACGCCCATTGCGGGGCTGAAAGGTTTCATTCGGCGAGTCCCGCCCGCAGCAACAGGGACAGCGGCCTGCCGAGCCGGGGATGGACGGTTTCGCTCAGGCCCCGCAGGCGCCAGCCGCTGCCGTCGAGCAGCGCCAGCCAGGACTCCAGGGTGCGGAAATACCAGGGCATGCTGTCGCGGAAGCCTTCGCCGAAACCGTCGAAGCGCTCCTCGCGCCAGCCGTCGCGGTAGTCCTCGTCGCCGGCGGCCCAGGGATGCAGGGTCTGGATCAGCAACTCGCCGCCGCTTTCCAGCAGAGCCGGCCAGGCCGCCAGGCAACCGGCAAGGTCTTCGTCGAGCAGGGAGAAATTGCACACCAGGGCGTCGAAACGACCGAGCCCCGAGGCCGCATCCAGCTCGCGGTAGGCCAGGCGCCGGAAGCTACCGCCGCCCGCCGCGCGGGCGAGTTCGATCAGTTCCGGCGAGGCGTCGATGCCGACGCATTCGCCGACCTCGCCGGCCAGCGCCCGGCACAGCCAGCCCTCGCCGCAGCCGATATCCAGCAGGCGCCGCGGCGCGCGCTGGCGCAGCGCCTGGAGAATCGCGTCGTCGGTGGCCAGGCGGCGGCTTTCCAGGCGTCCCTCGCGCACGGCGCGGGCCCAGGCCTCGGCATTGCCGCGCCAGCTGCGCTCGAGCCGTCGGCTGCGCTCCATGGGGTCAGCGCAGGGGTTCGCGGCAGCGGAGGTCGCGGTAGGGGCCGTCGAGCCTGACCCAGCCGTCTCCCGGCGAGGTCTGCATGCAGGCGACCTGGCCGTCGAGCTTGCTCTGCCATTTGTAGAAGGGCGCCGGCGCGGCCTGCGCCGCGAGGCCGGAGAAACCCGCCAGGACGACACCGACGAGAAGGGGGAAAAGTGTGCGCATCGACATTCCGGACCCGAAACACAAGGAACTCAGACAGACACTCTAACCCCTGCGCCACGCCGCTCCAATCCTCGGTCGTCCGATTGCCGCCGGGGAGATTTTCCTTGCACGAATGACAGCAGGGTTGCAGCGGGACAACTAGACTTCCCCCCAGGTGCGGATGAATTGCGCAGCTACAGGCGGTGCGAGCATGGGTGCATCAGAACGATCCACGAACGACCCTTCCGAGCTGCAACCCTGCAGTCTCCCTGCCTCCGCTTCTCCTCGAAAAAGCCGTCTCCGCCAACGCCTGATGCTGATCGGCTTCGCCTTGCCGATCCTCGCCGCGGTGGGCATCGTGGTACTTCACGAAGCGCACACCTCGCGGCTGCAGGCACGCGAGCTGGCACGCTACGCCGCGACCCTGGACTACGAGGTGCGCCAGGGTCCCAGCGAGGCCATCCTGTTCCCGGCGGACGGCCCCTTCGACCGCCGCCTCGGCTACCAGTTGCTGCCTTCGTTCATGCAGCGCCTGTACGACCGCGACTACGCCATCACCCGCCAGGCGCACTTCTCCCCGGCGCTGATGCGCTACGCCGAACACCGGCTGTTCCCGCCCTACGCGGAAAAGGCCCAGGCCGGGCTGGACATCGCCGATTGCCGCGGCGTGCCGATCTACGACTTCCGCTATCCGCAACGGCGCTACGCGAACTTCGCCAGCCTGCCGCCGCTGGCGGTGCAGAGCCTGCTGTTCATCGAGAACCGCGACCTGCTCGATCACGAACGCCCCTACCTCAACCCGGCGGTGGACTGGGGTCGCTTCACCCAGGCGGCGCTGTCGCAGGTCGGCAAGATGCTCGGCTTCAGCGCGCACTCCTCCGGCGGCAGCACCCTGGCGACCCAGATCGAGAAATACCGCCACTCTGCCGAAGGGCGCACCGGCAGCATCGGCGACAAGCTGCGGCAGATGCTCTCGGCCAGCGTACGCAGCTATCGCGAAGGCCCGGCCAACTTCGCCGCGCGCCAGGACATCGTGCTCACCTACCTCAACTCGGTGCCGCTATCGGCGGCGCCGGGCTACGGCGAGGTCACCGGCCTGGCCGATGGCCTGTGGGTCTGGTACGGCGCCGACTACCGGCAGGTCGGCGAGGCCCTCGACGGCAAGGCCGGACTCGCCGCCCAGGGCCTGGCCCTGCGCCAGGTGCTGGCGCTGATGATCGCCCACCGCCGGCCTTCCTTCTATCTGGCGCCGCGCGGCCGCGACGAGCTGGACCGGATGACCGACAGCCACCTGCGGGTCCTGACCCAGGCCGGCGTCATCGAGGCGCCGTTACGCGATGCGGCGCTGGCGCAGAAGCTGGCGTTCCGCGACCCACGCAGCCAGCCGACGGTGCAACCGCTGCCGACCAACAAGGGCGTGACCCTGGCTCGCACCCGCCTGGCCGGGATGCTCGGCGTGCCACTGTACGACCTCGACCGTCTCGACCTGCGGGCCAATACCACCCTCCAGCACGAGTTGCAGGAAAGCGTCACCGCCTACTTGCAGAAACTCGCCGACCCGGACTACGCCGCCCAACTCGGGCTGATCGGCGAACGCCTGCTGACCCCGACCTCGACCCGCTCGGTACGCTACAGCTTCACCCTGTTCGAACGTACGCCGAGCGGCAACCAGGTGCGGGTGCAGACCGACAACACCGACCAGCCCTTCGACATCAACGAAGGCAGCAAGCTGGAGCTGGGCTCCACCGCCAAGCTACGGGTGCTGGCCAGCTACCTGGAGACCGTCGCGCAGATCCACCGCGACTATGGCGGCATGAGCGTCGCCGAGCTGCGCAAGGTGGAAGTGGAGCCGCTCGATTTCATCCTCCGCTGGGGCATCGACCACCTGGTGGCCAGCCGCGACCGCGATCTTTCCGCGATGCTCCAGGCGGCCATGGAACGGCGCTATTCGGCCAGCCCCTACGAGAGCTTCTTCACCGGCGGCGGGCTGCACACCTTCAACAACTTCCGCAAGGAAGACAACGGCCGCCGGCCGATGCTGCTGGAAGCCCTGCGCGAATCGATCAACCTGCCCTTCGTGCGCCTGCTGCGCGACCTGATCCGCCACGACATCTACCAGAACGCCGGGAGCAAGGTGCAATTGCTGGCCGACGACAAGGACCCGCGCCGCGCCGACTACCTCGACCGTTTCGTCGACAAGGAAAGCCAGGTCTACCTGCGCCGCTTCTGGGTCAAGTACCGCGACAAGGACGCCAACCAGCGCCTGGAGACCTTCCTCGACGGCCTGCGTCCCTGGCCGGTGCGGCTGGCTGCGATCCATCGCTACCTGCAGCCACAGGCCGACCTGGCGAGCTTCAGCGCCTTCCTCCGCGAACGCCTGCCCCGCGGCAGCCTGACCGACAAGCGCGCCGCCGAGCTGTACGAGCGCTACGGCCCGGGCAAGTTCAACCTCAACGACCAGGGCTACGTCGCCCGCGTGCACCCGCTGGAGCTATGGCTGCTCGGCTATCTGCAGAAGCAGCCGCAGGCGACCTTCGGCGAGGCGGTGGCGGCCAGCGGCGCCGAGCGCAAGGAAGTCTACGGCTGGCTGTTCAAGTCGCGGCACAAGAACGCCCGCGACAAGCGCATCCGCATCCTGCTGGAGGTGGAGGCCTTCCTCGACCTGCACCAGCAATGGAAGAAACTCGGCTATCCCTTCGATCACCTGGTGCCGTCCTACGCCACCGCCCTGGGCAGCTCCGGCGACCGCCCGGCGGCGCTGGCCGAACTGATGGGGATCATCGTCAACGATGGCGTGCGCATGCCGACCCTGCGCCTGGAGCACCTCGACTTCGCCCTGGGTACGCCCTACGAGACGCGCTTCGCCCCGGAAGCCACCCTCGGCCAGAGAGTGATGACCTCGGAGGTCGCCGCCACCCTGCGCAACGCGCTGTCCCAGGTGGTCGACGCCGGCACCGCGCGGCGCCTGCAAGGCACCTTCAGCCGTCCGGACGGCGCGCCGCTGGTGATGGGCGGCAAGACCGGCACCGGCGACAACCGCCTGCAGACCTTCAGCGCCGGCGGCCACGTGCGCAGTTCGAAGGCACTGAACCGCACCGCCACTTTCGTCTTCTACATCGGCCCGCGGCACTTCGGTACCCTCACCGCCTACGTCGACGGCAGCGAGTCGAGCCAGTTCAAGTTCACCTCGGCCCTGCCGGTGCAGGTACTCAAGGGCATGGCACCGCTCCTCAGGGACTACCTCGACCCACGCACCGCCACCCGCTGCCAGGTACCGTTGTCGCCGCAACAGATCGGCCGCCTGTAGCGGTTCAGCGCACCGGCCAGTACCAGGCCGGCCGGTCCAGCTCGCGCAGCCCCTGGATGCGGGTCTCGCCGAAGTCCTTCTCCAGCCCCAGCGAATGGCATTCCGGGTGTTCTTCGAGCGTCGCGACAAGCCGCGCGGCGTGCGACACCACCAGCACCTGGGAGTGCTGCGCGGCCTGGCCGACCAGGCGCCCGAGGGCCGGCAGCAGGTCGGGATGCAGGCTGGTTTCCGGTTCGTTGAGCACCAGCAGCGCCGGCGGCCGCGGCGACAACAGGGCGGCGATCCACAGCAGGTAGCGCAGGGTGCCGTCCGACAGCTCCGCGGTGCGCAGCGGCCGCAGCAGGCCGGGCTGCTCGATCAGCACTTCGAAGCGCCCTCCCGGGTTGTCGATGTGCAGGCGGCTGCCGGGAAAGGCATCGTCCACCGCCTCGTCCAGCGCCGCCGCATCGCCGATCTCGCGGATGGTCTGCAGGGCCGCGGCCAGGTCGGCGCCGTCGGCGCCCAGCACCGGCGTATGGGTGCCGATCTGCGGGCGCCGCGCCGGTGCCTCGGCGTCGCTGCGGAAATGGTCGTAGAAGCGCCAGGAGCGGATCCGCTCGCGCAGGCCGAGCAGTTCCGGCACCTGTCGCGGGTCCACCGCCGCGCCCAGCATGCTGTCGAAGGTGGCGAGGTGCTGCGCCGCCACTTCCCAGCGACCGCCGCCGCCGCGTGCGCGCAACAACGGCCCGCGACGGTCGACCAGGACATTGGCCGGGCGCAGGAACGGGCCGGCCCAGATGCATTCGCGCTTGATCACCGGGTCGAGACCGAACTTGCTCTGGCTTGGCTCCGGCAGGCCGAGGTCGATGCAATAACCGAAATCCTCCCCGGCGAAGCCCAGGCGCAGATTCACCGACTGCCGGCGCACGCTGCCTTCGATCGGCTGGGCGCCACTGCGCATGGCCCGGCTGATGTCCTCCGGTCCCGCCCACAGGGTCGATGGCAGGCCGCCCTCGCGCGCCAGCGACGGGATCACTTCGCCGCGCGCGCTGTCCGCCAGCAGGCGCAAGGCCCGGTAGACGTTGGACTTGCCGGCGCCGTTGGCGCCGGTGATCAGGTTCAGGCGCCGCAGCGGCATCACCAGGTCGCGCAGGGTGCGGTAGTTGGACACCGCCAGGGTGGTCAGCATGGCTGCTCTCGAAGGAACGGAAACGCGGCCGATTGTAGGCCAAGTGCCGCATCGCTTACTTGAGCCCGGCCACCCCGGCGACGATCAACCCGACAGAAATCAGCTTCACCGCCGTCAGGCTCTCGCCAAGCAGCAGGACGCCGAGGAACACCGTGCCCAGCGAACCGATCGCGGTCCAGATCGGATAGGCGACGCTGACCGGCAACTCGCGCAGCGCCAGGGTCAGGAAATAGATCCCGCCGATCGCCGCGACCACCGTCAGCAGCGATGGCCAGAGCTTGCCGAAGCCGTTGGAGAACTTCATGCCCATGGCGAAGGCGACCTCGAAGGCCGCCGCCACCAGCAGATGGAACCAGGCCATGGCGGCTCCTCAGGCCGACTGCGCCAGCGCCAGCAGGCGCTGTTCCGCCTCGGCGCAGGAGTCCTCGAAGGACCTGCCGCCGGATTCCTCGCCTTCCGCCGCGACCACCGTGACCTCGTCGATGCCGATGAAACCCAGCGCGGTGCGCAACCAGGGATCGGCGTGGTTCATCGCCTGGTTCTCGCCGCCCGGGCCGAAGCCATGGCCACCGCGACTGGTGACGATCAGCGCACGCTTGCCGCGCAGCAGCGGCCGGTACTGGGCGACGCCATTGTCGAGGACGAAATCGAAGGTCACCCCGAGGCGCACGATCTGGTCGATCCAGGCCTTCAGGCCGCTGGGCACGCTGAAGTTGTACATCGGCGTGGAGATCACCAGCAGGTCGCTGTCGAACAATTCGCCGACCAGTTGGTCGCTCAGCGCCAGGTCGGCCTGCATCGCCAGCGAACGCTGTTCCGGCTGGGGATGGAAGGCGGCGGCGACGAAGGCCTCGGTGACCGCCGGAAGCGGTACCCGGCCGACTTCGCGGCGAGCCACGCGGGCCTGCGGATGTGCTTCGCGATAGGCCGCCAGGAAAACCTCGGCGAGACGCCGGGACTGCGAGCGCTCGCCTCGCGGACTGGCATGCACTGCAAGAATTCTACTCATCTGTATCTCCTTGGATTCGGCTAGACTCGAATGACCTCAAGGCCCTTCGCCTGGAGCCAGAAATTATTGGCAGCGGGGGTTCCCGACAAATGAGCAATAGTTGTTCAGGGTGAATTCAGTTCACCCATGGAGATTCCAATGTTCGCTTCCCTGCCGCTGACCGCGTTGCGCACCTTCGAATCGGCGGCCCGCCAGTCGAGCTTCAAGGCCGCCGCCGAGGAGCTTGCGGTAACGCCAACCGCGGTTTCCCACCAGATCCGTTCGCTGGAAGCCTGGCTCGGCGTTCCGCTGTTCCAGCGCCTGCCACGGAAAGTGCGCCTGACCGACTGCGGCGAACGGCTGTTCCGCAGCCTGCACGGGGCCCTACTGGAAATTTCGCAGAGCGTCGACACCCTGCGTCCGCAGCGCAGCGTCGGCAACCTGACGGTCTCCACCACCCCGGCCTTCGCCGCCCTCTGGCTGGTGCCGCGTCTCGGCCGCTTCTACACCGCACACCCACAGATCAACCTGCGCCTGGACACCAACTGCGAAGTCCTCGACCTGCACCAGGACGCCAGCATCGACCTGGTGATCCGCTACAGCCTCGACGACTACCCGAACTTCTACGGTCTCTGCCTGTTCGACGAATGCTTCGCGGTCTACGGCTCGCCGGCCCAGGTCGCCCTGGCCGGAGAACGGCAGCCGACCCTGATCAGCGTGCGCTGGCACAACTCCAGGCTCTACGCCCACGGCTGGGAGGCCTGGTGCGCTCAGGCCGGCGAAAACTGGATGGAGGGCCAGCCGGTGATCCGCCAGTACGACGAGGAGCACTATGCCCTGCAGGCGGCCATCGCCGGCCAGGGACTGGTGCTGGCCAGTTCGATCCTGGTTTCGGAAAGCGTCGCCAGCGGCCTGCTGCAACCCTACAGAGCGGATATCAGTGTCGACGGCGCCGGCTACAGCGCGCTATGCGTGCCCGGACGGGAACGTCATCCGCCGGTGAAGGCATTCTTCGAATGGCTGAGGCTGGAGGCACGACAGTCGGGGCACGCTTGCCGGCTGGAGCGGGACGCCTGAGCGGCGCGGCGGGACAGGAACAACGCGGCTGCCGTTATCCGTCCTGCGCGGCCAGGCGCAGCAGCCGCCGGAAAAAACGACGGCCCGCACCTTGCGGGGCGGGCCGTCTCCATGCGCGGGCGCTTCACGCGCCCACAGGCTCGATCAGCGCTGGGTTACCGGAGCGGCGGAACCCTGGTGCGCCTCGCGGTACTCCTGCTCCGCATCGTCGAAGCGCTTGAGCATGCTCGTCGAAGGCGCCTTGCCGAGCAGGCTGAAGACGACGATGGCGACGCTGGCGAAGAGGAAGCCGGGGATGATCTCGTACAGGCCGGTCCAGCCCAACAGGTTCTTCCACAGGATCACTGTCGCTGCGCCGACGATCATGCCGGCCAGCGCACCGTTGCGGGTCATCCGCTTCCACAGCAGGGAGAACAGCACCAGCGGGCCGAAAGCGGCGCCGAAGCCGGCCCAGGCATAGGACACCAGGCCGAGCACGCGGTTTTCCGGGTTGGCGGCCAGCCAGATGGCGATCACCGCCACCAGCAGCACCATGGCGCGACCGACCCAGACCAGTTCCAGCTGGCTGGCGCCCTTGCGCAGGAAGGCCTTGTAGAAGTCCTCGGTGAGCGCCGAGGAGCAGACCAGCAGCTGGCAGCTCAGGGTGCTCATGACCGCGGCGAGGATGGCGGACAGCAGCACGCCGGCGACCCACGGGTTGAACAGGATCTTGGCCAGCTCGATGAACACCCGCTCGGGGTTGTCGCTGACCGCGCCGGCCTGCTCCGGATGCGCCTGGAAGTAGGCGATGCCGAAGAAGCCCACGGCCACGGCGCCGCCGAGGCAGAGGATCATCCAGGTCATGGAGATGCGGCGCGCGGCCGGGATCGATTTCACCGAATCGGCGGCCATGAAGCGCGCCAGGATGTGCGGCTGGCCGAAGTAGCCCAGGCCCCAGGCCATCAGCGAGATCACGCCGATGAAGGAGGCGCCCTTGAGCATGTCGAAGCTGGTCGCGTCCTTCAGCTCGATGGCGGTGAAGGTCGGCTCGACGCCGCCGGTGGCGAGCATCACGATCACCGGGGTGAGGATCAGCGCGAAGATCATCAGCGAGGCCTGCACGGTGTCGGTCCAGCTCACCGCGAGGAAGCCGCCGATGAAGGTGTAGGCGATGGTCGCCGCGGCGCCGGCCCACAGCGCAGTCTCGTAGGAGAGGCCGAAGGTGCTCTCGAACAGGCGCGCACCGGCGACGATGCCGGAAGCGCAGTAGATGGTGAAGAACACCAGGATCACCAGGGCCGAGAAGATCCGCAGCAGGCGGCTGTTGTCCTCGAAGCGGTTGGTGAAGTAATCGGGCAGGGTCAGCGCGTTGCCGTTGTGCTCGGTCTGCACCCGCAGGCGGCCGGCGACGAACAGCCAGTTGAGGTAGGCGCCGACGATCAGGCCGATGGCGATCCAGCTTTCGGACAGGCCGGACAGGTACACCGCGCCGGGCAGGCCCATCAGCAGCCAGCCGCTCATGTCGGAGGCGCCGGCGGACAGCGCCGTGACGAAGCTGCCGAGGCTGCGGCCGCCGAGGATGTAGTCGGAGAAGTTGTTGGTGGAGCGATATGCCGCCAGGCCGATCAGGACCATGGCCGCGATGTAGATCACGAAGGTGATCAGCGTGGGCGTATTGACACTCATAGGGACTCCCCTATTGCTTGTTTTTATCCGGGCCCTTGCGTGTGCAAGCAACGGGTAGCGGGCCCTTGGTTGGCAGAATGGCGCTTGTGGCGTCACTCCGTGAGCGCTTGCCGGAGCAAGCCGGAAACGTGGGTGGCCTCAAACGAGTCCGAACAGGCCCACGCCTCACGATCCCTCCCCTGTCGGGCAGGGAAAATCGTCCTTTATGGTCCGTTCCGGGCACGCACCGGAACGGCGGTCATTTCCCTCGGCGTTCGCTGCGGCGAACCCCGGAAACCGACCCGGGCGCCAAGGCGCCCGGGAACGGAGTATCACTCGGCGTCGGCCAGCGACAGCAGCGACGCGTTGCCGCCCACCGCGGTGGTGTTCACCGACGTGGTGCGCTCGCTGACGAAACGCAGCAGGTAGTTCGGCCCGCCGGCCTTGGGACCGGTGCCGGACAGCCCGTGGCCGCCGAACGGTTGCACGCCCACCACCGCGCCGATCTGGTTGCGGTTGATGTAGAGGTTGCCGACCCGCGCCAGCTCTTCGATGCGACGGGCGGTTTCCTCGTTGCGGCTATGGACCCCCATGGTCAGGCCGAAACCGGTGGCGTTGATCGCCTGCACGACCTTTTCCAGGTCCTGCGCGGCATAACGCACCACGTGCAGCACCGGGCCGAAGTTCTCTTTCTTCAGCTCGTCGATGCCGCTGATCTCGAACGCGACGGGAGCGACGAAGTGACCGTTCAGGTTGCCCGGCACCTTGGTCTCGGCGATCAGCTTGCCGGCGGCCTTCAGCGCGGCGATGTGCTGCTCCAGGCCGGCCTTGGCCTCGGCGTCGATCACCGGGCCGACGTCGCTGACGCGCACGTCGGTCGGGCCGACCTTCAGCTCGGCCATGGCGCCCTTGAGCAACTCGATCACCCGCTCGGCGATGTCCTGCTGCACGTACATCACGCGCAGCGCGGAGCAGCGCTGGCCGGCGCTGGTGAACGCGGATTGTACCGCATCCTTGATCACCTGTTCCGGCAAAGCGGTGGAATCGACGATCATCGCGTTCTGCCCGCCGGTCTCGGCGATCAGGGTGGCGATGGCGCCGGGCTTCTCGGCCAGTTGGCGGTTGATGATGCGGGCGGTGTCGGTGGAGCCGGTGAAGGCCACCCCGGCGACCCGCGCGTCACGGCAGAACACGCCGCCGAGGGTGGCGCCGTCGCCCGGCAGCAGGGCGATAACGTCCCTCGGCAGGCCGGCTTCGAACATCAGTTCGACGGTGCGCGCGGCGATCAGGCTGGTCTGCTCGGCCGGCTTGGCCAGCACGGTGTTGCCGGCCACCAGCGCGGCGCTGATCTGGCCGAGGAAGATCGCCAGCGGGAAGTTCCACGGGCTGACGCAGGCGAAGATGCCGCGGCCTTCGTAGAACAGCTCGTTGCGCTCGCCGGTCGGGCCGCGCAGTTCCTCGCGGACCAGGCGCTGGCGGGCCTGCTGGGCGTAGTAGCGGCAGAAGTCGACCGCCTCGCGGATCTCGTCGATACCGTCCTGCAACGACTTGCCGGCTTCCAGGGTGCACAGCGCCATCAGCTCGCCGCGCTGGGCTTCCAGCAGGTCGGCGAGACGTTCGAGGATGCCGGCGCGCTCGTCCACCGGGGTGGCGCTCCAGCGCGGCCAGGCCGCCTGCAACACGTCGAGGGCCTTGCCGGCCTGCTCGGCGGACGCGTACTGGACGCTGCCGACCAGCCTCTCCAGGTCGTACGGGCAACGCACTTCGTGGGCCGGGCCGGAAAGTTTCTCGCCGTTGACGATCGGCGCGGCTTGCCACTGGCGGGTCAGGTGCGGCTTGTAGGCGAGCTCCAGCTCGTTCCACTGGTTCTGGATGTTCATGTTGATGCCCTGGGAGTTTTTCCGCCCGGCGCCGAAGATCGCCTGGGGCAGAGGGATACGGTCGTTGGCCAGCGTCTTGAACTGGCGCAGTTGGGTAACCGGGTGCTGGATCAGCGTCTCCACCGGCACGCGCGGGTCCACCAGCTTGTGCACGAAGGAAGAGTTGGCGCCGTTCTCCAGCAGGCGGCGGACCAGGTACGGCAGCAGGTCCTTGTGCGCGCCGACCGGGGCGTAGATGCGCACGTTGCGGCGGTACTTCTCGATCACCGTGTCGTACAGCGCGTCGCCCATGCCGTGCAGGCGCTGGAACTCGAAGTCGCGCTCCTCGCCGCCGGCGGCCCTGGCTTCGTCGGCCAGGGCGAGGATGGCGGTCACGGTGTGGGCGTTGTGGCTGGCGAACTGCGGGTAGATCACCCCGCGGGTGTGCTCGCTGAGCAGGTAGCGGGCGCAGGCCAGGTAGGAAGTGTCGGTGCCTTCCTTGCGGGTGTAGACGGGGTAGCCATCGGCGCCCTGCACCTGGCACTGCTTGATCTCGCTGTCCCAGTAGGCACCCTTCACCAGGCGCAGCGGGATGCGTGCGCCAAGCTCGCGGCCGAGCAGGGTCAGCCATACCAGCACCGGCAGGCAGCGCTTGGAGTAGGCCTGGATGACCAGGCCGAACTCGCCCCAGCCGGCGATGGCCGGGTCGCGCATCAGCTTCTCGTAGAGTTCGAGGGACAGCTCCAGGCGATCGGCTTCCTCGGCGTCGATGGTGATGCCGACGTTCAGCTTGCGCGCGCGCACCGCCAGTTCCAGGACGTTGGCGAACAGCTCGCTGAGCACCCGCTCGCGCTGCGCCACTTCGTAGCGCGGATGCAGCGCCGAGAGCTTGATCGAGATCGACGGCCGCGGCCCCGGACCGACCTGCGGCTCGGCGCCGACAGTGTCGATGGCCTGGCGGTAGTCGGCCATGTATTTCTCGGCGTCGGCGGCGGTCAGCGCGGCCTCGCCGAGCATGTCGAAGGAATAGGTGTAGCCCTGCTCGCGGCATGGACGACCGTTCTTCAGCGCTTCGGAGATGGTCCGGCCAAGCACGAACTGCTTGCCCATCAGCTTCATCGCCTGATTCATCGCGGCGCGGATCACCGGTTCGCCAGAGCGCTGCACCAGCCGGCTGATGACGCTCGGGGCGCGGCCGTCGGTGCGTTCGTCGATGTTCACCACCTTGCCGGTCATCACCAGGCCCCAGGCGGCGAAATTGACCAGAACGTTGTCGCTCTGGCCGAGATGGCGCTGCCAGTCGGCGGCGGACAGCTTGTCGCGGATCAGCGCGTCGGCGGTCGCCGCGTCAGGCACACGCAACAGCGCCTCGGCCAGACACATCAGCATCAGGCCTTCCTGGGTGTCCAGGCTGTATTGGCGCAGGAGTGCGTCGAGGGTATCGACGGCGTTGTCCCGGCTGCGCACGGTTTCGATCAGTGCGCGGGCGTTGCGGCGGATAGCCTCGATGCCGTCGGGACCGGGGTCGGCGAGCTGCAGCAGTTCGCCCAGGTAGGCTTCCTCGTCGACCGCGTAGTTGGCGCTGATGACAGGGAAGAATTCGGCTGCGGACCGGGTCTGGTCCTCGCCCTGCAAGACGTGACTGGCTTTGAACATCACGCCCTCCTCTTGTGGAGCCATTGTTATTGAAAGAAGTCCGGCCAGGCGTCCATTGCCCGGGGCACCGCCGCCGACGGGTTGTGCCGGCGGCGCGGCACGTCCTGTGGCGCGGGAATACGGATCAGTATGGGTCAGGCCCATTCCGCCGGCGCGAGGCACCAGCGGATAGCGGAATGTAGTGGCTGCGAGAGGGGCGATTCTTGCGAAAGACTCTGGAGTTTTTGCGGAAAACTCCTGGCCGCGGAACTTTCCCGTTCCTCTTCGCCGGCAGGCATGCGGACATTGCCGCTGCTCGTCGGCACGACGCCATGCAGAGCGGCTACGCGGGTCTATCGACACAAAAAGAAATAATATAACATCCCAATAAATACGCCGATCCGACCCCGTCGCCCCTCCTCCGGGAAGGGCCTGGGTTCGCTTTGGCCTGAAAAAAGTCCGACCCATGACCATGGAGCCCGCAATGTCCTCTTCCGGCCTTTTCCCTTCCCGTCCGCTCTGGCCTCTCACGCCACTGGCGCTGGCCTGCCTGATCGTTTCGGGGGAAACGCTCGGCGCCGACGGCCGCCCCAGCGAATTGCCCTCCCAGGTGATCACCGCCAACCCGCTGGGCAACGAATCTCCCGCCACGCCCAGCAGCGTGCTCGAAGGCGACGAGCTGACCCTGCGTCAGAAAGGCAGCCTCGGCGAAACCCTCAACGGCCTGCCCGGGGTGTCCTCCACCTACTTCGGACCGGGCGCCAGCCGACCGGTGATCCGCGGCATGGACGGCGACCGCATCCGCCTGCTGCGCAACGGCGTCGGCGCGCTCGACGCCTCGTCGCTGTCCTACGACCACGCGGTGCCGGAAGACCCCAACAGCGTCGAGCGCCTGGAAGTGGTACGCGGCCCGGCCGCCCTGCTCTACGGCGGCAATGCCATCGGCGGGGTGGTGAACAGCTTCGACAACCGCATTCCCAGCGAACCCGTCGACGGCATCCACGGCAGCGGCGAACTGCGCTACGGCGGCGCCGACACCACCCGTAGCCGCTCCGGCGCACTGGAGGCCGGCGACGGCAACTTCGCCCTGCACGTGGACGCCGCCAGCCGCGAGTTCAACGACGTCAGGATTCCCGGCTACGCCCATTCCAGCCGCCAGCGGCAGATCGACGGCGACACCGGCAAGCATCGGGTGCAGAACAGCGACGGCCGCCAGGACGGCGGCGCCGTCGGTGGCTCCTATCACTGGGAGCACGGTTACGCCGGCCTCTCCTACAGCGGCTACGACAGCAACTATGGCTCGCCGGCCGAGGACGACGTGCGCCTGAAGATGCAGCAGGACCGCTACGCCTTCGCCTCCGAGATCCGCGACCTCGAAGGCCCGTTCACCTCGCTGAAGCTGGACGCCGCCTATACCAAGTACGAGCACAAGGAAATCGAGGACGGCGAGACCGGCACCACCTTCAAGAACGAAGGCTACGAAGGCCGCATCGAGGCCCGCCACCGCCCGCTCGGCCCGCTGAACGGGGTGGTCGGCGCGCAGTTCGCCAACAGCCGCTTCTCCGCCCTCGGCGAGGAAGCCTTCGTGCCGCACACGGAAACCGACAGCGCCGCGCTGTTCGCCCTGGAGGAATGGAAGCTCAGCGACCGCCTCGACCTCAGCTTCGGCGCCCGCCTGGAGCACACCCGCGTGGACCCCGACGCCAAGGGCAACGAGCGCTTCGCCGAGAACGACGGTTCGCAGAGCTTCACCACCGGCAGCCTGTCCACCGGCGCGGTGTACAAGCTGACGCCGATCTGGTCGCTGGCCGCCACCCTCAGCTACACCGAGCGCGCACCGACCTTCTACGAGCTGTACGCCAACGGTCCGCACGCCGCCACCGGCACCTACGAGGTAGGCGATGCCGACGCGGACAAGGAAAAGGCGGTCTCCACCGACCTCGCCCTGCGCTTCGACAACGGCGTGCACAGGGGCAGCGTCGGGGTGTTCTACAGCCGCTTCTCCAACTACATCGGCCTGCTCGCCAGCGGTCGCCATCGCAACGAGGAAGGCGAAGTGGTCGCCGCCAGCGACGACGAGGCGCTGCCGGAATACCTCTACAGCGGCGTTCGCGCGGACTTCTACGGCGTCGAGGCGCAGGACCGCATCCACCTGCTGGAAAGCCCGTACGGCAACTTCGACCTGGAACTCTCCGGGGACTACACCCGCGCCAAGAACAAGGACACCGGCGAACCGCTGCCACGCATCGCCCCGCTACGCCTGAACACCGCGCTGATCTGGGAGTTGCAGCAGTGGCAGGCGCGGGTCGACGTCGAACACGCC
Source organism: Pseudomonas sp. HMSC057H01 (assembly GCF_001836405.1). Taxonomy (NCBI): domain Bacteria; kingdom Pseudomonadati; phylum Pseudomonadota; class Gammaproteobacteria; order Pseudomonadales; family Pseudomonadaceae; genus Pseudomonas; species Pseudomonas sp. HMSC057H01. The sequence continues at coordinate 83,479 of NZ_KV828437.1, read as the reverse complement.
GCCTCGCAGCACCGCGTGCCGGAGGAAGAACTCTCCACCGACGGCTACACCACCCTCGGCGCCAGCCTCGGCTACAACTTCGACCTCGGCGAGAGCCGCTGGCTGGCCTTCGTCAAGGGCACCAACCTGACCAACCAGACCGTGCGCTACGCCAGTTCGATCCTGCGCGACCGGGTGCCGGCGGCGGGACGCGGCATCGAGGCGGGGGTGAAGGTGGCGTTCTGAGACAGGCCGTGCGGGACGAATTCGCTCGGCGGATGACGTCCGCGCCGTTATCCGTATATGGACTCCTGCCGGTAGGGCGAATAACCGCCTGCGGTTATCCGCCGAAGGTGGCGGACGGCGCTCAGCCCTTGCGCAGCGACTTCGGCGTCAGCCCCAGGTAGCGGCGCATCGCCGTGGTCAGCGCGCTCTGGCTGGAGAAGCCGCATTCCTCGGCGATCCGCACCAGAGGCAAGCGGCTTTCCCGCAGCAACCGCGCGGCGCAGTCGAGGCGGACCTTGAGCAGGTACTGGTGCGGGGTCAGGCCGACGCTGTCCTTGAACTGCGCGTGGAAATGGCTCGGGCTGAGACAGGCGACCTGGGCCAGTTCGGCGACCGTGATGCGCCGCGCCAGGTTCCGCACGATATGCGCGTCCAGGCGCTCCAGGTCGAGCGGCCCGCTGGCCGCCAGGGGCTGCTGCTCGCCGAACAGGCGCAGGTGCAGGGCGCGGATCAGCACTCCGCCGAGGGCACGGGTCAGCAGCGGGTCGCTGCCGTAGCGGGCCAGTTCGGCGCCGGCGTAGCTGAGCAGGTTCTGGAAGTCGGCGTCCAGGGTCGGGTAGCGCGGCGCCTCGAACAGGCGCGCGAGCAGGTCGGGGTCTTCCGGGGTCGGGTTGTCCTCGCCCAGGTCGATGATCAGCATGCGGTTGTCGCCCACCCCGGCGAACACGTGGCCCGCCTCGCCCGGCACCAGGCAAGCGCGCATCCGGCAGACTTCCCCGCCACAGCCGTTGACCTCGAATTCGGCGCGCCCGGCCAGCGACATCACCAGTTGGTGATGCTCGTGGGCGTGGGTGTGCGACTGGTCGGGCAGACGGATGAGGCGGGTGTCGAACATGAACGGCAACTGCTCAATTTTTGCGCACTCTACTCGACTTGCCCGACGCTGCCCAGCACCTTGCCGCAAGTGGTACCCGCGTACCGCGTACTGCGTGGAAACCTTCGGCAACATCCTTGAACGGACAGGGATTGAAACCCGCCCCCGGGGCCCCATCTAGACTCTCATGTTTCAGTCAGTCAGGTGCCTCATGAGCGACCAGGACGTTAATCCCGAACACATCAGCGACGCGCAGCCCGCCGGCACCGGCCTGGTGCTGCCCGGCCAGACCCTGCCGACCACCCTCTACGTGATCCCGATCCACAACCGCCCCTTCTTCCCGGCGCAGGTGCTGCCGGTGATCGTCAACGAAGAACCCTGGGCGGAAACCCTCGAACTGGTGGCCAAGACCGACCACCATTCGCTGGCCCTGTTCTTCATGGACAATCCTCCGGAAGACCCGCGCCACTTCGACGTCAACAGCCTGCCCGAGCACGGCACGCTGGTCCGGGTGCACCATGCCTCGCGCGAGGGCGGCAAGCTGCAGTTCGTCGCCCAGGGCCTGTCGCGGGTGCGTATCCGGGGCTGGATCAAGCGCCATCGTCCGCCGTTCATGGTGGAGGTGGACTATCCGAAGACCCCGATCGATCCCAGTGACGAAGTGAAGGCCTACGGCATGGCTCTGATCAATGCGATCAAGGAGCTGCTGCCGCTCAACCCGCTGTACAGCGAGGAACTGAAGAACTACCTGAACCGCTTCAGTCCCAACGACCCGTCGCCGCTCACCGACTTCGCCGCGGCCCTGACCACCGCGCCCGGCGGCGAACTGCAGGAAGTGCTGGACACCGTGCCGATCCTCAAGCGGATGGAGAAGGTCTTGCCGCTGCTGCGCAAGGAGGTGGAAGTCGCGCGCCTGCAGAAGGAGCTGTCCGCCGAGGTCAACCGCAAGATCGGCGAACACCAGCGCGAATTCTTCCTCAAGGAACAGTTGAAGATCATCCAGCAGGAGCTGGGCATCACCAAGGACGACAAGAGCGCCGACGCCGACGAATTCCGCGCCCGCCTGGAAGGCAAGGTGCTGCCCGAGCAGGCGCGCAAGCGTATCGACGAAGAGCTGAACAAGCTGTCGATCCTCGAGAGCGGCTCGCCCGAGTACGCAGTCACCCGCAACTACCTGGACTGGGCCACAGCCCTGCCCTGGGGCGTGTACGGCAAGGACAAGCTCGACCTCAAGCATGCGCGCAAGGTCCTCGACAAGCATCACGCGGGCCTCGACGACATCAAGGATCGCATCCTCGAATTCCTCGCCGTGGGTAGTTTCAAGGGCGAGATCGCCGGTTCCATCGTGCTCCTGGTCGGCCCGCCGGGGGTGGGCAAGACCAGCATCGGCAAATCCATCGCCGAGAGCCTCGGCCGGCCGTTCTACCGCTTCAGCGTCGGCGGCATGCGCGACGAGGCGGAGATCAAGGGCCACCGCCGCACCTACATCGGCGCCCTGCCCGGCAAGCTGGTGCAGGCGTTGAAGGAAGTCGAGGTGATGAACCCGGTGATCATGCTCGACGAAATCGACAAGCTCGGCGCCAGCTACCAGGGCGACCCGGCCTCGGCGCTGCTGGAAACCCTCGACCCGGAGCAGAACGTCGAATTCCTCGACCACTACCTGGACCTGCGCCTGGACCTGTCCAAGGTGCTGTTCGTCTGCACCGCCAACACCCTCGACTCGATCCCCGGACCGCTCCTCGACCGGATGGAAGTGATCCGCCTGTCCGGCTACATCTCCGAGGAAAAACTGGCCATCGCCAAGCGTCACCTGTGGCCCAAGCAGTTGGAAAAGGCCGGCGTGCCCAAGGGCCGCCTGAGCATCAGCGATGCCGCGCTGCGTGCGGTGATCGAGGGCTATGCGCGGGAAGCCGGGGTGCGCCAGTTGGAGAAACAGCTCGGCAAGCTGGTGCGCAAGTCGGTGGTCAAGCTGCTGGAGGATCCCGAGTCGAAGGTGAAGATCGGTCCCAGGGACCTCGAGGACTACCTCGGCATGCCGGTGTTCCGCAGCGAGCAGGTGCTTTCCGGGATCGGTGTGATCACCGGGCTGGCCTGGACCAGCATGGGCGGCGCCACCCTGCCGATCGAGGCGACCCGCATCCACACGCTGAACCGTGGCTTCAAGCTCACCGGCCAGCTCGGCGACGTGATGAAGGAATCCGCCGAGATCGCCTATAGCTACATCGGCTCGCACCTGAAGAAGTATGGCGGCGACCCGACCTTCTTCGACCAGGCCTTCGTCCACCTGCACGTGCCGGAAGGCGCCACGCCCAAGGATGGCCCCAGCGCCGGCGTCACCATGGCCAGCGCCCTGCTCTCCCTGGCGCGCAACCAGGTGCCGAAGAAAGGCGTGGCGATGACCGGCGAACTGACCCTGACCGGCCAGGTCCTGCCCATCGGCGGGGTCCGCGAGAAGGTGATCGCCGCGCGCCGGCAGAAGATCTTCGAGCTGATCCTGCCGGAAGCCAACCGCGGCCACTTCGAAGAGTTGCCCGACTATCTCAAGGAAGGGCTGACCGTGCATTTCGCCAAGCGCTACGGCGACGTGGCCAAGGTGCTGTTCCCGGCCTGAGCCGGCGGCGGATGGCCGACCGGTTCGGCCATCCGCCGTGCCAACCTTGGCGCTCGGGCGCCGGCAGGGTTTATGCTGGCGCCCTTTCCATTCGAGCCGAGGAGCGCTGCATGTCCTTTTCCCCCTCCCGTCTGCTGCTGCCATTGTCCATCGTGGTCCTGGCCGGCTGCGCCGGGCAACAGAAGCCGGTGGTCACCCTGGACGACGCCGACGACTGTTCGCCGCTGAAGCTGACGCAAGGCCAGGAACTGGTGCTGACCCTGCCGAGCAATCCCACCACCGGCTTCCGCTGGGAACTGCGCAACCCCGCCGCCAGTGTGCTCAAGCGCCTTGGCCCGGAGGTCTACAGCAATTCCGAAGAAGACAGCGGCCTGGTTGGCAGCGGCGGCGAATCGACCTGGCGCTTCCGCGTCGCCGCCAGCGGCGACGACCGCCTGGAACTGGTCTACCGGCGGCCCTGGGAAAAGGACGCGGAACCGGCGGAAAGCTTTTCCTGCGCGATCCAGGTGCGCTGAAACCGCTGCCCGCGGCGGACACATTCTGTACGAAGACCGACGTCCTGCGCCGTGGCGACCTGGCCTATCCTGACAGGCCCCGTCGCCCCGAGGACTCCATGCTCCGCGCCTCCTTCGTCCTGCTCGCCCTGTCCTGCGCCGCTCCTCTGCCCTCGCTGGCCGAACCGTTGCGCTTCGCAGGCGACGACGGCTGCCCCTACCTGTGCCCTGGCACGCCGCAGCGGCCCGGCTACCTGGTCGAGGCGCTCAGCCAGGTCCTTCGGGAGCCACCGCACTTCGACAGCCTGCCCTGGCCGCGCGCCGTGCAGATGGTCCGCGACGGCCATCGCGACGGCCTGGTCGGCGCCTATGGACTCGACGGCCTGCGGGTCGGCAGCGAGCCCATCGGCTGGGTCGGGCTGGCCTTCTACACCCGCCACGACAGCGACTGGCGCTACTCCGGCGATGCATCCCTGCTCGGCCAGCGCCTGGGCCTCGCCCAGGGCTACGTGAACAATCCGCGCTTCGAAGCCTGGCGCAGCCAGGCCGGCGACGACGACCTGCACCTGCAGGTCCTCGGCGGCGAGCGCGTGCTGCCGCGCAACCTGCAGAAACTGCTGCTCGGCCGCATCGACGTGCTATTGGAAGACCGCGACATCATCGAGCACTACCTGGAGCATCATCCGCAGCTCGCCGGACAGGTCCGCCGCGCTGGCGAACTGCCCGGGCGGCAGCCGCTGCACGTCGGCCTCAGTCCGCACCTGCCGGAGGTCGACGCGCGTCTCGCGGAACTCGACGAAGGGCTGCGCCAACTGCGTCGCGAAGGCACCCTGAAGGTCCTCGGCGAGCGCTATAGGCTTTCTTTCGAATGACTTTCCGGGCCGCCGGAAATCCGCCGCCAGACCAGAAACCACGCTGCTTTCAGCCGATTGAATAAATTCCGGCAGGCCTTTTTGGCGTCGTCTATTACTCAATCTACGACGGCACCGAAAGGAGGCGCGTCATGGGCACCGCTCTTCGTTACTCACTGCTCTGGGCATCCACTGTCTTCGTTTCCTCCTGCGGCAGCCTGCTGCCCAGCGAACGAGCGGAAGTCCAATCCCCCTTCGTCGACTACCTCGATGCCGAACTGCGCTATTCCCAGGCGCAACCCGGCAGCACGACCCGTTCGCAGCTGTTCGGGTTGGGTTTCGATCCATTGACCCAGGGCAACGGCCGCATGCTGTCGTTCATCGACGTGCGGCTCATGTTCATCCAGCCGAACATCCCCATCGATTACCTGCCGGGCGGCCTGGTGCAATGCCTGGAAGCGAAGGACCGCTGCATCGGCTACGCCTTCGATTTCAGCAAGACCGACACCCAGCGGGTCGGCAGCTTCTGGGCGGACGTGTTCAACTTCCGCAAGAAACGGGAGTTGCAGGGCTGGTCGTTCAAGGCAGTGTTCGTCTTCGTCAACGACGTGCTGGTGCACAAGGTCAGCAACGGCGAACCGAACATCCATCGCCTGGAAGACAAGAAGAACCCGCTGGGTCCGCTGCAGGGCGCGGGAGAGTACTTCTCCGACAAGCTCAGGTGATTCGCCTGCGCGCATGGGTGAATCGTCGCCGCGCAGTTGGGCGACGCTCGTCCCTCGGCTACAATTCGGCCCCCTGAAAAGCCGTGATGCCCGAGGTCACCCGCGTGAGCGAGTCCGATCGCCTGTTCGCCCAACCCCAGCAACGTGTCGCCGACTTCGTGTTCAACGAAGACGTGGTGCGCGTGTTCCCCGACATGATCAAGCGCTCCGTGCCGGGCTACCCCACCATCGTCGAGAACATCGGCGTACTCGGCGCGCAGTTCGCCCAGCCGAACAGCGTGCTCTACGACCTCGGCTGCTCGCTCGGCGCGGTCACCCAGTCGCTGCGCCGCCACGTCCGCAACGACGGCTGCCGGGTGATCGGGGTGGACAACTCGCACGCGATGATCGAGCGCTGCAGTGAATACCTGCATGCCCAGGACGCCATGTACCAGGAGCTGCTGCCGGTCGAGCTGATCGAGGCCGACATTCTCGCCCTGGACCTGCAACCCACCTCGCTGGTGGCGATGAACTTCACCCTGCAGTTCGTCGCCCCCGACCAGCGCCTCGGCCTGCTGCGCAGGATCCGCCAGGCACTGCTGCCCGGCGGCGCGCTGATCCTCTCGGAGAAACTGCGCTTCGCCGATGCGCAGGAGCACGCGCTGCTCACCGACCTGCACATCGCCTTCAAGCGTGCCAACGGCTACAGCGAGCTGGAGATCGCGCAGAAGCGCAGCGCGCTGGAAAACGTCATGCTCCCCGACACCTTCGAGGAACACCGTGAACGGCTCCTGGCCGCCGGCTTCAGCCGGGTCAGCCAATGGTTCCAGTGTCTCAACTTCGCCTCGATGATCGCCCTGCCATGATCCAGCACCTCGCCCTCGACGCCCTCCAGCGACACCTCGCCGGCTCGCCGCTGTACGGCTGGGCGACCAGCCTGCCCGCGCAGATCGCCGCGCGCATCGAGGAAGGCCACGGCGACCTGGCCCGTTGGTGGAGCGCGGTCCAGCGCCTACCCCAGGTGCCCGCGCCGAAGGTCGAACTGGCCCAGCGCTTCGCCCTGCACAGCGACCACGATGCGGCGCTGCAAGCGCAGGTGAAGGAAGCGCTGCAAGGGCTGATTCCCTGGCGCAAGGGGCCGTTCGACTTCTTCGGCGTACAGGTCGATACCGAATGGCGTTCCGACTGGAAATGGGAGCGTGTCTCGCCACATGTCGAACTGCGTGGCAAACGCGTCCTCGACGTCGGCTGCGGCAACGGCTACTACCAGTGGCGCATGCTCGGCGCCGGCGCGGAAAGCGTGGTCGGGGTCGATCCGAACTGGCTGTTCCTCTGCCAGTTCCTCGCCGCCAAGCGCTACCTGCCGGAGCTGCCGGCCTGGCACCTGCCGCTGGCCCTGGAAGACCTGCCGGAGAAGCTCGAAGGCTTCGACACGGTGTTCTCCATGGGTGTGCTCTATCACCGTCGCTCGCCCATCGACCACCTGCTGGCGCTCAAGGACTGCCTGAAGCGCGGCGGCGAACTGGTCCTGGAGACCCTGGTGGTGGAAGGCGACGCCAGCACCGTGCTGGTGCCCGAGGACCGCTACGCGCAGATGCGCAACGTCTGGTTCCTGCCCTCGGTGGCGGCCCTGGAACTCTGGCTGCGCCGCGCCGGGTTCGCCGACGCGCGCTGCGTCGACGTCAGCCTGACCAGCGTCGAGGAACAACGCTCCACCGAATGGATGCGTTTCCAGTCGCTGCCGGAATTCCTCGATCCGCAGGACCGTTCGCGAACCGTCGAAGGCCTGCCGGCACCGATGCGCGCCACGCTGGTGGCGCGCAAGCCCTGACAGCGGATAGGGAAAAGCCCATCCTCGGATGGGCTTTTTTTCATGCTTTCATCCGCCCCGCAGGTCGACGGCAAGCGGGGCGCGATTGCCTCAGCGCTTGGTCGCCGCGGCCAGCATCAGCGCTTTCATCTCAGCCACCGCCTGCCTGAAGCCGACGAACAGGGCGTGGGCGACGATGGCGTGGCCGATGTTCAGCTCGTTGATGCCGTCGATGGCCGCGACCGGCTCGACATTGTGGTAGTGCAGGCCATGCCCGGCGTTGACGATCAGGCCGAGGGAACGCCCAAGGGCCACGCCCTCGCGTACCCGCTGCAGCTCACGGGCCTGCTCCTCGGGGTCTTCGGCGTCGGCGTAGCGACCGGTATGCAGTTCGATAGCCGGCGCGCCGACCCGGGCGGAGGCCTCGATCTGCCGCGGATCGGGATCGATGAACAGCGACACTTCGCTGCCCACCGCAGCCAGGCGTCGCACCGCGTCGCGGATGCGCTGTTCCTGGCCGGCGACGTCGAGGCCGCCCTCGGTGGTCAGTTCCTCGCGGCGCTCGGGGACCAGGCAGCTATGCGCCGGCCGGATCTCCTCGGCGAAGGCGAGCATTTCCTCGGTGACCCCCATCTCGAAGTTCATCCGCGTCTGCAGCACTTCCTTGAGCACCCGCACGTCGCGTTCCTGGATATGCCGGCGGTCCTCGCGCAGGTGCACGGTGATACCGTCGGCGCCGGCTTCCTCGGCGTCCAGGGCGGCCTTCACCGGGTCCGGATAGCGGGTGCCCCGGGCCTGGCGCAGGGTGGCGACGTGATCGATGTTCACGCCGAGCAGAATTCGAGTGGCTTCAGTCACGGGGTGACTCCTTACGGTTCATGAACAGCTCGCGGCTGACCAGCGGCCGGCCGCCCAGATGGGGAGCGAGCGCCTGGCGCATCAGGCGCTTGGCCGCCGCCAGGGCGCCGGGGGCGCTCCAGTCGGCGTCGGCCATGGATAACAGTTCGGAGCCCTGGAACAGCCCGGGTTGCAGTTGCGCCACCGGCTCCAGGCCGGCCTCTGGCAAAAGCTGGTACAACGCCTGCGGCTCGATCGGGCGCCCATCGATATCGACATCGAGAGCGAAACCATAGCCCAGTTGCTCCAGCAGGCGCCATTCGAACGCGCGCAGCAGCGGTTCGATGGGTCGCCCCGCCGCCAGCAGCGGCAGGGTCGCGGCGTAGTGGGCGAAGATTTCCGGCTGCGGGTCTTCCGCCGGCAACAGGCGGATCAACAGCTCGTTGAGGTAGAGACCGCTGAACAGCGCCTGGCCATTGAGCAGGTTGGGAATGCCGGCGCTTTCCAGGCGGGCCACGGTCTTCAGTTCGCCGCGTCCGCGCCACTCCGCTTCCAGCGGCACGAATGGCCGCGCCAGGGCGCCGGCCTTGCCGCGGGCGCCGCGCAGGACCGCGCGCAGGCGACCCAGCGGGGTGAAGAAGTCCACCAGGGCGCTGGTTTCCTTGTACGGCCGGCTATGCAGCACGTAGGTGGCTTGGGCGGCGGCGAAGGACATGGCGGGTCGACCGGGCGCGAGAGGAATGGCGCCCGGCTGGCGCCGGGCTGCCGGGAACGGTCAGAGGTCGCCGTAGCCCAGCGAGCGCAGGGCACGCTCGTCGTCGGACCAGCCGCCCTTGACCTTGACCCAGAGGTTGAGCATGACCTTGGAGTCGAACAGCACTTCCATGTCCTTGCGCGCGTTCTGGCCGATGCTTTTGATCCGCTCGCCCTTGTCGCCGATGATGATCTTCTTCTGCCCCTCGCGCTCCACCAGGATCAGCGCATGGATATGCAGGATGCGACCTTCCTGCTTGAACTCCTCGATCTCCACGGTGATCTGGTAGGGCAGCTCGGCGCCGAGCTGGCGCATGATCTTCTCGCGGACCAGCTCGGCGGCCAGGAAGCGGCTGCTGCGGTCGGTGATCTGGTCTTCGGGGAAGAAGTGCTCGCTTTCCGGCAGACGCTCGGCGACCAGCTTCTCCAGCACGTCCAGGTTGGTCCCGTGCTGCGCCGAGATCGGCACTACCTCGGCCTTCGGCAACTGCTGGGTGAGCCATTCGAGGTGCGGCAGCAGGTCGGCCTTCTCCTCGATGCGGTCGGTCTTGTTCACCGCGATCAGCACCGGGCAACTGACGTACTGCACGCGCTCCAGGACCATCTGGTCCTCTTCGGTCCAGCGGGTGCGGTCGACCACGAAGATCACCACGTCGACATCCTTCAATGCCGCGCTGGCAGTACGGTTCATGTAGCGGTTGAGGGCCTTCTCGCCGCTCTTGTGCAGGCCGGGCGTATCGACGTAGACGGCCTGCACCTCGCCCTCGGTCTTGATCCCGAGCATGTTGTGACGGGTGGTCTGCGGCTTGCGCGAGGTGATCGCCAGCTTCTGCCCGAGGATGTGGTTGAGCAGGGTGGACTTGCCCACGTTGGGGCGGCCCACGATCGCCACGTAGCCGCAACGGCTGCCGGCGGGGATGTCGTCGTGCATGTCAGTCATGGCCATTCTCCACGCCCAGGGCCACCAGCGCGGCGGCCGCGGCCACCTGCTCGGCGATGCGGCGGCTGCCGCCGTGCCCGTGGGTCTTGTCGCTCAGCAGGGCCACTTCGCAATCGACGAAGAAGGTCCGGCAATGGGGTTCGCCCTGGATATCCACCACCTCGTAGCGCGGCAGGTCGCAGCCACGCGACTGCAGGAACTCCTGCAGGCGGGTCTTGGGGTCCTTGTTGGTGTCCACCGGGGTCAGCTCGCGCAGTTGCGGTCCGAGCCAGGCGATGATCCGCTCGCGCGCGGAGTCCATGCCGGTATCCAGGTAGATGGCGCCGATCAGGGCTTCCATCGCATCGGCGAGGATCGACTCGCGGCGGAACCCGCCGCTCTTCAGCTCGCCCGAGCCCAGCCGCAGGTAGTCGCCCACCTCGAAGCCGCGCGCCAGCAGGGCCAGGGTCTCGCCCTTGACCAGTCGCGCGCGCAGGCGCGAAAGCTGGCCTTCGCGAGCCTGCGGGAAGTGGTGGAACAGCGCCTCGCCGATGACGAAGTTGAGAATGGCGTCACCGAGGAACTCCAAGCGCTCGTTGTTGCGCCCGGCGTAGCTGCGATGGGTCAGGGCCAGGACCATCAGGTCCCGGTCTTTGAAGGTATAGCCGAGCTTGCGCTCGAGTCGGTCCAGCGAATTACTCACGGCATGCGTACACGGAATTCTTTGTCGAAGTGGACCACCAGGTCGATGTTGCTGATCAGTGGCTCGCGTTTTTCATATTTCAGGTGCGCCCGGAATTGGTTGTCTTCCAGTTGCACCTCCAGGGCCTTCTCCAGGTCCAGGTTGCGGATGCCGTTGATCTGCATCCCCTTGCCGACGTAGCTGTAGAACTCCGGCACGGAACGCACCTCGGCCGCCTTGTCGGTCTCCACGGAAGTGATCACCTTCTCCAGCGAGTAGTAATCCATGTAGTGCGGGATGATCTTGAATGCGGCGCTGGCGAAGAACGCCACCACGCCCAGCACCACCAGCCACCCCAGCAGGGACATCCCCTTCTGCGAACGCGCGAACCTCATGTCGGACCTCATGTCAGTGTAGTTATTCCGTCCAGCGAGCGGTAACGCCATCGGGCAGGGCCCTGCGGCGGCGTTCGCGGAAGTGAAAGCGGGGCTGCCCTCGGGAGCAGCCCCGCTTCGCGATTATTCAGCAGGAGCGCCCTTCCGCGTGGCGAACCTGCGCACAGGTCAGTGAATCACGCCGACCCGGGAGAAGTTCGGCAGGTTGCTCATCTTCGGATCGGGCCAGCTCATCCACACGGCGAAGGCCTTGCCGACGATATTGCGGTCCGGAACCATGCCCAGCAGATCCTTGGGGATCTTCGGATCGTTCCAGTAGCGGCTGTCGTTGGAGTTGTCGCGGTTGTCGCCCATCATGAAGTAGTGGCCGGCGGGAATGGTCCACTGGCGGTCGGGCTCGATGCGATAGCGGCTCATTTCCTTGCGGATCAGGTGCTCGGCCTGGCCCAGCTTCTCCTGGTACAGGGTCACGCTGCCCAGGGTGCCCGGTTCCTCGCCGACCAGCTTCTCCGCTACCAGCTCACCGTTGACGTACAGGCGCTTTTCCTTGGTATAGCGCACGGTGTCGCCGGGCAGGCCGACCACGCGCTTGATGTAGTTGATGTTCGGTTCGCTGGGATAGCGGAACACCATGACATCGCCGCGCTGCGGGTCGCCGATCGGGATCACCTTGGTGTCCAGCACCGGCAGGCGGATACCGTAGGCGAACTTGTTGACCAGGATGAAATCGCCGACCTCGAGGGTAGGTTTCATCGACCCCGAGGGAATCTGGAACGGTTCGACCAGGAAGGAACGCAGCACCAGCACGATGAACAGCACCGGGAAGAACGACTTGCCGTACTCCACCAGCAGCGGTTCCTTGTTGAGCTTCTCCAGCACTGCCGGATCGGGCTCGTTCACCTGCCCTTCGTAGGAAGAGATCGCGGCCCGCCGACGCGGCGCGAACAGCACCAGGTCGACCAGGGCCAGGGCGCCGCATACAGCCACGGCGATGACCAGCAACAACGGGAAATTGAGTGTCATGGGTTCTAGCTATCCACTTTGAGCACGGCGAGGAAGGCTTCCTGGGGAATTTCCACGCTACCGACCTGCTTCATCCTTTTCTTACCAGCCTTCTGCTTCTCCAGCAGCTTGCGTTTACGGCTCACGTCGCCACCGTAACACTTGGCCAGCACGTTCTTCCTGAGCGCCTTGACCGTCGAGCGGGCGATGATCTGCCCACCGATGGCTGCCTGGATCGCCACGTCGAACATCTGCCGCGGGATCAGTTCCTTCATTTTCTCCACCAGCTGGCGGCCCTTGTAGGGGGCGTTGTCGCGGTGGACGATCAGGGCGAGGGCGTCGACCTTCTCGCCATTGATCAGCACGTCGAGACGAACCAGGTTGGACGGCTCGAAACGATCGAAGCTGTAGTCCAGGGAAGCATAGCCGCGGCTGGTGGACTTGAGGCGATCGAAGAAGTCGAGCACCACCTCGTTCATCGGCAGGTCGTAGACCACCTGCACCTGGCCGCTGAGGAAGTGCATGTCGCGCTGCACGCCGCGCTTCTCGATGCACAGGGTGATCACGTTGCCCAGGTGGTCCTTGGGCACCAGGATGGTGGCGCGGCAGATCGGTTCGCGCATTTCCTGGATGGACGCCAGGTCCGGGAGCTTGGACGGGTTATCGACGTAGATGATCTCGCCGTTCTTCTGCACGATCTCGAAGACCACCGTGGGCGCGGTGGTGATCAGGTCCAGGTCGTATTCGCGCTCCAGGCGCTCCTGGATGATCTCCATGTGCAGCATGCCGAGGAAGCCGCAACGGAAGCCGAAGCCCAGGGCTTCGGAGCTTTCCGGCTCGTATTGCAGCGACGAGTCGTTGAGGGTCAGCTTCTGCAGGGCGTCGCGGAAGTCCTCGAAATCGTCCGAGCTGACCGGGAACAGGCCCGCGTAGACCTGCGGCTTGACCCGCTTGAAGCCCGGCAGGACCTCGACGTCCGGCGTGTTGTTAAGGGTCAGCGTATCGCCCACCGGCGCGCCGTGGATATCCTTGATACCGGCGATGATGAAGCCCACCTCGCCCGCCTTCAGGTCGACGGTCTCGGTGTGCTTCGGAGTGAATACCCCGACGCTGTCCACCTGGTGGACCTTGCCGGTGGACTTCACCAGGATCTTGTCGCCCTTCTTCACCCGGCCGTTCTTCACCCGCACCAGCGAGACCACGCCGAGGTAGTTGTCGAACCAGGAGTCGATGATCAGCGCCTGCAGCGGCGCCTCGATCTCGCCTTCCGGGGCGGGGATGGCGGTCACCAGGCGCTCCAGCACCTCCAGCACGCCCATCCCGCTCTTGGCGCTGCAGGCCACGGCGTCGGTGGCGTCGATGCCGATGATGCTCTCGATTTCCTCTTTCACCCGCTCCGGCTCGGCCTGGGGCAGGTCCATCTTGTTCAGCACGGGCATCACTTCCAGCCCCTGCTCGATGGCGGTGTAGCAGTTGGCGACGGACTGCGCCTCGACGCCCTGGCCGGCGTCCACTACCAGCAGCGCGCCCTCGCAGGCGGCCAGCGAGCGGCTGACTTCGTAGGTGAAGTCGACGTGGCCGGGGGTATCGATGAAGTTGAGCTGGTAGGTCTTACCGTCCTGCGCCTTGTAGTGCAGGGTCACGCTGTGGGCCTTGATGGTGATCCCGCGCTCGCGCTCCAGGTCCATGGAGTCCAGGACCTGGGCCTCCATTTCGCGATCGGAGAGACCGCCGCACATCTGGATGAAGCGATCGGCCAGCGTCGACTTGCCATGGTCGATATGGGCAATGATGGAGAAATTGCGGATATGGCTCAGGTCGCTCACGGCTCAACACACTCGAAAAGGGCAAGGGCGGCAATCCGCCGAAAAATAGCCGGGGAGTTTACCTGATGCTCGGGCAAGGCGTCACGCAGGTAACGGATTGACGGGCATGAAAAAGGGCGGTGGAAACCGCCCTTTTTTCGCCAGCCGGCTTATTCGGCCAGCTTGAAGGTGATGAAGCTGGCGCGCCCCTGGCGCAGTACCCGCATCGAAACCGAACGGTTCTTCGGCAGGGCCTTGGCCACGTCGGCGAAGATCTTGGTCGAGGTCACCGCCTTGTTGTCCAGGTGGGTGATGACATCGCCCGGACGCAGGCCGATGACCGCGGCCGGACCGTCCTGGACTTCCTTGATCACCACGCCGCCCTGGATATCCAGGCTCTTGCGCTGCTCGGCGGTCAGGTCGGCGACGGTCACGCCCAGGCGGTTGCTGCTGCGCTCGGCGCCCGGAGCGCCCATCGAGGCGATTTCCTCGTCGTCGTCCGGAAGGTTGCCTACCGCCATGCTCAAGGACTTGCGCTGGCCGTTGCGAATCACGTCCAGGTTGATCTTGTCGCCCGGCTTCATGTTGCCCACCAGGTGCGGCAGGTCGGCGGACTCGTTGATCGACTGGCCGTTCAGGCTGAGGATCACATCGCCCACCTGCAGGCCGCCCTTGGCCGCCGGACCGTCTTCCACCAGCTGCGCCACCAGCGCGCCGGACGGCTTGTCGAGGCCGAAGGACTCGGCGAGATCCTTGTTCACTTCCTGGATCACCACACCCAGCCAGCCGCGGCTGACCTTGCCGGCTTTCTTCAACTGGTCGGCGACGTTCAGCGCGACATCGATCGGGATGGCGAAGGACAGGCCCATGAAGCCGCCGGAACGGGTGAAGATCTGCGAGTTGATGCCGACCACTTCGCCCTCCAGGTTCAGCAGCGGACCGCCGGAGTTGCCCGGGTTGATCGCCACGTCGGTCTGGATGAAGGGTACGTAGCTCTCGTTCGGCAGGCTACGCCCCTTGGCACTGACGATACCGGCGGTGACCGAGTGATCGAAGCCGAACGGCGAACCGATGGCCAGGACCCATTCGCCCACTTTCAGCTTGTTCGAATCGCCCAGTTTCAGGGTCGGCAGGTTCTTCGCCTCGATCTTCAGCACCGCCACGTCGCTGCGCGGGTCCGCGCCGACCAGCTTGGCCTTGTGCTCGCTACGGTCGGACAGGCGCACCAGGATCTCGTCGGCATCGGCCACGACGTGATTGTTGGTGAGGATGTAGCCGTCGTTGGAGATGATGAAGCCGGAGCCCAGCGATTGCGCCTCGCGCTGCTGGCCGCGCGGATTGCGCGGAACCTGCGGGATGCTGCGCTCGAGGAAGTCGCGGAACATCGGCGGCAGCCCTTCGAGGTCGGGGATCGACAGCTGCCCGCGCGCCATGGCGCGATCCGGCAGCTTCTGCCGCGTACTGATATTCACCACCGCCGGCGACGCCTGTTCGACCAAAGGCGTGAAGTCCGGCAGTTCTGCCCGGGCCGTCATCGCCAGGCTCAAGGCCAGCAAGGCCACCATCGCAGCCATACAGCGTTTTAGGGTATGCATCGACTACAGCTCCCGTGATGTTCGAGGGAAGAGAAAGACTCAGGCCGAATCGGACGGCCCGGAAATCAGCGCTCGCAGAACCACCGGCTGCGAGGCTGGATCATCGGCATGACGACGAGCATGCCGACGCACCAATAGCCAGGCCGCCAGCAAACCCGCCAGCCCGGACACGATGATCAGAGGTTCGACAAGGCCCGCCCGGGTCGCCAGCAATGCTGCCACGAAAAACCCGAGCAGAGGGAAAAGATAGAAGAAGACGGAGGCGCGCAACAACAGGTCTTCATGAATTCCTAGGACGACCGCATCGCCGACCCGCAGGCTCAGGTCGCTCAACGCGCGCACCCGGGCACGCCCCGCGCCGACGCCCAGGCGCTGCATCAGCCCCTGGCCGCAACCGGCATTGGCCGAGCAGGACGAGCAGGTACTGCGGCGCACGGTCTCGACCCATACCGCTCCCGGCTCGGTCGCCACCACTCGCCCCTGCTCCTCGATCATTTCTGGGCGGCGGCCTCGGGCCGGATGGACAGCGCCACCCGCTCGGCGGTGCCCAGCGGCACTTCGCCGACGACGGTCACCATCTGGCCGCCGTCATCGGTCTGCAGGCGCTTGGAAACCACCACGGTCGGGCCGAGCTGGCTGCGCGCGTCGCCAACCATGGCACCGTGCAGCGGCTCGATGAACACCGAGAATCGTGCCAGGCCATCGCCATAGGTCAGGCAGGCGACCGGATCGGGGGTGACCGGACTGCGACGCATGAAACTGCGGGTCAGGGTGAAACCTGGCGGCAGCCACTCCGAGCGCCAGGCCACGGCCTTCTCGCCGTCGGCCTTGGCCGGGCCGACGACCTGGCATTCGGAGCCCGCCTGCAACTGGTCTTCGGCAGGTGCCGCGCCGGTATTCAACTGGGTGAACTGGAAGCGCTCGAGCAACTGCCCCTTCTCGTTCAGCAGCAGCGATTTCAACGGCAGGCCGGTGTCGCGGTCCAGGTGCAGCTCGAAGCCGTAGCGATGCTGGTCGCGCGGGGTCACCGCGAGGACCACTGCCGGGCGGCCGGCGACACGGGATTCGCCGACCAGGCGCAGGTCGTACCAGGAAGCCAGTTGGGAAGGATCGAACTTGCGCACCGGCCACAGCTGGGCATCGGCCAGTTGGTCGGCAAGGCCGCCGCTGATGCACTGGGTGCGCCCATCGACCCGGACCACTTCCTGGCGCGCGCCGTCGAGCTGGAGCAGGCGCTCGCGAACCGCGCCATCGCTCTCCACGCGATGCCAGATCTCATGGGTGGAGAAGCTGCCATTGCGCTCGTAGACGAAGGTGCCTTGGAAACTGTTCTGGCGATCGGCCTCGGCGAGACGATTCAGCCAGTCGGAAGCGTCGGCAGCCTGAGTGGCGGGAACCGCCATCAGGCTGCCAAGCAAAAGCAACAGGGAGGTGGTGCGCATGTCTCTCCTCAGCGGTTTTCCAGGCTGGCTGCCCGAGCGTAGGGCAGCGCGCTCTCTGTACCACTGACGGCGGATTGTTGCACGTGCTGACGCAGGTAGATCGGCAGACGCTGCTCATGCCAGCGGGTATCGCTGGACGAGGAGTTGGTGATCACCTGCGGCGCCCCCTGCTCTTCGCTGTAGCCGGCCAGCACGGCCGGGCCTTTCACCTGCGGCAGGGCGATCTGCGGGGTGGTCCCCTGTTGCGCCATCTGCGGCAGGGCGTCGTTCTGGTTGTACAGACGCACGCCGGCCAGCACCGCCAGGGTCACCGAGGCAGCGACCGCCAGGCGACCGACCATCCGCCACGGCCCCTTCTCCGCTTTCGGCGGAGCGGCCTCGTCGGCCAGGGCAGCCGAGACCGCCGCAGCGATATCCAGCTTCGGCAGGGTAGGCTCGCGGTGCATGACGGACCGCGCCAACTGGTAGCGCGACCAGGTGGAACGCAGCTCGGCATCCTCGCCGCAAGCTGCGAGCACCCGCCGCAACTCGAGTTCATCCGCTTCGTTATCCATCACAGCGGACAGAGTTTCCTGCAGGGCTTCACGACTCATAGCGATACCTCTCTTGGCATTTGCCGCTGTGTCAGGCTTCTCGCAACAAAGGCTGCAGAGCTTTGTCGATTGCTTCACGAGCGCGGAAGATCCGCGACCGCACCGTCCCCACCGGACACTGCATCACGGTGGCGATATCTTCGTAACTCAAACCTTCGAACTCGCGCAGGGTCAGGGCCGTGCGCAAATCCTCGGGCAACTGCTGGATGGTCTGGTGCACGGTGGCCTCGATCTCATCCCGCAACATCGCCCGTTCCGGCGATTCGATGTCCTTCAGGGCGTGGTCGCCCTCGAAGAACTCCGCATCCTCTGCGGTCACATCGCTGTCCGGTGGCCGACGCCCGCGAGCGACCAGATGGTTCTTCGCGGTGTTGATGGCGATCCGATACAGCCAGGTATAAAAAGCACTATCGCCGCGGAAATTGCCGAGCGCGCGGTATGCCTTGATGAAGGCTTCCTGCGCTACGTCCTGGGCTTCCTGGGCGTCGTGCACGAACCGCACGATCAATCCCAGTATCTTGTGCTGGTATTTCAGTACCAGCAGATCGAAAGCCCGCTTGTCTCCGCGCTGTACCCGTTCAACCAGTTGCTGATCCTGTTCCTGGGTTAGCATGAAAGCTCCTCTTCGAACCTGGAGGAGCTTCGAGCGTCCCAGCGAATCGTCTTGCCAAGATAGACTCGGGCTTCTTGCAAAAGTTCTCCCCTCCAAGCATGCGTCACGAGTTTTTTCCTCGCTCGTGACGTGCGGCCCCGGACATCGTGTCCGGGCCCCGCGAAAATGGATTGCATCGGGCTCAGGGCCCGGCCTCTGTGCCGCTGGGTAGGCCAACCGGACGAGGTCTTCAGGCATCCTGCTTTGGAACCGATGCGTCTAAGAAAGTTCCAGCACTACATCGCCCCGCTCTGATGACGCCTGCCGATGACAGGCCCGCAGCTCATCCGCCGGACCGGCAGCGGGGGTGCGCTATTGTGCCGCCAGGCCCTTCTATATACTAGGGCTCCACCACGGGGAAATGCGGGCATGAGCCAACATTATCAACACGATGTACTGGTCATCGGCAGCGGCGCCGCCGGCCTGAGTCTGGCCTTGACCCTTCCGGAACACCTGCGCATCGCCGTCCTCAGCAAGGGCGAACTGTCGCAGGGCTCGACTTACTGGGCCCAGGGCGGCGTGGCCGCCGTGCTGGACGATACCGACACCGTGGAATCCCACGTCGAGGACACCCTGGTCGCCGGTGGCGGCCTGTGCCGCGAGGACGCGGTGCGCTTCACCGTGGAGCATAGCCGCGAAGCGATCCAGTGGCTGATCGAACAGGGGGTGCCCTTCACCCGCGACGAGCAGCACAACCACGAGGAAGGCAGCTTCGAATACCACCTGACCCGCGAAGGCGGGCACAGCCACCGGCGCATCATCCATGCCGCCGACGCCACCGGCGCCGCGATCTTCAATACCCTGCTGGCCCAGGCCCGGCGGCGACCGAACATCGAGCTGCTGTCGCAGCGGGTGGCGGTCGACCTGATCACCGAGCGCAAGCTCGGCCTGCCGAGCAAGCGCTGCCTGGGCGCCTACGTGCTGAATCGGGAAAGCGGCGAAGTCGATACCTTCCGTGCCCGCTTCAGCGTGCTGGCCTCCGGCGGCGCGAGCAAGGTCTACCTTTATACCAGCAATCCCGACGGCAACTCCGGCGACGGTATCGCCATGGCCTGGCGCGCCGGCTGCCGGGTCGGCAACCTGGAGTTCAACCAGTTCCACCCGACCTGCCTGTACCACCCGCAGGCCAAGAGTTTCCTCATCACCGAGGCATTGCGCGGCGAAGGCGCCCTGCTCCGCCTGCCCAATGGCGAGCGTTTCATGCCGCGCTTCGACCCGCGTGGCGAACTGGCGCCCCGGGACATCGTGGCCCGCGCCATCGACCATGAAATGAAGCGCCTGGGGATCGACTGTGTCTACCTGGACATCAGCCACAAGCCGGCCGAGTTCATCAAGGCGCACTTCCCCACCGTCTACGAGCGCTGCCTGGACTTCGGCATCGACATTACCCAGCAACCGATCCCGGTAGTGCCGGCCGCTCACTATACCTGCGGCGGCGTGCTCGTCGACCAGCACGGGCATACCGACGTGCCGGGCCTCTACGCCATCGGCGAAACCACCTTCACCGGCCTGCACGGCGCCAACCGCATGGCCAGCAATTCGCTGCTGGAATGCTTCGTCTATGCCCGTTCTGCCGCCGCCGACATGCTCCAGCGCCTGCCCGGCACGCCCGTGCCGGAAAGCCTGCCGAGCTGGGACGCCAGCCAGGTCACCGACTCCGACGAGGACGTGATCATCGCGCACAACTGGGACGAACTGCGGCGTTTCATGTGGGACTACGTCGGTATCGTGCGCACCAACAAGCGCCTGCAGCGCGCCCAGCACCGGGTACGCCTGCTGCTCAGCGAGATCGACGAGTTCTACAGCAACTACAAGGTCAGCCGCGACCTGATCGAGTTGCGCAACCTGGCACTGGTCGCCGAACTGATCATCCGCTCGGCCATGCAGCGCCGCGAAAGCCGGGGCCTGCACTACACGCTGGATTATCCGGACCTGCTGCCCGAAGCCCGCGACACTATCCTGGTGCCGCCCATCTACGGCGACTGAAGCGCAGGCGGACACGCAGGCGCCGATGGCTGTCGGCGCCCAATGCATCGGCCGGGATACAGCAGCCAAAGATGCGCCAGCGGCCCGGCAGGCGCACGCGCAGTACGATCAGCCAGGGCAGCGCCAGGCTGTCAGGGCGCAATTGCACCGCTTGCCAGCCGCTTCCGGCGCTCCACAGCTGCCAGCCCTGCTCGTCATGGCGCAACCCACGGAAGGCCCGCGAGCCGCGCAGCAGTACCTGGCGGTACAGCCCCCAGGCACCGTAGGCCAGGCAGACCAGCGCCAGCGGCGGCTTCAGCCAGACCGGCAGCGCCGCCAGCAGGATCGACAGCAGCGCCAGGGCCCACAGTGCCAGGCTCGCCGCCAGCAGGATCGGAGAGACCCGCCAGCGGCATTCGAACGGCTCAATCCGGCTGGACACGGTCCAGGATCATCCGCACCATCCGCCGCAGGTCGGCGTCTTCCGGCTCGCCGCGCTGCATGAACCAACCGAACATGTCCTGGTCCTCGCACTCCAGCAGCTTGCGGAAGCGCGCCTGGTCCTCGGCGTCCAGGCCCGGGTAAACCTCCTGCACGAAAGGCACCAGCAGCACATCCAGTTCCAGCATGCCGCGACGGCTGTGCCAGTAGAGTCGTTTCAGTTCGGTTTCATCTGCCATGTTCGGGCTCCTCGAAAACGCCCGGCATTATAGGGCGGTTGCGCTCGAATGGCGCGGCCCGATGACGAGGCGTCGCTCCGCCGGCGTCCGCCCTTGGTCGTATTGCCCGGCAAACCAAGGGTATCCGCGCGGGACGCAGGCCCATGCCGACGGCGGCCTCGGAAGTGTCCGACAACCGTCAAGGCGGATGCGCCAGGCATTCTTGCCCGCTGACAAGCCTCGGACCGAGTTCTATGATGACGGTCCTGACTGACTGACCGCGCAGCATCGCAATGGCCGACCCCGCTTTCCACACCCCGCTAGTCCATGAAGGCATCCTCGCCGTCCGCGGCCCGGACGCCGCCAAATTCCTCCAGGGCCAGCTGACCTGCAACCTCGCCTACCTGAACGACGAGACCTCCAGCCTCGGCGGCCGCTGCAACATCAAGGGCCGCCTGCTATCGAGCTTCCGCATCCTGCCCGAGGGCGACGGCCTGCTGCTGGCGATGGCCGGCGAGCTGCTCGAGGCCCAGTTGGCGGACCTGAAGAAATACGCCGTATTCTCCAAGGCCAGCCTTGCCGACGAGAGCGCAGCCTGGCTCCGCATAGGCTTGCGCGACGCCAGCGAGGCACTGCGCGCCCTGGGGATAGACACCCCGGCGGAGAGCGGCAGGATCGCCCGCCACGGCGACCTGCTCGCCGTCGCCCTGGGCGACGCCCGCGTCGAGCTATGGGTTCCGGCGCAGCGCGCCGAGGCGGTGCTTGCCAGGCTCCGCGAGCACAGCCGCGAGGCGCCGCTCGACGATTGGCTGCTCGGCCAGGTGCGCGCAGGCATCGGCCAGGTGTTCGGCGCTACCCGCGAGCTGTTCATCCCACAGATGATCAACCTGCAGGCGGTCGGCGGGGTCAGCTTCAAGAAGGGCTGCTATACCGGCCAGGAAATCGTCGCCCGCATGCAGTATCTCGGCCGCCTCAAGCGCCGCCTGTATCGCCTGGCGCTGGACGCAGACGAGGTGCCGGCGCCCGGCACCGGGCTGTTCTCGCCGGTCCATTCCACCAGCGTCGGCGAAGTGGTACTGGCCGCCCGTACGCCGGAGAACAGCGTGGAATTGCTCGCCGTGCTGCAG
Source organism: Pseudomonas sp. HMSC057H01 (assembly GCF_001836405.1). NCBI lineage: Bacteria > Pseudomonadati > Pseudomonadota > Gammaproteobacteria > Pseudomonadales > Pseudomonadaceae > Pseudomonas > Pseudomonas sp. HMSC057H01. Next base: position 61,505 of record NZ_KV828437.1, on the reverse strand, counting down.
GACGACGCCGTCGCCGACGGCCGGATCAGCCTCGGAAGCGCCGAAGGAGCGCCGCTCGTCCTCCTCAATCTGCCTTACACGCTGGACAGCGACCGCGAAATCCAGCGCTGACCGTAAACTGTGCCTCGCCGTCCGCGGACGGCCCGCCAGTATTCCCATGGCCGGTGCACGTACAGCGTGCTCCGGCCATTGCGTTTTCAAAGGAAATGCCATGAGCAAGCTTGCCGACAAAGTCCAACAGGACCTGATCCGCGCCATCGATCAGGATGAACTGGTGCTGCCGACCCTGCCCGAGGTGGCCCTGCAGGTCCGCGAGGCGGCGGAGGACCCGGATGTCAGCATCCAGGCCCTGAGCAAGGTGATCGGCAACGACGCGGCGCTGACCGCGCGCATCATCCGCGTGGTGAACAGTCCGCTGCTGCGCAGCCCGAAGGAAATCACCGACCTGCAGATGGCGATCAGCCGGCTGGGCATCAACTACACCTGCAACCTGGCCACCGGCCTGGCCATGGAGCAGATGTTCCAGGCCACCACCGACGTGGTCGACCGCAAGATGCGCGAAGTCTGGAACAAGAGCACCGAGATCGCCGGCATCTGCCACGTGCTGGCCCGTCACTACACCCGCCTGGCGCCGGACCAGGCGACCCTGGCCGGGCTGGTGCACCAGATCGGCGTGCTGCCGATCCTCACCTACGCCGAGGATCACAACGAGCTGCTGTCGGACTCCATCAGCCTGAGCCACGTGATCGAGCGCATCCATCCGCTGATCGGCGAGCGCATCCTCAAAGCCTGGGATTTCCCCGCGCCGATCGCCGAGGTCCCGCGCCAGCACCTGGACTTCACCCGCAACTCGCCGCGCGCCGACTATACCGACCTGGTCCAGGTCGCCACCCTGCAGAGCTACCTTGGCAGCGAGCATCCCTATACCCGCCTGGACTGGAGCCAGATCCCGGCGTTCGCCAAGCTCGGCCTCGAACCGACCGTCGACATGAAGGAAGACGAGGACCTCTCCAGCGCCCTGGAAGCCGCCACCAGCATGCTGCAATAGGCCCGCCCTACTCCGCCGGGAAGCGCACCCGCACCAGCAAGCCGCCCAGTTCGCCCTGGTCGAGCTGGATCTGCGCCCGGTGCGCCCGGCAGACCTCGCCGACGATCGCCAGCCCCAGGCCGCTGCCGGGGCTGTCGCCGCGCCGGTAGAAGCGCTGGAAGACCCGCTCGCGGTCGGCGGCGGGAATTCCCGGACCATCGTCTTCCACTTCCAGCACTCCCCCCTCCAGCACCCTGAGGATCACGTTGCCGCCCTGCGGGGTGTGCGCCAGCGCGTTGTCCAGCAGGTTGCTGAGCAATTCGTTGAGCAGCGTCGGTTCACCCTGGATCCACACCGGCCCGGCGCTTTCCAGCGCCAGCGAGGCTCCCCGCGCATAGGCCAGCGGCGCCAGCGCCAGGCCCAGTTCCCGGGCCAGGGCGGTCAGGTCGATACGCTCGGCGCCGCCCTCGGCGATGGCCTGGGCGCCGCTTTCGATGCGCGCCAGGGAGAGCAGCTGGTTGGCCAGATGGATCAGGCGGTCGGTGTTCTTCGCCGTGGTCTCCAGGGTCGAACGCCAGGCTTCCGGCTCCTGCTCACGCAGGCCCAGTTCCAGGCGCGCCTTGAGCGCCGCCAGCGGCGTGCGCAACTCGTGGGCGGCATCGGCGATGAACTGCGACTGCCGCTCGAACAGGCTGCGCAGGCGCTGGGTGAAGTGGTTCAGCGACTCCACCAGCGGCCGCAATTCATGCTGGACCTCGAGCATCGGCAACGGCCGCAGATCGTCCGGCTGGCGCTCTTCCACCTCGCGGCGCAGGCGATCCAGCGGACGCAGCGCGGCGCTCACCGCCAGCCACACCAGCACCAGCGCGCCGACGCCGAGGACGCCCAGGCGCAACAGGGTATCGGTCATCAGGCTGCGCGCCATGCGCTCGCGGGCGCCTTCGGTCTCGGCCACGCGGATCTCCGCCATGCCGCTCATGCTCGGTTCGCTGACCGGCTGCAGCAGGCTCACCACGCGTACGTCGACGCCCTGGTAGACGCCGTCGTAGAACTTCGCCAAGGCCGGGTAGTCGTCGGTGCGCAGGGTCTCGGCGGGTGCTGCCGGAAGATTCTCGTAGCCGGAGATCATCCGACCATGGATGTCGTTGACCTGGTAGAAGATCCGCCCGGCGCTGTCGTAGGCGAAGGTATCCAGCGCCACGTAGGGGACGTCGGCGCGCAGGGTGCCGTCCTTCTCGTAGAGCCCGTCGGCGATCGCCCGCGCCGAGGCCAGCAAGGTCCGGTCGTAGGCGGTGTCGGCCACCTCGCGGCCGTTCCAGTAGGCGCTCAGGCCGCTCGCCAGGAGCACCAGCAGCAGGAGCAGGGCCAGCCACAGCAGCAGCCGTCCGCGCAGACTGCCGGCATCAGTCACCCTGCGCCTCCAGCAGGTAGCCGAGGCCGCGGAAGGTGACGATGCGCACGGCGCCGCCTTCCAGCTTCTTGCGCAGGCGGTGGACGTAGATCTCGATGGCGTCGGCGCTGGCCTCCTCGTCCAGGCCGAAGACCTGGGCGGCCAGTTGCTCCTTGCTCATCACCCGCCCCGGACGGGCGATCATCGCTTCCAGCACCGCCTGTTCCCGCGAGGTCAGGGTCAGCGGCTGCTCGTCGAGGCTGAAGCGCCGGGTGCCGAGGTCGTAGACCAGGGCGCCGCAGCGCTGCAACTGTTCGCCGCCGAGCACGCTGCGGCGCAGCAGGGCCTTGACCCGCGCCTCCAGCTCGGACAGTTCGAAAGGCTTTGCCAGGTAGTCGTCGGCGCCGAGATTGAGGCCGTGCACCCGGTCCTTCACCTCGCCGCGCGCAGTCAGCATCAGCACCGGCAAGGTCTTGCCGCGCCCGCGCAGGCGCGCCAGCACCTCGAAGCCGTCCATCCGCGGCAGGCCGACGTCGAGAATCGCCAGGGCGTACTCCTCGCTGGCCAGGGCCAGGTCGGCGGCCACCCCGTCCTGCAGCAGGTCTACCGTCCAGCCAGCGCCCTTGAGCGCCTGGACCACGCTTTCGGCGAGCTGCGGATGATCTTCCACCAGAAGGATGCGCATGGACGGTTCTCCACCACCGGATGAGGGCACAAGAGGCGAAGTGTACCGGGGAAAACCCTCCGGTAAATGGCTTCTCTGCCACCGGGGATTGCTGAAAGCCTGGCGAAAGCTTGGCGTCTTAGGATCAGTCGATGGACGGCGCAGATCGTCCGCCAAAACGCCCTGCAGCGTGGTGCTCGGCGTACAAGAACAAGAATCGGAGACCACTGCATGTCGACTTCCCTGCCGCAGGCCGCAAGGTCTGTACGTTTGTCCCGCAGCACCACCCTGACCACCACCGCCGTCGTGCTCGCCGGCATCGCGCCCCTGGGCAACGCCGCCGGCTTCCTCGAAGACAGCAAGGCCAGCCTGGAAACCCGCAACTTCTACATGAACCGCGACTTCCGCGACGGCCCCGGCCAGTCCAAGCGCGAGGAGTGGGCGCAAGGCTTCATCCTCAACCTGCAGTCCGGCTACACCCAGGGCACCGTCGGCTTCGGCCTCGACGCCATGGGCATGCTCGGCGTCAAGCTCGACTCCGGCCGCGGCCGCAGCGGTACCGGACTGCTGCCGAAGGATTCCGACGGCCGCGCGCCGGACACCTACTCGAAACTGGGCCTGACCGCCAAGGTCAAGGTCTCGCAGAGCGAGCTGAAGGTCGGCACGCTGATTCCGAAGCTGCCATCGGTACAACCGAACAACGGGCGGATCTTCCCGCAGATATTCGAAGGTGCACTGCTCACCTCGAAGGAGATCAAGGACCTCGGCTTCACCGCCGGGCGCCTGGAAAAGACCAAGATCCGCGACTCCAGCGACTCCGAGGACCTCGCGCTGAACGACAAGAACGGCCGCTTCGCCGGGGTCAGCGCCGATCACTTCGACCTCGGCGGACTGGACTACAAGCTCACCGACCAACTCACCGCCAGCTATCACTACAGCAACCTGCAGGACGTCTACCGCCAGCACTTCGTCGGCCTGCTGCACAGCTGGCCGATCGGTCCCGGCGAACTGACCAGCGACCTGCGCTTCGCCCGCAGCACCGACAGCGGCTCGGCCAAGGCCGGCGGCATCGACAACAAGTCGCTCAACGGCATGTTCACCTACAGCCTTGGCAACCATGCCTTCGGCGCGGCCTGGCAGCGAATGAACGGCGACGACGCCTTCCCCTACCTGGAAGGCAGCAACCCGTACCTGGTCAACTTCGTCCAGGTCAACGACTTCGCCGGCCCCAAGGAGCGTTCCTGGCAACTGCGCTACGACTACGACTTCGTCGGCCTCGGCATTCCCGGCCTGACCTTCATGACCCGCTA
>NZ_KV828437.1:0-57014 GCF_001836405.1 Pseudomonas sp. HMSC057H01 | reverse complement strand
TGACCTTCATGACCCGCTACGTCAAGGGCGACAATGTCGAACTCGCCGGGCAGAGCGGCGAAGGCCGCGAATGGGAACGCAACACCGAACTGCAGTACGTGTTCCAGAGCGGCGCGCTGAAGAACCTCGGAATCCGCTGGCGCAACGCGACCTTCCGTTCCAATTTCACCCGCGACATCGATGAGAACCGCCTGATCGTCAGCTATACCCTGCCGATCTGGTAAGCCAGAACAAGAACTCCACAGGAGCACCGATGATGATGAAACTGTCTTTTCGTCCCCTCGCCTTGGTTGCCGCCGGCCTGCTGCTGGCCGGCGCCGCCGTGGCCGAACCCAAGCGTCCCGAATGCATCGCCCCGGCGTCCCCCGGCGGCGGTTTCGACCTCACCTGCAAGCTGGCGCAGAGCGCCCTGGTCGAGGCCAAGCTGCTGAGCAAGCCGATGCGTGTCACCTACATGCCCGGCGGCGTCGGCGCGGTCGCCTATAACGCGGTGGTCGCCCAACGCCCGGGCGACGCCGGCACCATCACCGCCTTCTCCAGCGGCTCGCTGCTGAACCTGGCCCAGGGCAAGTTCGGCCGCTTCGACGAGAACGCGGTGAAATGGCTGGCCGCCATCGGCACCAGCTACGGCGCCATCGCGGTGCGCACCGATTCGCCCTACAAGAACCTCGACGACCTGGTGAAGGCGCTCAAGGCCGACCCGAGCAAGGTGGTGATCGGCTCCGGCGGCACCGTCGGCAGCCAGGACTGGATGCAGACCGCGCTGATCGCCAAGGCCGCCGGGATCAATCCGCGCGACCTGCGCTACGTGGCCCTGGAAGGCGGCGGCGAGATCGCCACCGCGCTGCTCGGCGGGCACATCCAGGTCGGCAGCACCGACATTTCCGACTCCATGCCGCACATCCTCAGCGGCGACATGCGCCTGCTCGCGGTGTTCTCCGAAGAACGCCTGCCGGAGGCGGCGATGGCCAACATCCCCACCGCCAAGGAACAGGGCTACGACATCGTCTGGCCGGTAGTTCGCGGGTTCTACCTCGGGCCGAAGGTCAGCGACGAAGACTACGCCTGGTGGAAGAACGCCTTCGACCAACTGCTGGCCTCCGAGGACTTCGCCAAGCTGCGCGACCAGCGCGAGCTGTTCCCCTTAGCCATGACCGGCGAGGAACTCGACGGCTACGTGAAGCAGCAGGTCCAGCAGTACAAGCAACTGGCCAAGGACTTCGGCCTGATCCAGTAAGCCAGCCCGCGCGCGGCCGGGCCCCGGCCGCGCCACGAGGATAGTCCCATGACCCGTTCCAACCTGTACCAGCGCCTGTTCGCCGGGCTCTGGCTGCTCGCCTGCGTCGGCCTGGCGGTCGCCGGCTGGCGTTACCAGGCGCCGTTTTCCTACGAACCGGTCGGCCCGCGCGCCTACCCGCTGCTCTGCCTGGCGCTGATGGGCGCCGGCCTGGCCTGGTTGATCGTGCGGCCGACGCCGATTCGCCACGCCGAGGACGAACAGCCGCTGAGCGGCGCCGTGCTGCTCAAGGTGCTCGCCTGCATCGCCCTGCTGCTGGTGTTCGCCGGTCTGTTCGAAGCGCTCGGTTTCATCCTCAGCGCCGCCCTGGTCGGCTCCTGCATGGCCATTCTCTACGGCGCCCGGCCACTGCCCGCGGTGATCACCGCGAGCCTGCTCGGGATCGGCCTCTACTGGCTGTTCGACCGCGCCCTGGACGTCCCGCTGCCGCTGGGCGTTCTCGACTTCCTGCCGCTGTGAGGACTTCGCGATGGAAACCTTGAACTACCTCGGCCAGGGCTTCGGCGTCGCGATGACCCCGACCAACCTGATCACCGCGCTGATCGGCACCCTGATCGGCACTATCGTCGGCCTGCTGCCGGGCCTCGGCCCGATCAACGGCGTCGCGCTGCTGATCCCGGTGGCCTTCGCCCTGGGCCTGCCGCCGGAAACCGCGCTGATCCTGCTCGCCGCCGTGTACCTGGGCTGCGAGTACGGCGGGCGGATCAGCTCGATCCTGCTCAACATCCCCGGCGAAGCCTCGACCGTGATGACCACCCTCGACGGCTACCCGATGGCACGCAAGGGCCTGGCCGGCGTGGCCCTGTCGCTGTCGGCCTGGAGTTCCTTCATCGGCGCCTTCATCGCCACCTGCGGGATGGTCCTGTTCGCCCCGCTGCTGGCCAAGTGGGCGATCGCCTTCGGTCCGGCGGAATACTTCGTACTGATGGTCTTCGCCATCGTCTGCCTCGGCGGCATGGCCGGCGACAAGCCACTGAAGACGCTGCTGGCGGCGTTGCTCGGGCTGTTCCTGTCCTGCGTCGGGATCGACGCCAACAGCGGCGTGTACCGCTTCACCGGGGACAGCATCCACCTCGCCGACGGCATCCAGTTCGTGGTCCTGGTACTGGGTCTGTTCTCGGTCAGCGAGATTCTCCTGTTGCTGGAAAAGACCCACCACGGCCAGGAAGCGGTCAAGGCCACCGGGCGGATGATGTTCAACTTCAAGGAAGCCGCCAGCGTATTCCTGGTCAACCTGCGCTGCGGCGTGCTCGGCTTCGTCATGGGCGTGCTGCCCGGCGCCGGCGCGACCCTGGCCAGCGCCGTGGCCTACATGACCGAGAAGAAGCTGGCCGGCGCCAAGGGCGAGTTCGGCAAGGGCGACATGCGTGGCCTCGCCGCCCCGGAGACCGCCATTGGCGGCGCGGCCTGCGGCGCCATGGTGCCGATGCTGACCCTCGGCGTGCCCGGCTCGGGCACCACCGCGGTGATGATCGGCGCCCTGACCCTGTACAACATCACTCCCGGCCCGCTGCTGTTCCAGCAGCAACCGGACATCGTCTGGGGCCTGATCGCCTCGCTGTTCATCGCCAACGTCATGCTGATCATCCTCAACGTGCCGATGGTCCGTGTGTTCACCCGCATCCTCGCGGTGCCGAACTGGGCCCTGGTGCCGGCCATCGCGATCATCACCGGGATCGGCGTGTACGGCGTGCACGCGACTACCTTCGACCTGTTCCTGATGGTCGGCATCGGCGTGCTCGGCTACATCCTGCGCAAGCTCGACTTCCCGCTCTCGCCGCTGCTGCTGGGCTTCATCCTCGGCGGGCTGATGGAACAGAACCTGCGCCGCGCGCTGTCGATCTCCAACGGCGAACTGGGCATCCTCTGGTCGAGCCCGATCAGCCTGGTGACCTGGGCCCTGGTGGTGGTGATGCTGCTGTTGCCGCTGGTCCGCGCCTGGCGCCGCCGCGCGGCCCGTCGCACGACAGGGCTGGCCGATGCCTGAGCGCGTCACCTGGAGGCTGTACTGGGCGACGCCGTTGGTCGGCGCCCTTGGCGGCTGGCTGGCAAGCCTGGTCGGCTGGCCGCTGCCATGGATGATCGGCTCGCTGCTGGCGGTGATGCTGGTGCGCTGCCTGGCCGACCTGCCGCTGGCCGAAGTGCCGGGGGCACGCAAGTGCGGGCAATGGATCGTCGGCATCGGCATCGGCCTGCACTTCACTCCGGCAGTGATCGAGCAAGTGCTGGCGCACAGCGCGATCATCGTTTTCGGCGCCGTGGTCACCACGCTTTCCAGCGTACTGGCGATCGCCTTCATGCGCCGCAGCGGCGAGGACCGCGCCACCGCGTTCTTCGCCAGCATGCCCGGCGGCGCCAGCGAGATGGTCAACCTCGGGCAGCGCCACGGCGCGGTGCTCAGCCGCGTCGCCGCAGCGCAGAGCCTGCGCCTGTTGCTGGTGGTGCTGCTGGTGCCGGCGGCGTTCCAGTACCTGCTCGGCGGCGGCCAGCCGGGCCCGCACCAGGCCGCGCCGGTGGACTGGCGCTGGCTGGCCCTGCTGTTCCCGGCCGGGGCGCTGGTCGCGCTGGGCTGGCAGAAGTTGCGCCAACCCAATCCCTGGCTGCTCGGCCCGCTGCTGCTGGCGGCCAGCGTCAGCCTCGGCTTCGACCTGCATATCGGCCTGCCGACCGGTTCCAGCGGCGTTGGCCAATGGCTGATCGGCAGCGCCCTGGGTTGCCATTTCAACCGCAGTTTCTTCCGCAGCGCTCCGGCCTTCGTCAGTCGCACCCTGGTCTGCACGCTATGGATGATGTTCGCCGCGGCGCTCGCCGCCGAGTTGCTCGGCTGGCTGACCACCCTCGACCACCAGTCGCTGATGCTCGGCATGATGCCCGGCGGCATCGCCGAGCTGAGCCTGACCGCCGAAGCCTTGCAGCTCTCGGTGCCGCTGGTCACCGCCCTGCAGGTGCTGCGGCTATTGCTGGTGCTGTTCCTCGCCGAGCCGTGCTTCCGCTACTGGAGGAAGCGCGCCGGCTGATCGAGCCACGCCGCCACACTGGATGTGTGGCGTTTTCCAGCCCGCCTCGTGCGGGCTTTTTTATTCCGCGCGCGGCCAGAGGGCACACAGCGGCGCCCGCCATGTGAAGAGCTGGGCGACAGTGGTCAGAGGTCCGGCAGCGACCAGTCGATAGGCGTCTTGCCGTTCTGCTCGAGGAACTTGTTGGTGCGGCTGAAGTGACCGTTGCCGAGGAAACCGCGGTAGGCCGACAACGGCGACGGGTGCGCCGACTTGAGGATCAGGTGGCGCTGCGGGTCGATCAGCTTCTGCTTGCTCTGCGCGTGGCTGCCCCAGAGCAGGAACACCAGGCGCTCGCAACGCTCGTTGACCACCTCGATGACGCGGTCGGTGAACGGCTGCCAGCCGGCATTGGCGTGGGAGCCGGCCTTGGCCTGCTCGACGGTCAGCGAGGTGTTGAGCAACAGCACGCCCTGCTCCGCCCAGCGCTGCAGGTAGCCGTTGTTGGGAATCGGGATGTTCAGGTCGCGGTTGAGTTCCTTGTAGATGTTCTGCAAGGACGGCGGCGTCGGCACGCCGGGCTGCACCGAGAAGCACAGGCCGTGGGCCTGGCCCGGCCCGTGGTAGGGATCCTGGCCGATGATCACCACCTTGACGTTCTCCAGCGGCGTGGTGTTCAGCGCGTTGAAGATCAACGGCCCGGGCGGGAAGATCGCCTTGCCGGCGGCTTTCTCCTGGCGCAGGAACTCGCCCAGTTGCTTCATGTAGGGCTTGTCGAATTCCTCGCGCAGCGCTTCCTTCCAGCTCGCCTCGAGCTTGATGCGGTCGTCGTTATCGGTCATGGAACCCCCTGTCTCGGTACTGAAAAAGTCGTCCGGCCTTTTTCAGAAGGTCGCCGACAGCCTGTGGCCGCGGAACCGTAGAAAAGCGCGCCGCGCTTGTCAATCTCGGGACAGGCGGGCCTCTTCCAGCGGATACTTCACGCGCACCCGGTTGCGGTACAGGCACTCGCTGGCCAGCAGGGTGCCGGCCTGGCCCTTTTCCCGGATGTCGCGCCAGATCTCGTTGAGCCTCAGCACTGCCTCGCCGTCGCGGACAAAACGCTGGGCCCTCTCGTAGACGTGGTAGCGCACAGGGCGCGGCGCGCTGCACAGCAGTTCGCCTTCCAGTTGGTGGGCGGCGATATGGAAGCGCAACTGGAAGGTATCCGCCGTCGGATTGTGCAGCACCAGGTCGATGAAGTTGTAGAAGATCGCCGCGCCCGAGCCGAACGGCAGGATCCGTCCCTCGTCGGGAAACGGGTCGAAGCTGTGGTTGGCCCGCTCCACCACGCGCAGCGGCGAATGCAGGGCCATCCAGTGGATCAGGTTGCTCAGTTGGCAGATGCCGCCGCCGATTCCGCTGCGCGCCTCGCCGAAGGACAACTCCATACCTTCGACGAAGCCACGCCGGGCGCTGGGCCGACCGACCAGCCGGCAGAACGAGAAGTACTCGCCGGGGCCGATGCGCACGCCGTTCATGCAGTCCACCGCCAGGCGCAGGTTGACCACCTTGTTGCGTTGCAGGGCGAGGTCGCTGTCGCCGAGGCGGCGGATCAACTTCGAGGTGTGCTTGATGTAGCGGTACGGCAGGCGCTCGTCGACCGATGGCAGCCGCACGTAGCGACGGCCGCCAAGACGCCAGCGGCAGTGCCGCCAGAGACGTCGTTGCCAGACCCGCAGCCAGTAGAGCCAGGGGTGGTAGAGCGATAGGGGTTTGCGCATCGACGATCCTTGTCGGTCTCGGCCTACGGGCCGGAGGCAGCATTATGCCCGGAGCACTAGCCCTGGTGCAGCGCCCGGTAGTGACTGGGCGCCATGCCCACCACCTTGCGGAACAGCCGCGAGAAGTAATAGGGATCGGCGTAGCCGAGCTGCTCGGCGATCTGCCGTACCTCCAGCGCGCCCTCGTCGAGCAGGCGGCAGGCGTGGGCCATCTTCATCTGGATGAAGTCCTGGATCGGCGCCTGGCCGGTCAGGGCGCGGTAGGTCTTGGCGAAATGGAAGCGCGACAGCTTGAACTGCGCCGCCAGCTCGTCGAGGTTGAGGCTGTCGTGCAGGTGCGCGCGCATCAGCGCCTGCACCGCGTCGATGTCCAGCACCCGCCCGGATTTCAGGCTGGCCCGCGCCGGACGCACCGCCAGCGAGGTGAGCAGGCCCTGCAACAGGTGCGCGGCATGGATGAAGTGCGGCAGGCTGAGGCCCTGGCGGCGCAGCGCCAGCAGCGCGTCGAACTCCGCCAGCAGGCGCGGCTGCATGCCCAGGCGCAGGCGCGGAGCGCTGCCCAGCGGGCGCAGGAAGTCCTCCGCCAGGAGGCCTTCGAAATGTACCCAGTAGATGCTCCAGGGCCGCTGCGGGTCGGCGCCGTAGGCGTGTTCCAGGCCCTTGGGCAGGACCAGCAGGTCGCCGCCGCCGACCTCGACGCGCTCGTCGGCGCACTCCAGCCAGCCGCGTCCGGCACGGCAGTAGATCAACAGATGGTCGTCCGGCGCGCGCCGCTGCATGTGGTGGCCATGCGCCTCCGGGTAGTAACCGAGGGCCAGTGGGTAGCAGGCCTGGCCGAGCGGATGGCGGGCCAGGGCGCGACGCAGGCGGGGCGGCGTGATGAAACGCACCCCCTGGTTGGGCAGGGGCCAGGCGGAGGTCTGTACGGAACGCTTCACGGCGACGCGACTCGGCAGTCTGAATCCCAAGATCGTCCATCCCTTGCGCAAGATCGTCAATCCACAGGCGGCTTGCGGCCGGCTATAACGACTCAAAACAACATCCCGGTCCACCGGGAAGCGGAGGCGACCATGGCCAAGGCAATCCCCCAGCTGATCGACGGCGAATGGCGCGGCAGCCGTTCCCGCGAACTGATCGAAGTCACCGATCCGGCGACCCAGGACGTCCTCGCGCTGGCGCCGAAGGCCACCGCCGACGAGATCGAGCAGGCCATCGCCAGCGCCCAGCGCGCCTTCGAGACCTGGCGCGAAGTCCCGGCTCCCGAGCGAGCGCGGTTGATGCTGCGCTACCAGCACCTGCTCAAGGAACACCACGACGAACTCGGCGAACTGCTGGCCCGGGAGACTGGCAAGAACCTCGCCGATGCCAAGGGCGACGTGTGGCGCGGCATCGAGGTGGTCGAACACGCCGCCAACGTGGCCAGCCTGATGATGGGCGAGACGGTGGAAAACGTCGCCCGCGAGATCGACACCGCCAGTTGGATCCAGCCCCTCGGCGTGTGCGCCGGGATCACCCCGTTCAATTTCCCGGCGATGATCCCGCTGTGGATGTTCCCGCTGGCCATCGCCTGCGGCAACACCTTCGTCCTCAAGCCCTCCGAACAGGATCCGCTGACACCCAATCGCCTCGCCGAGCTGTTCCTCGAGGCCGGCGCGCCGAAGGGCGTGCTGCAGGTGATCCATGGCGGCCGCGAGCAGGTCGATGCCCTCCTCACCCACCCGGACATCCGGGCGATTTCCTTCGTCGGCTCGGTCGCCGTCGGCCAGCACGTGTACCGCACCGGCACCGCGCACCTGAAGCGGGTGCAGGCCTTCGCCGGGGCGAAGAACCACATGGTGATCCTCCCCGACGCGAACAAGGCCCAGGTTCTCGGCAACCTGGTCGGTGCCAGTTGCGGCGCCGCCGGCCAGCGCTGCATGGCGATCAGCGCGGCGGTGTTCGTCGGCGCGGCGCGCGAGTGGATTCCCGAACTGGCCGAGCGGATGGCCGCCCTGCGCCCCGGCCACTGGCAGGACCCGGACGCCGCCTATGGTCCGCTGATCAGTCCGCAGGCGCGCCAGCGCGTGCTGCGCCTGATCGCCGAAGGCAAGGCGGAAGGCGCCGAGTGCCTGCTCGACGGCTCGCAGTGCCAGGTCGAAGGCTATCCCAACGGCAACTGGCTCGGTCCCACCCTGTTCCGCGCAGTGACGCCGAAGATGGGCCTGTACCGCGAGGAGATCTTCGGCCCGGTGCTGGCTTGCCTGGAGGTCGATACCCTGGAAGAGGCGATTGCCCTGGTCAACGCCAATCCCTATGGCAACGGCACCAGCCTGTTCACCCGCTCCGGCGGCGCCGCTCGGCGCTACCAGCACGCGGTGCAGGTCGGCCAGGTGGGGATCAACGTGCCGATCCCGGTACCGCTGCCGTTCTTCTCCTTCACCGGCTGGAAAGGCTCCTTCTACGGCGACCTGCACGCCTACGGCAAGCAGGCGGTGCGCTTCTATACCGAGACCAAGACCGTCACCAGCCGCTGGTTCGACGATGAACCGACGACCGACGAATCGTCGGCCGGCCCGAACATGACCATCCATCTCAAGTGACCCGAGGACCTATGGATTTCGACCTCACCGAAGAACAACGCCTGCTGGTGGAGAGCGCCCGCGCCTTCGCCCGCCACGAACTGGCGCCGAAGGCGGCCGACTGGGACCGCGACCATCACTTCCCGGTGGAAGTCCTCCGCGCCGCCGCCGAACAGGGCTACCTCGGCCTGTACATCGCCGAGGAAGACGGCGGCCTGGGCCTGTCGCGGCTGTCCACTTCGCTGATCTTCGAGCAACTGGCCGCCGGCTGCGTGGCCACTACCGCCTACATCAGCATCCACAACATGGCCGCCTGGATGCTCGCCTCGTTCGGCGACGCGGCGCTGAAGGAGGCCTGGCTGCCCGGCCTGATCGGCGGCGAGTCGCTCGCCTCCTATTGCCTGACCGAGCCCGATGCCGGCTCCGACGCCGCGCGCCTGCGCACCCGCGCCCGCCGCGAGGGCGACGAATACGTGCTGGACGGCAGCAAGTGCTTCATTTCCGGCGCCGGCAGCACCCAGGTGCTGATCGTCATGGCGCGCACCGGCGAGGACGGCGCCAGGGGCATCTCCTGCTTCCTGGTGCCGGCCGACGCGCCCGGCATCCGCTACGGCCGCAACGAGGACAAGATGGGCTGGCGCGCGCAGCCGACCCGCACCATCACCTTCGAAGGCGTGCGCATCCCCGCCGGCAACCGCATCGGCCCGGAGGGCCAGGGCTTCGTCTATGCCATGAAAGGCCTCGACGGCGGCCGCCTGAACATCGCCAGTTGTTCCCTGGGCGCCGCCCAGGCGGCGCTGGAGCAGTCGATGCGCTACGTCGAGGAGCGCGAGCAGTTCGGCAAGCCGCTGGCGACCTTCCAGGCCTTGCAGTTCAAGCTCGCCGACATGCTCACCGAACTCACCGCCAGCCGCCAGATGGTCCGCCTCGGCGCCCATCGGCTGGACCGCGGCGACGCCGAGGCGACCCTGTACTGCGCAATGGCCAAGCGCTTCGCCACCGACCGCTGCTTCGATGTCTGCAACGAGGCCTTGCAACTGCACGGCGGCTACGGCTATCTCAACGATTATCCGCTGGAGCGCTGGGTACGCGACACCCGCGTGCACCAGATCCTCGAAGGCACCAACGAAATCATGCGGGTGATCGTCGCCCGCCGCCTGCTGGAGCAGGGCGGCATGCTCGATCGCCTGCTGTGAACGCCGCGAACCATCGCATCCGATAGTGCCGGGACGTCCCGGCCCATGATCCAGTGAGGGACTTCATGAACACTGCCGTCGAACCCTACAAGGCTTCCTCCTTCGACCTGACCCACAAGCTCACCGTGGAAAAGCACGGGCACACCGCGCTGATCACCATCAACCACCCGCCGGCCAACACCTGGGACCGCGACTCGCTGATCGGCCTGCGCCAACTGATCGAGCACCTCAACCGCGACGACGATATCTACGCCCTGGTAGTGACCGGCCAGGGGCCGAAGTTCTTCTCCGCCGGCGCCGACCTGAACATGTTCGCCGACGGCGACAAGGCCCGCGCTCGCGAGATGGCCCGCCGCTTCGGCGAGGCCTTCGAGGCGCTGCGCGATTTCCGTGGGGTGTCGATCGCGGCGATCAACGGCTACGCCATGGGCGGCGGCCTGGAGTGCGCCCTCGCCTGCGACATCCGCATCGCCGAGCGCCAGGCGCAGATGGCCCTCCCGGAGGCCGCGGTGGGCCTGCTGCCCTGCGCCGGCGGGACCCAGGCGCTGCCCTGGCTGGTGGGCGAAGGCTGGGCCAAGCGGATGATCCTCTGCAACGAGCGGGTGGATGCGGAAACCGCCCTGCGCATCGGCCTGGTCGAACAGGTGGTGGACAGCGGCGAGGCGCGCGGCGCCGCCCTGCTGCTGGCGGCCAAGGTGGCACGCCAGAGCCCGGTGGCGATCCGCACCATCAAGCCGCTGATCCAGGGTGCCCGCGAACGCGCGCCGAACACCTGGCTGCCGGAGGAGCGCGAGCGCTTCGTCGATCTGTTCGACGCCCAGGACACCCGCGAAGGGGTCAACGCCTTCCTCGAGAAGCGCGATCCCAAGTGGCGCAACTGCTGAGCCTTCCCATCGAACCCGGCGGGCTGCGCCACAGCCCGCCCGAGCCGAGAGCCCCGACATGAACGTGCTTTTCGAAGAACGCCCGAGCCTGCATGGCTTCCGCATCGGCATTGCCACCCTGGATGCGGAAAAGAGCCTGAACGCCCTGTCCCTGCCGATGATCGAGGCCCTGGCGGCGAAACTCGACGCCTGGGCCGAGGACGCCGGCATCGCCTGCGTGCTGTTGCGCGGCAACGGCGCCAAGGCCTTTTGCGCCGGCGGCGACGTGCGCAAGCTGGTGGACGCCTGCCGTGAGCAACCCGGCGAGGTACCGGCCCTGGCGCGACGCTTCTTCGCCGATGAATACCGCCTCGACTACCGCATCCACACCTACCCGAAACCCTTCATCTGCTGGGCCCACGGCTATGTAATGGGCGGCGGCATGGGGCTGATGCAGGGTGCCGGGATTCGCATCGTCACCCCGTCCAGCCGCCTGGCGATGCCGGAGATCGGCATCGGCCTGTACCCGGACGTCGGCGCCAGCTGGTTCCTCGCCCGCCTGCCCGGCAGGCTCGGCCTGTTCCTCGGCCTGAGCGCGGCGCAGATGAACGCCCGCGACGCTCTCGACCTCGACCTGGCCGACCGCTTCCTTCTCGACGACCAGCAGGACGCCCTGCTCGCCGGCCTGGTGCAGATGAACTGGAACGAGTCGCCCCAAGTGCAACTTCACAGCCTGCTTCGCGCCCTCGAACACGAGGCCCGCGGCGAACTGCCGGAGGCCCAGTTGCTCCCGCGCCGGCCGCGCCTGGACGCACTGCTCGACCAGCCGGACCTGGCGAGCGCCTGGCAGGCGCTGGTGGCGCTGCGCGACGACGCCGACCCGCTGCTTGCGCGTGGCGCGAAGACCCTGGCCGAGGGCTGCCCGATGACCGCGCATCTGGTCTGGCAGCAGATCGAGCGTGCGCGCTACCTGTCGCTGGCCGAGGTGTTCCGCCTGGAATACGCCATGAGCCTGAACTGCACGCGCCATCCGGACTTCGCCGAGGGGGTACGCGCAAGGCTGATCGATCGCGACAACGCACCGAACTGGCATTGGCCGCAGGTGGAATCGATCCCGCAGACGGTGATCGAGGCGCACTTCGAGCCGACCTGGGAGGGCGAGCATCCGCTGGCGGGGCTCTGATCCGCCGCGCCGCCCTCTGCCGAAGGAGGGCGCGGGCCCGCCACGTCCATAGCGTCTAAGCTGTTTCACAGCATCCCCAAGAGGCCTCGCGGCCGCCACAGGAGGAGCTCCATGAAACAGATCGCCTTCATCGGCCTCGGCCACATGGGCGCGCCGATGGCCACCAACCTGCTCAAGGCCGGCTACCTGCTGAACGTCTTCGACCTGGTGCAGAGCGCCGTCGACGGCCTGGTCGCCGCCGGCGCCGGCGCCGCCCGCAGCGCCCGCGACGCGGTGCAGGGCGCCGACGTGGTCATCAGCATGCTGCCGGCCAGCCAGCACGTCGAAGGCCTGTACCTCGACGACGATGGCCTGCTCGCGCACATCGCCCCCGGCACCCTGGTGCTGGAATGCTCGACCATCGCCCCGACCTCGGCGCGCAAGGTCCACGCCGCCGCCCGCGAGCGCGGCCTGGCGATGCTCGACGCGCCGGTGTCCGGCGGCACTGCCGGCGCGGCAGCCGGCACCCTGACCTTCATGGTCGGCGGCGACGACGAAGCCCTGGAGAAGGCCCGGCCGCTGTTCGAGGCCATGGGTCGCAACATCTTCCATGCCGGCCCCGACGGCGCCGGCCAGGTGGCCAAGGTGTGCAACAACCAGCTCCTCGCGGTGCTGATGATCGGTACCGCAGAAGCCATGGCCCTGGGCGTGGCCAACGGCCTCGACGCGAAGGTGCTGGCCGAGATCATGCGCCGCAGCTCCGGTGGCAACTGGGCGCTGGAAGTCTACAACCCCTGGCCGGGGGTGATGGAGAACGCTCCGGCGTCGCGCGACTACAGCGGCGGCTTCATGGCCCAGTTGATGGCCAAGGACCTCGGGCTGGCCCAGGAAGCCGCCCAGGCCAGCGCCAGCAGCACACCGATGGGCAGCCTGGCGCTGAGCCTGTACCGTCTGCTGCTGAAGCAGGGCTATGCGGAGCGGGACTTTTCCGTGGTGCAGAAATTGTTCGATCCGACCCAAGGCCAATAGACAGACAGGCGGGTCCGCGCCCAGGCTGGTCGATTCGACGATGCGAGGAGCCCGCCTTGAACGCCCTGCTGCTGCGTTACCGTTTCCGCCTGCTGTTCTTTTCCACCGTGCTGTTCACGGCGATCCTCGGCTTGCCGTCGAGCACCAAGCCACGGGTGCTCGGCAGCCTCCTGCTGCTGGTGCTGGCCGGGATGAACACTTTGCGCAGACGCAGTCCGCTGGTCTACCTGACGGCCTTCTTCGGCCTGTTCAGCCTGGCCCTGTACACCACTGCGGACTTCAGCAGTCCCTACTCCAGCCTGCCGCCCGGCCTGCTGCGCGGGCTGAGCCTGATCCTGCTGTATCTGACCCTGTTCGCCGCGCTGTTCCGCCGCGTCACCCAGGAGCGCCCGGTGACCCACGAGCTGCTCTACGGACTCTGCGCGCTCTACCTGCAGATGGCGCTGGCCTTCGCTCTCGCCTACTACATGGTCGAACAGATGCAGCCTGCCAGCTTCATCGCCAGCCATGGCGCACTCGGCCTGGATACCTTCGTCTACTACAGCCTGGTGACCCTGACCACCGTGGGCTACGGCGACATCCAGGCGATCAACCCGCTGGCGCGCCTGCTGGCCGGCAGCGAAGGAGTGATCGGCGTCCTGTTCATCGCCCTCGCCGTGGCCCGCAGCCTGACCCTGATGAGCGACAGCGAGGAGGTCTGATTATTAAGCTGGGCTAACGAGTGCATCCCCCTCGCAGCGGTTTATCCCGGCGAGCGCAGGGCGGATGATGCTGATCGACGCCGCTCTGCGGCATTTCTCGAACGGAAGGTGCAGCATGAAAATCGCCCTGATCGGCGCCACCGGCCACGTCGGCCACTATTTCCTCAACGAAGCCCTGCAACGCGGCCACGCGGTAACCGCCCTGGTCCGCGACCCGAGCAAGCTGGCGGCGCGCGACGGCCTCGGCGTAGTGCAGGCGGACGTCAGCGACCCGGCCCAGGTGGCCAGCGCCGTGGCAGGCCACGAGGTGGTCATCAGCGCTTTCAACGGCGGCTGGGGCAGCGCCGACCTCCGCGCCCGCCACGCCGCCGGCAGCCAGGCCATTCTCGACGGCGTGAAACGCTCCGGCGTGCCGCGCCTGCTGGTTCTCGGCGGCGCCGGGAGCCTGGAGATCGCCCCCGGCCAGCGCCTGGTGGACAGCCCGGAATTCCCCGAGCAGTGGAAACAGGGCGCCCTCGGCGCCGCCGACGCCCTCGACCAACTGCGCGGCGAGCAACGACTGGACTGGGTGTTCCTCAGCCCGGCGATGCTCCTCGAACCCGGCCAGCGCAGCGGCAAGTTCCGCCTCGGCGGCGACCAGGTCCTGTTCGACGCCAAGGGCGAGAGCCGGATTTCCCTGGAAGACCTGGCGGTAGCCATGCTCGACGAGGCCGAGCAGCCCCGTCATCATCGCCAGCGCTTCACCGTGGCCTACTGAAAAGACCAGGCGCCCCTCTCGGGCGCCTTCGTCGTCAGCCTTCGGACTTCGCCGCCGGCGTGACGATATCGAACCAGAAGTCGAAGTCGCCGAGCATGCCGAACAGTTGCCCCAGCAACAGCGGATTGCCGGAACTCTTCAGTTTGCCCTCGAAGACCAGGCGTACCGCCGATACCTCCTTGAGCAGCAGCCGGTTGAGATCGGCGCGGTCGATGCTCACGGTCTGCCCGGCGTCCTCGCTCTGCACGCCGCGCAGGTTGTTCAGGTGCGAGTTCTTCAGTTCCAGCAGGTAGTTCTCGCCGATGTCCGGCAGGCGCAGGTTGATGCTCAGCGCCTTGCCTTCCGCAGCGCCGGCGTCCAGGCGCACGCCGAGATAGTCGAACAGCAGGCCGGTGTCCATCGCCGCCAGGGCATCGGCGCTGCCGGCCTTCATCGTCGGCTGGTCGCGCGGTACGCCGTGGCGCAGTTCGTAGGCGGCGCTGAGGTAGCTGTTGCGCCAGCCGGCGTTCTCCGCCTGGTAGCCGAGCTGCTCCAGGGCATCGGCCTGCAGCTCGCGCGCGGCCCGGTTATCCGGCTCGGCGAAGACCAGCCTGTTGACCACCTCGACCACCCAGCGGTACTCGCCCCTGGCGTACGACGCCCGCGCTTGCTCCAGCAGGCGCTCGGCGCCGCCCATGTATTCCACGTAGCGGCCCGCCGAGTCCTCCGGGCTGAGCGGGTCGAGGCTCGCCGGGTTGCCGTCGTAGTAGCCCAGGTAGCGGTTCAGCACGGCCCGTGCGTTATGGCTGACCGAGCCGTGGTAGCCGCGGTCGTACCATTCCTGGTCGAGGCTGGGCGGCAGGCGCAGGCGGTTGTGCACCTGGCCGATGGTCACGCCCTGGTTGGCCAGGTGCAGGGTCTGGTCGTGCAGGAAGCCGTACAGGTCACGCTGCTTTTCCAGCACCTCGACGATCTCCGCGTTGCCCCAGCGCGGCCAGTTGTGCACTGCGAACATCACCTCGGCCTGCCTGCCGAAACGATGCAGCGCCTGGTTGATGTACTTGCTCCAGCCCAGCGCATCACGTACCTCGGCGCCCCGCAGGGTATACAGGTTGTGCAGGGTACCGACCACGTTCTCGGCCATCAGCAGGGCCTTCTGCCGCGGCAGCCAGATGTTCATCTCCGCCGGCGACTCGGTGCCCGGCGTGTTCTGGAAGGTGAACGGCACGCCGTCCAGCACCAGGTCCTCGCCCTCGCCTTCGATCAGGCGGGTCGGCGCCAGCAGGCTCAGCGGTCCGCGCGCCAATCCCTTGCCGATGGCCATGTCGACCTGCCCCTGCGGCCCCTTGGGCAGTTGCGTGCCGTACTGGTAGGTGGCGCGGCGCATCATGGCGTTGCCGGCCAGGACGTTCTCCTTGATCGCCGCCTCCATGAAGCCGGCCGGAGCGATGATCTGCACCGCGCCGCTGGCGACCTGCTGCGGCTCGACCAGACCGCGCACGCCTCCAAAGTGATCGGCGTGGGCGTGGCTGTAGATCACCGTACGGATCGGCCTCTCGCCCAGCTCGCGGCTGACCAGCTCGTAGGCCGCCCTGGCGGTGGCCGGGGTGGTCAGGGTGTCGACCACGATCCAGCCGCTGTCGCCGCGGATGAAGGTGATGTTGGCCAGGTCGAAGCCGCGCACCTGGTAGATACCCTCGGCAACCTCGAACAGGCCGTACTTGAGATTGAGCAGGGCCTGGCGTTGCAGGCTGGGATTGATGCTGTCGCGGGGCTTGCCGTCGAGGAGGAAGTCGTAGCCGCCGAGCTGCCAGGCGACGCTGCCGTCGGGGTTGCGGATGAGCACCCGCTCCGGGCGCCGGATCAGGCCGCGTTCGGCGCGCTCGAAGTCGGCACGGTCGGCGAACGGCAATTCCGCTTCGACCCGCCGCTGGGCCTCGACGGTGAAGGCGCTGGGCGGCTTGGACGCGGAGGGTTCGGCGGCGCCGGCGAGTAGCGGGGCGAGCGCCAGGAGTGCGAGCAGACGGCTCATCGGATGCTCCGTTTTATTGTTGTGAGGTTCGGCTGGCACTATGCCGAGCGGCACGACAATAATTCCAATGCATTCCAGGTCCACATTCGATGCGGAGTCCGCATGAGCGATCTACGCCAGTTCCGCCACTTCGTCGCCCTCGCCGAGCACGGCCACTATGCCCGCGCCGCCGAAGCGGTGAATCTCAGCCAGCCGGCGCTGTCCCGCAGCATCCAGGCGCTGGAGGGACAGTTGGGTTGCACCCTGGTGGAGCGCGGCAGCCGCGGCGTGGCCCTCACGGCCCACGGCCGGCTGGTGCTGGAACACGCTCGGCGCCTGCTGGCCGGGCATCGCGCACTGCACAACGCGGTAAGCCAACTGGGCAATCTCGACAGCGGCGAGCTACGCCTGGGCGGCGGTCCCTTCCCCGCCGCACGGCTGTTGCCCGAGGCACTGGCCAGTTTCTCCAGCGCCCACCCACGCGTGCGCGTCGCACTGCTCATCGAGGACTGGCAGACCCTGCGCCAGCGCCTGCTGGATGACGCCGTCGAACTCTTCGTCGCCGATATCCGCGAGCTGCAAGGCGATCCGCAGTTGCGCATCCACCCGCTACGCGAGCATCCCGGCGTACTCTTCTGCCGCCCCGGCCATCCGCTGCTGGGTCTGGAGCGGCCGAGCGCCGGGCAATTGGCCGATTACCCGCTGGCCGGCCCGCGTCTGCCCGCGGAAGTCCGCGGCGACCTGGCGCGCCTGCTGCAACGCGACGAACCGCTCGGCATACAGTGCGACGACGTGCTAATGCTCAAGGGCCTGGTCGGCTCCAGCGAGCTGATCAGCCTGGCGCCCTGGGACGTGGTTGCCGCCGACGTCGAGGCCGGCCGCCTGGCGCTGCTGCCCTGGCCCGCCGGCGCCGAGCCCGCCCGCGCCAAGGGCTCCGCCTACGGTCTGGTCAGCCGTGCCGGCCGCAGCCTGTCGCCGGCCGCGGCAGTGTTCGTCGAGCGGGTGCTGGAACAGGACCGGCGCTTCGCCGCCACCTGAGGCTCAGCGCCAGCGAGCGTCGTCGCGGCGCTCCTGCCAGGTACGGTTCCAGTCGCGCCCGCGGTTGTCACGGTCACGGTCGTGATAGCGCTCGTAGCGGTAGTCGGGACGATACCGGTGGTCGTCGCGGTCGTAGACCACGCAGGCCGACAACGGCAGGACGAGGATCAGCAAGGAAAGCAAACGACGCATGGCGCCTCCTGTGCGGTTCCGGCCTCTCCTGCGGATGCGGGAGGATTGCCTGTTCCGGAACCTGCACATCGGACTGCGCGGCGCGCGGGCGGTGCCCGCGGCGAGAGTAAAGCCTGTGTAAATCAGCCGAGGCTACGCAGGTGCAGGACGCCGAACAGCAGCACCTGGAGGCGCTCCAGCCAAGGTGCCGGGCGCGCCTTGAGACGCCCGTTGAGCAGCAGGATCTCGGCGGCATGGACCAGCACCAGCACGCCGGACAACAGCAGGATCGGTCGATGCAACTCGCCCAGCGGGTAGGCCAGGTTGACCAGCGCGACGAGCCAGAACATCGCCAGGGCGCCCTTGGCGAACGACAGAAAATGACTCATGGGAACCTCCTCGTTTCGGTATCGGCAGAGTGTGCCGAGCAAATGCGCCGAGGGGGTCCGCACTTTCGACTGGAAAGCACGACGGCGCCCGCAGGCGCCGTCTTTGCTTGCGCACCTCAGTTGCGCCAGCGAGGCGCCCCGCCCTGCTGGCCCCGGTGCCGCGGACGATCCTGCCCACCGTGTTGCTGCCAGCGTTGCGGAGAATGCCCGCGCCATTGCGGCTGGCCACCGCGCTGCCAGTTGCCCGGATGCCGCTCGCCGCGATGGGCCGGGCGCGATTCGTGGTGGCGCTGCGGGTAGCGATATTGCTCGCGCCGGTAGTCGCGGTGGCCATCGTAGCGGCGTGGCGCCGGGTAGTAGCGTTGGTCGTAGTAGCGCGTCGAGTAGTAGCGCCGTTCGCTACGCCAGCCATCGTCGTAGACGCGATAGCGCGGCACTTCGTAGGCGTAGGGCTGGCCGCGATAGCGGCGCCAGTCGCCGTCATCGTAGTCGTAGTCATACACCGCGCAGCCACCCAGGCTGGCGAGAAGCAGAAGAAGCGGGACTCTCAGGAATGTGCGCCACATGGCAGCCTCCTGCGGCCCCGCCGCCAGCCGGACGACCGGCGACGCTGCGAGGCGCGCATACGACGTGAAGACTCGGGAAAAGGGAGCGGGCTCAGCACCAGCCTTTCTTGGCCTGGCCTGGAGGACAATGGGGCGGGCCGCCGCGATGGTAGCCGTAGTAACCCTGGTCGAAGTCCAGTTCGACGCAGGCGCCCGGCCCCCCGCTGCAACCGCTCCCCAGGAAGGCCGCCGGCAGCAGCCCGATCAATCGCATGACCATCAGCATTCTCCTTCATCGCAGAACGCAGCCGAACCACGCCTGGACAAGATCCCGATGGAGCGGGAAGCCGGTTGCGGCGGTTGCAACCCGGCTGCATTAGAGACCGAAGGGAAAAACGGAAATTCCCTGAATCCGACCAACGACAGGCCCCTCCAGGGCGTGACCGCCGCCGGCGTTTCTCGGTAGAGTGCGCGGATCAAGGACTGTCGGCCCCGCCGGCAAGGCTCAAGGAGCATGCATGCAACCCATCGACCGCGCCCAGGCACAGCAGCGCGCCAACGACATCCTGGTGTTCCAGCGCGAGCTGCAACGCCTCGACCAGGAGCAGGCGTTCCGCCTCGAACCGACCCAGGCCCGGCAACTCGCCGACTATCACCTGGCCCTGCTGGACAGCTACCGCGACCGTTTCGACATCAACCACGACCTGCGCAGCCAGCAACTTTCGCTGGGCATGCGGGTGGCCTCGTTCTTCGGCGCCCTGGCCTTCGCCGCCAGCGTGTTCCTGCTGTTCTATCGCTTCTGGGGCCTGTTCCCTACCGTCGCCCAGGTGGCGATCCTGGTCGGCAGCGCCTTCGTCGCGTTCTTCGCCACACTCTGGGTCCAGGCCAAGGACGCCTCTGGCTACTTCAGCAAGCTGGCGGCGATGGTCGCGTTCGCCTGCTTCGTCCTCGACCTGACCATGCTCGGGCAGATATTCAACGTCACCCCCAGCGACCTGGCCCTGGTGCCCTGGGCGCTCTACGCCCTGCTCCTGGCCTACCTGTGCAACGCCCGCCTGCTGCTGGCGGCGGCGATCCTCTGCGTGATGGGTTTCATCGCCGCGCGCGTCGGCACCTGGGGCGGCGGCTACTGGCTGGGCGTAGGCGAGCGACCGGAGAACTTCTTCCCCGCCGCCGCTCTGATCTTCGCCGTGCCGCTGTGCTTCGAGCAGCGCAACTTCAGCGGCTTCGCCGTGATCTACCGGGTGTTCGCCCTGCTCGGCCTGTTCCTGCCGATGCTGGTGCTGGCCAACTGGGGCTCAGGCAGCTACCTGGCGCTGCCGTCGGCGCTCATCGAGGGGCTCTACCAGGTCGCCGGCTTCGTCGCCGCCGCCCTGGTGATCTGGCTCGGCGCGCGACGCAACTGGGCCGACGTGAGCAATACCGGGATCACCTTCTTCGTCATCTTCCTCTACACCAAGTTCTTCGACTGGTGGTGGGAAGCGATGCCGAAGTACCTGTTCTTCCTGGTGCTCGGCCTCAGCGCCTTGCTGATCCTGCTGGTCCTGCGCCGCCTGCGCACGCCCCTGGGCATCGCCGCGAGGACTGACGCATGAATCGCAACCGTCGCAACGCCCTGATCGCCGGCAGCCTCCTGCTGCTGGCGGCGAACCTGGCCGCCCTCGGTGGCGTCGCCTGGAACCGGTCCGGCGAGGCCGAAAGCAAGTTGGTGCTCAGTCAGCGCGAACTCCAGCGCAACTGGTCCTACGGCTTCTGGAGCGAAGAGAACAGTGGCGTCGAACTGCGCCTGGAGCTTCGCTCGCCGAACGGCGAGCCGCCCAATGACCTCGCGCCCCCGCTGCCGCCCGAGCAGATGCGCGCCCTCGGTTTCAGCATCCCGGACGCGCTCGACGAAGAGAGCGTACGGCGCTACCGCCGCCAACAGGAAAAACAGGTGCTGCTGGTCCTGGAGCTCGACGGCCCGGCCTATCGCCGCGAAGTACGCCTGGCCGAGGAGCGCCTGGCCGAGGCCCACGCCCGCAGCAAGGCCCTGCCCAAGGACGAAATGCTGTCCAGCCAGATGGAAGCCGCTCGCCACCAACTGAAGCATGAGCAGGGAGAGGCCAGCCGACTGTTCATCGTCGACGCCGGCCTCGACCTGGCCGCCCTGCGCCAGCGCTACCCCGAGCGCCAGCGCTATGCCATCGTCAAGGGCCGAGTGCGTCCCTGGTCCGCGGTCGACGAAGGCAGGACGCTGGTCGGCGGCTACGTCAGCCGTACCGACCTCGCCGCGATCAACGTGCCACGACAATGGCACGCGGTATTCGCCAAGGTCGACGGACAAAACTACCGGCTAGCGCCGCTGGAACTGCATCTCAGCTTCGGCCTGCGCCTGGAGCCCTGGATCACCAACGCCGTTCGCCGCTGAAACGCCCCGCCCGGCGCGCGATGCTTGCATCCGCGCGCCGGGCGCTGCACCCTGGACACCCGCCAGCCATCCACCGCGCCATGAACAGCGAAATCGACCCCGGCCGCTGCCCGCTGTGCCAGCAATCCAACCGCTGCACCCTGGCCGATCCCGCTAGCGCCGCCCAGGCTTGCTGGTGCTTCACCACGGAAATCGATGCGGCCGCGCTGGAGCGGATTCCCGCCGAGCTGCGCCGCCGTGCCTGCCTCTGCCCGCGCTGCGCGCAACTATTGCCGCCCGACGCCGACGACTGATGCGCCTGGACCGCTTCCTCGCCAACCTGCCCGAACTCAGCCGCCGCGACGCGCAGATGCTGATCGCCGGTGGACGCCTGCGCGTGGACGGCCAGGTGGTGCGCGACGGCACCCACGAAGTGCGTGTCTTCAGCCGGGTGGAACTGGACGAGCAGCTGCTCCAGGCTGGCAAGCCGGCGCGCTACTACATGCTGCATAAACCGATGGGCTGCGTCAGCGCCACCCGCGACCCGCAACACCCGACCGTCCTCGACCTGCTCCCGGAAGACCAGCGCGACGACCTGCACATTGGCGGTCGTCTCGACTACAACACCACCGGCCTGATGCTGCTGACCAACGACGGCCAGTGGTCGCGCCGCCTGACCCTGCCGGGCAGCCGGCGCGACAAGGTCTACTACGTGGAAACCGAGGCGCCCATCGACCAACGCTACGTGGATGCCTTCGCCGCCGGCCTCCACTTCCGCTTCGAAGACCTGATCACCCTCCCCGCGCAGCTCGAACCGATCGGCCCACGCTGCGCCCGCCTGACCCTGCACGAAGGCCGCTATCACCAGGTCAAGCGCATGTTCGGCCACTTCGACAACAAGGTGCTGCGCCTGCACCGCGAGCGCATGGGCGATATTTGTCTCGACCCGCAGTTGCCGCCGGGTGCCTGGCGCCCCCTGAATGCTGAAGAAATCTGTTCGGTGTGAAACCCCGCCGCCCGCCGCCTGTCCACCGAAAGAGGCCGGACCGCAGGGGTTTGGCCGGCCGTCGCGAGCGACGCTAAGCTGAATGGCGTCTGTCGGAGCGACAGCCTTTCCCGCATGGAGCAAGAGAAAGCGCCGATGAAAAGATCCCTTGCCGTACTGCTGCTGGCCTTCGCCGTCGGCAGCCTCCACGCGGCGCCCGCCAGCCCAGCGAACGCGCCTTTGCCGCCGGCCGACATCAAGGCGCGGCTGAAGAGCATGAAGCCCGGCGAGTACCTCTGGTACCCGGAGGTTTCCCCGCAGGGACCGGTGACCATCGTGGTCAGCCTTACCGAACAGAAGGCCTACATCTACCGCAACGGTATCGCCATCGGGGTCAGCACCCTCAGCTCCGGCAAGAAGGGCCGGGAGACCCCGACCGGAGTGTTCTCGATCCTGCAAAAGAGCGTCGACCACAAGTCCGACCTCTACAACAGCGCGCCCATGCCCTACATGCAGCGCCTTACCTGGGACGGCATCGCCCTGCACGCCGGCAACCTGCCCGGCTATCCCGCCTCCCACGGCTGCATCCGCCTGCCCATGGCGTTCGCCAAGAAGCTCTACGGCATCACCGGATTCAGCTCCACCACGGTAATCATTTCCAACGCCAGCAGCGCGCCGAAGGAAGTCGACCACCCCGGCCTGCTGGCGCCGACGGTAGCGGACGGGCGACCGGTGACGCTGCCGGTTGAGCCCGGAGAGATCGCCTGGAACGACCCCGGCGCGGAGCGCGGTCCATTGTCGGTGCTGATCAGCCGCGCCGACCAGCGCGCCTATGTCTACCGCGGCGGCCAGCGCATAGGCACCGCACCGGTGCAGTTGCCGGCACGCCCGCAAACCGGCATGGCGGTGTTCTCGCTGCTGGAAAAGCCGACCCTGGACGAAATCGGCGAGACCTCGCCGAACCTGCGCTGGTCGGTGGTCCAGGTGAGCAACCCGGGACAGGGCCTGACACCCTCCGAGCAACTGGGCAAGATCCGCATGGACCCGACCTTCGTCCGCGAAATGCTGAGCGCCATGGACGTCGGCAGTACCCTGGTGATCACCGACTGGGCCTCGACCCGGGACACCCACAGCGACTCCGATTTCACGGTGATCGCCACGGAAACACCGAACAATCCGACGAAATCGCTTAAAAAGTAGTCGGCAAGTTGTTCAAAAATCGAGCACAATGCCTCTCATCCGGTAAAAACCACACTGAACCGATGGGAATACTGCTCGTATGCCAATCTTCCTCCGTGCCGCCCTGCGCAGGCTGAGCCTGGCGGGCGCCACCCTTTGCGCACTGGCCAGCGGGCCGGTGTTCGCCATGCCACTTCCCTCCGCCAAGGACCTTCAGAAACTCGCTCCCCAGGCCAGCCTGCCGACCCTCGAACTGGCCCTCACCGCCTATGCCTGCGCGAGTGCGAGCCAGGGTGGCGACAACGGCCTGCTGACGGTGATCGACTACTCGCGGCCGTCGCGCGACAAGCGCCTCTGGGTATTCGACCTGAAGGCCCGCAAGCTGCTCTTCGAAGAGTGGGTGACCCACGGCAAGAACAGCGGCGATGACCTTGCCACCTCCTTCTCCAACCGGCCGAACAGCTACCAGTCGTCGATCGGGCTGTTCCAGACCGGCCAGCTCTATACCGGCAAGCACGGCCAGTCGCTGCGCCTGGTTGGCCTGGAGCCGGGTTTCAACGACAAGAGCGAAGAACGCGCCATCGTCATGCACTCCGCCGCCTACGCCGATCCCAGGGTGGTTCCCGGGCTCGGCCGCCTGGGCCGCAGCCAGGGCTGCCCTGCGGTACGCCCGGCCGTGGCCGCCCGGCTGATCAACACCCTCAAGCGCGGCAGCTACGTGTTCGCCTACTACCCACAGCCGAAGTGGCTGGAAACCTCGCGCTTCCTCGCTCCGCAGAGCTGCGCCGTGGCACGTGCGGCACGCACACCGGAAGTCATCGCCAGCCTGCTCAAGTGAACCGCCGGGGCGGCGGCCGCGCCGCCCCTCTCCTTCCCGGCCCCCCGAAATCGCGGCATCGGCGCTTGCCCGGCGGCATTTCGTCGGATTCCTTCCCTTCTTCCCCCATCCACAAGCGAAACAGGGCTTGCAGCCCGGCACGCCGGCTGCTTAACTGACGCTCACGTTGTGACCGATCGGTCACAAACGACTTCCAAGAAAGCCCGCGTGACTGCCCGCGCTTCGGCGCCGGCCTTTCCTGCCCGGCCAATAGCCGCATCGCCAAGACCCGAAAGGGTTTCGGACGAACTCTATTTGCCTGTAAGTCGTTGAAAATTAAAAGTTTATTAAATCCATCCGAATGACATTCAACTGTCATTGGGAGGCGCTTTCATCTGCCCATGAGCATTTTGTATTCGCCGCGACAAGCAGGTCGCCGCGTTCCCATCGAACGATTCCAGGAGGAAGCGACATGAGGCCGGAAACAGCCATCATCGAGATCCACGGGCAATACAGGATTCACACCGAGTTCTACGGCAACCCCTCGGCGCAGCAGACCATCATCCTGGTCAACGGCTCGCTGTCGACCACAGCGTCCTTCGCCCAGACCGTGAAGTACCTGCAGCCGCATTACAACGTGGTGCTCTACGACCAGCCGTATGCCGGCCAGTCCAAACCCCATAACGAAAACCGCACGCCGATCAGCAAGGAATGCGAGGCCAGGATCCTGCTGGAACTGATCGAACGCTTCCGCGCCGACGTGGTGATGTCGTTCTCGTGGGGCGGCGTCGCCACCCTGCTGGCCCTGGCGCAGCGTCCCGGACGGATCCGCAGGGCGGTGGTCAACTCATTCTCGCCTCAGCTCAACCCGGCCATGCTCGACTACCTGCATCGCGGCCTCGACTACCTCGCCGCCTGCGATCGCACCCAGGTCGGCAACCTGGTCAACGAAACCATCGGCCGCTACCTGCCGCAGTTGTTCAAGCGCTACAACTTCCGCCACGTCAGCAGCCTGGACGAGCACGAATACCACCAGATGCACTTCCATATCCGCGAAGTGCTGCGCCTGAACGCCGATAGCTATACCGAGAGCTTCGCCGGTATCGAGATCCCGGTGCTGTTCATGAACGGCGAGCTGGACATCTACACCACGCCCCACGAAGCCCGCCAGTTCGGCCAACTGATCCGCGGCGCGGAATTTCACACCATCCGCAATGCCGGCCACTTCATCGACGTCGAGCACAAGGCCGCCTGGCAACAGACCCAGGACGCCCTGCTGGCCTTCCTCCGCCCGCAGCGCACGCAGCCGCTCAACCCGATCTACCGCCCCCAGCCCAACGGCGCCAGCGTCCCCCTCGCCGCCCTCGCCAGCTAACCGCCACCGCCACGGGGAGCCCCGCTCCCCTGGCGGAAAAACCCAGCGAAATCAACAAAAACCCCGCCCCGGGCTTCACCTGCCGCCGCGCATCTGGTAAAAAGGCGCCCTGGCCGCAAAAGCCGTCCGAGCGGGCGTCGTATAATGGCATTACCTGAGCTTCCCAAGCTCATGACGAGGGTTCGATTCCCTTCGCCCGCTCCACTCCATCAATCCAAGGATTTCCAAGAACGTCCACTGATCGTTTCAAGCCGTTGAAAAGAAACAATTTTTTCTTCTGACTCGATCCAATGATGTCCACAGAAATCCACTCCAAGCCACGACTTTTTAGTCCATTATTTAGTCCATCTTTAGGACGGCGCGGAGTTCGGATTGTTGCTGGGGGGGTGCGGACCAAGGCTTGTGGATCATTCCGGCAAACATGGTCAAGCAGCTCAAGACCGATATGCGCCGCAAGCACCAACTACCAAAGAACATCCCGCCATACATCTTGCCCCTGTCGGTGCAAGCCATCGAGATCGTTCGATACCTGTTGGAAGAGTTCAAGCCGGCACAACGCTATCTGCTGCACGGTGACGTGGACATCAAGTCCCGCATCAGTGCCCCCTCAACAGTGCGCTGAAACGCATGGGGTATCGGGACCTGCTGACCGGCCACGGTATGCGAGCCACGATGTCCACCGCGCTCAACGAAATCAGCTACCCGAAGATCTGGGTCGATGCGCAACTGTCCCACGTGGGCCCCGCGCACCGGCTGGCGTTTTGTCCTGTTCAGGTGCTCGCCGGCCAGTTTCCCAGCGGTCAGGTTCCGGCATTCCGGCCGGCTCACAGTAGCTGGGCGTCGAAAAAGGAAAAGGGCTCACCGCGTCCGATGACGAAATGATCCAGCAGCTCGATGTCGACAAGGTTCAATGCCGCCTTCAACTGCCGAGTGGCAGCAATATCGGCTTGGCTCGGGGTGGCCAAGCCTGATGGATGGTTGTGCGCGACGACGACGCCGACCGCATTGTGCCGAAGCGCGCGCTTGACCACCACGCGCGCATACATTGGCGCCGCATTGACTGTGCCGCGGAACAGCGCGCGCCATTGGGCGTCGAGAAACACGGCGGCAAACACCTCCTCGCTTTTCCCCACCAGCCTCAGTCGAAGGTATTGGCGCAGGCCGCGCGGGCTCAGTAATTCCTGGCCGCGCCGGAACATACGGCGCTCCAGCACGGCTATTGCACGCTGGACCAACTGGTCTTCATCACGGCGAGTCGCTGCCTTGGTCGAGGCTCGCATCCTGGGTGCCGTCATGGAAATCCTCCTTGAACTCGGAAGGATCACCCATGCAGGCGCGAACGGTGTGGGGCGGCGGGACACTTTTGTCTCGCATCGGATTGGGGATGCTGCAACTCCTCGCGACGTTCGCCGCCGGCCAAACTCCCAAGACATTCCGCCGTCACGCGCCTTCGCGACTATGGCATTAGGTAGGTACCCAGCATATCTGCCGTGACGTCAGGTAGCAGTGCCTCAAACAGTTCATCGGGCTGGGCGTCAAGGGAGCGTTCTAGCACGGTCATCGAACGAGTCGAACGTTGTTCTATCGGTCAGCTGTTAGACGGGATGATAGCCCCGAACAGCTACTGTGACGCTCTGGCGCGCCTTGCTCGGCAAGTTACCAAACTGCTTGGCGAAGGCGGCGCTGAAGTGGCTGACGTTGGAGTAGCCAAGCATCATTGCCGTCTCGGTCACGTTGTAGCTCTGCAGCAGCTGCTGAGCGCTGCTCATCCGCTGCTCTTGAAACAAGGCGTAGATGGTGCTGCCGAAGTGGTCTTTGAAGCACTTCTTTAGCTTGCATTGGTTCATGCCGACGGCTTTCGCGAGTTCGGCAATGGTTGGAGGGGTGCTGAGATCCTGCAGCAGCAGTGCCCGGGCGTTTTCCAGCTGCCGACATTCGCGCACGGAGAGTCGCCTGCAGTCTTCGCAGTTGCGGAACGCGGCGAGATGCCAATGCAGGAAGTCGAGGGTTGCAGCGTGAAGCAGGAGGCGCTGACACGGAGCCGTGGCCAGTAGGCTGGCAACGCTTTTGGCAGAACGAATCGATTTTCGGCAGAGTCCCGCATACCGGACGAAGAATCCAGGATTGCCTTCGGGGCCGAGCATGGGGCGCACTTCTTCCCCCGCCAACTCACATAGCACGTCTGGCGTGACCATCACCGTCAGGTTCTCAAACCGGTCGCAATGCTGGATTTGGAACCGTTCGCCAGCCGAAAAACCAAGCGAGACGTCTCCTTGGGAAAAATCCAAAGGATGGCTGCCGACCCGTCCGGTGAACTTTCCGGCCAGTTGGCAGTTGAGGTGAATGAACTCGCAGTCACCGTCGAACGTCTTGGTGGTGGAGACAGCGCCAAGGCTGGTTGCAACCGTATGGCAGACGATCAAGCCGGGCTGCAGTGTGACCATGCCATGGTCGGCATCGGCGGGAGAGGAATACGCTGTCGATTCGTGTGCTGCACCTTCCATGATTTGAGGCTCGCCATGTTTATTTCGCTTTTTGTTGCGAATAAGAATCAGTATCAAACATGACTGAAGGTTTTAGCAGACTTCGAATAAGTTAACAACTGTATTCCATACAGCGCTATCAAAGTCCATTCGTGCAAAGAATGCGAGCAGGTACGCCAACGACCGTGGAGTAAGGCGGAACCGGCTCAAGCACGACGCTTCCAGCGCCGACGGTGGAGGCAAAGCCGATTTCAATGTTGCCCAGTATCGTCGCGCCTGCTGCAATGAAGGCTCGGTCCCGTATCTTCGGATGGCGGTCCCCATACTCCTTGCCGGTTCCACCCAGAGTAACTTTCTGGAGAATCGAGACGTCGTTACCGATGCTGGCAGTCTCGCCGATGACGATTCCTGTTGCGTGATCTATGAAGACGCGCCGCCCCACCGGAACGGCAGGATGGATATCCACACCGAAGACTTCAGAAACCCGGCTCTGCAACAGACGCGCGAGTGTCCTTCTGCGGGCGTTCCATAGCTGGTGGGCAACCCGGTGGCACTGCAGTGCGTGGAAGCCCTTGTAGCAGAGAAAGGGCACCAACAGGTTCTCCGCTGCCGGATCCCGAAGGAGGGTCGCGGCCAAGTCGTCTTTCGCCGCCTCCTCGGCCTCCGGTCCATGAGCATCGGCAAAGCACTCCAGCCATATGTCCATGGACACCGTTTGGATGGACAGCTTAGCGCTCAGCAGGGAGGACAGCGCCTGCCAGAATGAGCTGCGGCAGAGAATGGATCTATCGATGAGCGGCCCCAATACAGAGTCTTCCTGCGGCGCGCGCCTGGCCTCCGCCTGAAGCTGTTGCCAGACGCACCTGACTGACGCTGTCGGGGTGCAAGCCGCGGCCAGCGCCTCTGCGGGACTGTTCCTCATACAGATACCCTTTGCTGCTGTTCGGCAGGCTGCCGGTCGGACGATAACGGGGTTTTCAGCATGATTCTGGCGGTTCCTGATGGTCCTGCCTGCCAGTCCAGCTCCAATCCGCTGTTGCTCGCCATGTAGGCGAGTGCTTCATGCTCCATCTGCCGCACAAGCGCCGCAAGTTCCGGGCAATCGAGTCGGGCGAACATAGCGGCGTATGCGCAGTGGGTGATTTCGCAAACCAGACGGTTCCCTTCGGTCTGGGTCTCATAGCGAAGCACTCCCAATTCCTGGCAGCCCTCCATGAATGCCAGCCAGTAGTCACGCACACCCTCGGCGGGCCGATCCAGCGCCGCGAAGATGGTCGGATCCGGCCACAGCCATCGCATTTCCATCCGTCCCGTTTCCAGGAACATCTGACCGTACAGCTGCAATGCCAGTGTTTGTCCAAGCATGTCTCGCACCCGGGAGTAGCCGGACGTGAACATGCTGATGTCACGCGTGATATCTGGCCACCATCCGGCGCACGGGCCGACGGCTTCTGACCTGAACGACTTCAACGCCTTAAAGTGCTGCCGCCACCGACGCATGGTGAACAGGACGAATCCGAGAAATGACAGTCCCTTTCGTCTACTCCGCAAAGTCTTCCAGACCTTGGATTGCAGCAGAAAGCGCTTTTGCAGCGGGACCATCTTGGGGTGCTTGGGGCTGGCCGTGTACCAGTTGCAGCGGAAGTGGCGAAGCGCTCGCACGTCGCTGCTGCTGATGCTGGCGACCCAGCCAAAGTCCAGCCCCTGCTCGGTCAGGCCGGGGATGTCCGCAGGCTTGCTGGTGACACCTCGGCGTGCCAGATGCCGGCGCAGGCAAGCTCGCAAGTCTTCACCCAGATGGTCGACGGCATAGACGCCTTGGCATGCCGCAAGATCACCCGCCAGCCAGGCATCGGCGACGGCGCAGGCCATCGCGGCGGTCAAGTCGTAGGACGACAGCACACCATGTACCAGCAGTCCGCGCTGCGGAGCGTCGTCCGGATACACCCACAGCACGGTATCGGGATCTGCATCCTTCTTGCGCTTCATCTTCTGGCCGCTTTTGTAGAATTTCCTGGCGAACCACTCAACGGTCTGCGGCGACAGTTGGATGCGGGCCAGCATCCGTGCGAACCCCTGTTTTAGATATTGGATGTGATAGCGCGCATCCAGATTCGATACGACGCCGGCTAGGGCGCTGCGGGACGAGGCGAGGCTGACGGCCTCCAGCGGCGAAAACGGAATGGTTTCGACGGGGACTTGCTGCCCCGGGAATGAGAAGCGCTCGAGGCCATCCCTCCAAGGGGTGGGAACGCTTTGATGAGCGCCGGCAACGAGGGTGGCGATTTGCGGGCGGAAACTGGAGAGAATGGCGTAGGGACTTGTTTCCCCGCCACCGTACGCAGCCCCCATGCATGCGCGAATCCGGTAGGTCCCGGTATGGGAGGCATGCTGGTCGGCCAGTTCTGCGATCAACATGCTGGACAGCCCCGGGGTAAACCCCATGCCGGTGAAAACCGCCCGCTTGCTCTGCGCCGCGACAGCCTGCAGAGCCAGGACTTGCTCTGCGACAACCAGGCTATCATTGATGTCGATGCAATCGACCCCTGCCTCGATGCATAGCTGATGCGGTGTACTTCCATGCACATGCATAGGTCCCAGGGCGATGATTGCCAGGTCGTAGTGCGACAGCACCTCCAGGGCTTGTACTCGGTCATTGGTATCGATCCGGACAATCGGCGTGGTCCCGTCCGAGGCGGGAGCCGCTCGCCGCGAGCCGATGGTGACCTGCAGGTCTGGATAGCGCAGTGACAGATTGCCGACGATGCGTCTTCCTGTTTCGCCATGGCCGCCCAGCACAATAATTTTCTTCACCGAGTTCATACCGTCGCTCCCTCCAGCCTGTTGCCGGAGTCCTGTGCCCCGTGAAAAATCCGCAAAAGTCCCTGGGCCTCCAGGGAATGCATGAAGCGTTCGGATTGGACGGCCTCGTGCAACATGAATATGCCGGGGCCTGGCCCCTCTTCATCGAGGAGTTGATGCGCAGCGATGCCGATCACTGTTCCGGTCGCCCGATAGGTGTCGTCCAGGGTTAACGTGGCGCTCGCCGTGCGCCCGCCGCGGTAGTGCAGGTCGACATGGATTCCGTAGGCGGGCTCAAGCTTTTGCATGTCGCGGGCAGACGCGCGGGCCAGCCAGCGAGCGCCCCGCGCCACCGCCCGTGGCGTTTGATAAAAGCGCAAAACCTTCGCCAGCATGCACACCAGGGTCGCGCGAGGGCCAATGTTGGCTCCGTAGACGCGCGCAGTATCTATTTCCCATTGGCAGGCCAGCCGGGCGATCTCTTCTGAATAGATGAGCATGGTCGAGGCGCTGCCAATCGGGTCGGGGAAGTTGACCTTGCGCGCGGCCTTACGCATGGGAACCCGAACGACATTCTGTCCGTTCAAATAGCAGAAGCCCCGGTCATGGCCAAAGCCACCGAGGCTGTTGATGATGTCCCAGGCCGAGTTGTAGGTCCATGCGTCGCGCCCGACGTAGTAGACGTCGAGCGCCTCGACAAGTTGAGTGTCGCGCCGGGTGTCCAGAAGCCACTTCGGGAACAGCCCGGACAAGCCAGGAAGCAATCCCACGTTGATGACAAGCGGAACCGACGTCGGCGCTGAGGCCTGAGCCTGTTGCAAGCTGTGCAACAGCGGATCGTACCCGCCCGCCTCCACGAGCGGAACGCCCGCCCGCTTGCAGGCCATGGCCACGCGTTCGCCGATCAATCCCGACGGTCCTGCGCACGAGATGACCAGGTCTGACCGTGCACATGCCGCGACCAACGCTTCGCCATCGAACACATCAAGTTGTTGGTTCGTTAAGCGATCCAGCGAACCGGGCCCGGCCCATACGGGCAGCGGCCGGGCCATTCGACTCGACAGGGCAACCTTCGCATCGGTCGCGTTCAGAAGATAGCGGGCAGCTTCTTGCCCGACGCGTCCATAGCCACCCAAGATCAAGATCCGGGCTCCGCTGCTCTGAGTATCCATCTTTGCATTCCTGTACGTTGTTGCTGCGGCCGACGCGGTCCGAGAAAGCGTGGGTCTATCGGCACCCCACGGGATTGGCGGAACGCCCTACATGGCGCCTGAGGCTTATTGCTCTGCGCGTCGCGGCGTGCGCTAGACATGATTGGCATGGTCCGGCGACGGCACTACCCGAACAGGGAGCGGCATGCCCGATTCGGGAATAAACTCCGCTGTGCGGCTCCTTCAGGGCAGTTCTTGCCACGGTGTCTTTCCCAGGCTGTGCTCGGTCAGGCGTCGGCATAGCTGTTCGGTCAATGCCGGAAACTGCTGACTCAGGTAGAAGTGCCCACCCGGGAAACTGCATAGCTCGAAGCCCTGGCTAGCGATCCGCTGCCAAGCTTGCGCGTCGTCCAGGCTCAGCTCGCTGTCTTCCCGTCCCACCAGTGCCGCCACGGGCACCCGCACCTGGCTGTACGAGGGCTTTCTGCCACCGTAGGTTTCTATCAGCCGGTAGTCGCTGCGCAGCGCCGGAAGGACCAGGCCCGTCAGTTCCGGTGAATGCAGCAGGTGCTCCAATCGATTGTTGAGTCGGACAATTTCGGCCACCAATGCACCGTCGGTGGCACAGTGCAGCGCACTGGGCTTCACCGCTCCGGGCCCCTCGCTCGCCGAGAGCGCAAGCAGGTTGGGCAGCGCAGCATTCCGTTGCTGCAAGGCCAGTACAAGCTCATAGGCGACCGCCGCTCCCATGCTGTGGCCAAACAGTACATAGGGCCGTTGCAGCAACTGCGGAACAGCGGCGAGTGCCTGGGCCAGACTGCTCACCATGGTGTCCATGTCATCGATGCAGGGCTCACCTATGCGCTCTTCGCGCCCTGGGTACTGGATCGCCACCAACTCCACTTCGGGCAGGAGCACTCGACTCCAGGGATAGAAGAAGCTGGCCGATCCGCCAGCGTGGGGCAGGCAGATTAAGCGCCAGGCCGGATCAGCCCTGGAGGCCGGAATTCGGAACCAGGACCGATATGTCGGAAAATCGCCGTGGGCTTCTGCGCTCAACGGGGCGTGCATGACATGTCTCCTTCGTCGTCCTGGCCCACGCCTGCAAGCTGCGATAGCAAAGGTTTGAAGTAGGCACGGTCGACCTGGTTCGGCTGCATGCCGTGTTTTTCCAGCACGGCAACCAGGTTGTCGATACGGTACTGATGATGGCCACCTTGGCCGATGCCGTGCTTGAAGTAGCGGTTGATGAAGCCTCGCCCGAAACTGTCCGAAAGCCGCTCGTCCCAAGTCTCGAAGTCCAGGGGCGAAAAACGGCAGCCCAGCTCGTTGAACCAGGCGTAGATCCTGCCGCCAGGGAGGCTGTGCTGGGACACCAGATGGAAGTTCTGCCCCTGGTCGCGGATTTCACGCTGAGCGATCATCCCGATGTACCGGGCGACGACATTGACCGGAGTGATGCTTATCAGGATCGAGGAGTCCGGATAGCCCTGTACGCTCAGGCAGGTCCGGAAGAACTTGACGAAGGCATCGTCGTTGATAAAAGGCTGGGGCTGTTCGCTGTCCCAGGTGATGGCCCCGGAGCGGAAGATGTTCACCTTCACGCCCAGTTCCCGCGCCCGATGGAATAGCTGTTCGGCCATGTACTTGGTGTGTTCGTAGGTGAGCTCGGGCTTGTGCCAGGGGGCATCCGGCCCTGTAGCCTCGGGAATAGGGGGCTCGTCCTCACCGTACGGAAGCCGGTAGTGGACACCGATGGTGGACATGTAGTGGATGGGTTTTCGCTTGCCGGTGGTTGCCAGTTCGATGACGTTGGCCGAGCCCTGAACGTTGATCGGGTACAGACCGGAAAGGGGCGCGATGAGGCTGATCAGCGCAGCGATATGCAGAACCTTGTCCATGTCCTGTGCCAGCGCAGCATAGGCGGCCTCGTCCAGTCCGAAACGTTCGGCAGACAGATCGCCGGGGATGATGCGCACGCGGTCACGGTCCAAATCGAAGCCCAGCCCCTTTTCCTCGCTCATCTGACGAAGACGCTGGTAGCCGCTGTCTTCGTCGCGGCATCGCAGCAGGCAGTGAATCCGACAATTTGTGGATTGCACGAGGGCACGTAGCACGTAGATGCCCAGGTAACCAGTAGCGCCGGTCAGGAAGATGTTGCGGACTTGCTCCGCTGCCGGCTCGGGCGCGGCCGTGTGCAGGTTACGCATCGCTCGGGTGAGCAGCGCTTCGAGGTCGATGCCCTGGCGGAAATTCTCCTCTTCGTCTTCGGCACGCTTCAGTGCCTCAACCATGTCATGGAACACGGAGTGGTTGAAGATAAGGTCGATATTGACACGCAGTCCTTCGCTGGAAAGCCGATTGAGCAGTCCTACCGCCGTCAGGCTGGTGCCGCCAATCATGAAGAAGTCGTCGTCGCGCGCGATGTCTTCTGCCAGCGTCAGTTCGCGCCAGATCGCGGCCAGCTTCTGCTCCAGCGGGTCCTCTCGGAGCGGTTGCCGGTCGCGGCCGCCCGCCAACGCGCCCTGGAAGCGTTCGGCGAGCGCCTTGCGGTCGACCTTGCCGTTGCGGCTCAAGGGAATCTGAGGCAACACCTCGATGGCCGACGGCAACATGTAGCGAGGCAGACGCGTGGCCAGGTCCTTACGCCATTGCTCGATGAGCGTGGCTGGATCATCGCAGGGTTCGCACACCTGCACTGCGGCCACCAGGTCCAGCGGCTCCCGGCGTACCAGCGCGACAGCGCGGCCGACACCGGGCAGTGAGGCAAAGGCCGCTTCCACATCACCCAATTCGATGCGATGGCCGCGGATCTTCACCTGATTGTCTTCGCGCCCCAGGATCTCGATGATGCCGTCGTCGCGGAAGCGGCAGACATCGCCGGTTCGGTACAGGCGCTCGCCGGTCTGCGGGTGAATGATGAAGCGCTCGCGGGTGCGCTCGGGATCATTGACGAATCCGAGAGCGACCCCGGGGCCGCCCACATACATTTCCCCCGGGGTCCAGTTGGGGCAGTGCTCAAGCTGGTGATTCAGGACATAAAGCCGGTGGTTGCTCAATGGCGAGCCGTAGGGGATCGACACTGCGTCCTGGGGCACATCACCAATGTCGTGATAGATGCAGGTCACCGAAATCTCGGTCGGGCCACCGAGGCTTTTGGGTGCCATGCCGGGCAGGCGCTGACGTACCTGGTCCGGCAGTGCCACCGGGATCCAGTCGCCAGAAAGAAAACCTATCCGCAGGCTGGAGAGCATCCGTCCCTGGGGTAGGTGGGTTAAGAGCATTTGCATGTGCGCGGGTACGGAGTTCCAGACCGTAGCCCGATGCAACTCGATGGCCGATACCCATTGCTCGGGGTCATTGCGCCACTGCCCCTGCGGCAGGACCAACGCCGCTCCGGTGGTGAAGGCGCAGAAAATGTCCAGCACCGAGAGGTCGAAGGTGTAGTTCACCAGACCGAAGAATCTGTCGTTCTCGTCAAGACCGAACTGGCGATTGAAACCTTGGATGGTGTTCAGGACACCCCGATGAGTAAGCATGACGCCCTTCGGCCGCCCCGTGGTGCCCGAGGTATAGAGCACATAGGCCAACTGCGTTGCGGTGTCTCGGTGCGCTGCCGCGGCGATGGCCTCTTGCAGGGCCGAGGCCAGTTCCTCGGGCGGCAAGGCGTCCATGGCGCCAACGAGCATCGGCTGGATGCCGTCGGGCCACTGAGCGTCGATATGTTCGCAATCGGTCAGCAGCAGTTTCGCACCGACGTCCGCCAGCATGGTGTCTCTTCGCTCGACGGGTTGGCCTACGTCTATGGGGACGTAGGCACCCTCCGCCAGCAGGACGCCCAGGACGGCAGCGATCTGCGCGGGCCCTTTGTCGAGAAACAAGGCGACGGGTTGGCCCGGCCCGCAGCCGGCGGCACGCAGGTCACGGGCGATGGCCACGGCCCATGCAGCAAGCTGACCGTAGTTCCATTCGCTTGCGCCGCACAGCAAAGCAGGGCGCTCGGGAAAATCCAGTGCGCGGCGGCAGAAGCCACCATGCAGGTAGCCCAAGGGCAAGGGGGCATTGCGCTCTGTGTTGATGCGTTCGCGCTGCAGTCGCGTGGATTCGGGTAGCGTGACCAGGTGCCCGAGTGTCCAGGCGTCCGGGCCTTGAGAAAGCGAGGTAATGGCCTGGGTGAAGGCAGCGAAAGCCTGTTCGATGAGGCCCGGGGGAAAGATGCCGTTGCGCACGTCCCAGTCGACATGCAATGTACCGTTGCGTTCGGTTACCTGGCAGTCGAGCCAGACCTGGGGCGTCTGGGTGATGCCGTAGAGCAGTTGGGCATCGTGCATGAAGTCATTCCGGGGCAGTGCTTGACCGGCGATGCCCACGGTGCTGGTGAACACCACGGGGATGAGCTGATTGCTGCCATGCAGACGCGACAGTTGTCGAAGCACCTCGATGCCCGTGAAGCCGGAATGCTCCATGTCCTGCCAAAGGCGCGTTTGCAACGCCCGGGCACGCTGCGGGAAGGTCGTGCCACCATCGAGGCGAACCTCGAGGACGTTGACGGCGATGAAGTCGCCGACGATATGCTGGATCTGCTCATGGACCGGCGGGCGATTGAACAGTGTCAGGTTGATGCAGAAGTCGGGCTGGCGAGACCAGAGCCGGAGGACCTCAGTAAAGACGGCTAGCACGGCCGCGGTCGGCGTCAGTTGCTGGGCCGTTGCGATCTCGCTGAACCGTTGCCAGGAGCCCGCGGGAAGATCGAAGCCATGACGCTCGAAGCTAGGGGTGTTCTGGAGGGGACGTGCAGCATGAGGCAGGAGTGGTAGCTCGGGGGCCCCGGGCAAGTCCGGCAGCCGCGCCATCCAGTAATCCCGGTCCTTTTGCTGTCGAGCTTCGGTATCCGGGTGCTGACGACGCCGGCGCTCGGACATCACCACGTCGCGGAAAGTCAGCGTTAGTGGTGCCGGAGCAGTCTCGGGACGATGGTAGAGCTGACCCAACTCAGCCAGCAGCAACTGGATGCTGGCGAAGTCGGCGATCAGCAGGTCCGTTGAGTAGTGCAGAACCGAACTGTCGTCGTGCAGCGTAAGGCGAATCTCATAGAGCGGCCAACGTTCGGAGTCGTATCGACGAAATGCCATCTCGTCTCGGCTGGCGAGCGTGGCACGCTCAAACTCCTCGGCGCTTGCCCCTCGCAGATCATCGCAGCGCAGCGGCGGCAGCACGACACTTCTGAGGACGCGTTGTTGGCCGTCGGTGCCGATTTCCGCTCGCAACATGTCATGCCGCATGATCAGGGCATGCCATGCACGCTCCAGGCGTTGCGGATCCAAGGCAGGCATCTGCAGTTCGAGGTAGTTGTGGCAGCCCACGCCGCCGAGCTCGTAGTTGTCGCGGCGCCCGACGATGTACGCCAGTTGCAGGTCCGTGAGTGGAAACGGCTCAAACCGATTGGCGGGGTCAGCTTGGATGCTGGTATCCGTGGCGATCAGGTGGGCCAGAATCTCTCCCTTTCGCGCCTGGAGCATTTGCCGCCGCTCCGTGCTGAGCGCGCCTGCGGGCGCTTTGAAGCGCAGTTGCCCGTCCTCGACCCAAAGGAGAATGCCGGAGGCAGACAGCTTGGCGACCAGTTCAGGGACAGGGTGGGTGTATTCATTCATAGGATGCCTTCCTCAATGGAGTCTTCGGCTCCGGTCATGCTCAGGGCCTGCCACTGTCCTCGTATGTGATGGGCGAGCGCGGCGATGGTGGGGCTGGAAAACAGGACAAACAGCGGCACGGGTGCTGGTGAGATCCGCCGCGAGTGGAGCAACTGCACGATCTGCGTAGCTCGCAGGCTATCGCCGCCGATCAGGAAGAAGTCGTCCGTTCTGGAAAGGGGGGTGCACTGCAGCACCTCCCTCCAGATATCGGCCACCTCGCACTCCAGACCTGGTTGTGGCGGGTCGTAGGCCGCTCGTGTCGAGGCTTGGGTAGCCAGCAGCGCCACGAGGGCCTGTCGATCGACCTTGCCATTGCCGCTCAGGGGCAAGGTATCGATGGCCTGCAAGTGAGTCGGCACCATGTAGTCGGGCAGCAGTTGCCGCAGGGCGGCCAGCAACTCGTCGGTACGAGGCTGTGTCGTGGGGTCGGTGGGCACGAAAGCGGCGGCCAGAGCCACCGGCTTGCCGATGGTCACCGCCACCGCACGGGCCACGCCGGGCAGGGCGGACAGCGCCGCCTCGATCTCGCCCAGTTCGATGCGGTGGCCTCGCACCTTGACCTGGTGGTCGCGCCGACCGAGGAACTCCAGG
The DNA here is from genome assembly GCF_001836405.1 of Pseudomonas sp. HMSC057H01. Lineage (NCBI taxonomy): Bacteria > Pseudomonadati > Pseudomonadota > Gammaproteobacteria > Pseudomonadales > Pseudomonadaceae > Pseudomonas > Pseudomonas sp. HMSC057H01. The sequence goes on along the minus strand of NZ_KV828437.1, from coordinate 19,097 downwards.
TTGCCGTCAGGCCAGTAACGCCCCAGGTCGCCGGTGCGGTACCAGCGCTCGCCGTTGTAGTCGACGAAGCGCTCGGCGGTCTGCGCCGGGTCTCCCCGGTAGCCGAGCGCGACACCCGCACCGCCGATCCACAGCTCGCCGGTCACCCAGTCCGGACAGTCCCGGCCCTGGGCGTCGACCACCCGGTAGCGTTGGTTGGCCAGTGGTCTGCCGTAGGGGATGGACCGCCAGTGGGCCGGCAGCGGCAAGGTCACGTCGAAGGCGTTCGACCAGATGGCCGCCTCGGTGGCGCCGCCCATGGCGACCAGCTTCGTGCTGCCGGAGGTCTTGGCGAACAGCCGCCCGGGCAGGTCCAGACCTATCCAGTCGCCGGACAGGAACACCTGCTCGAACGGCAGCGGACGAGGGTCCTCGGCGGCCATCACCAGCAGCATGTCCAGCAGCACCGGCACGGAGTTCCACAGGGTGACCCGGTGCTGGTGGATGAGCTCCAGCCAAGCGGCGGCGTCACGGCGATGGTCCTCGTCGAGCAGCACCACCGCGCCACCGACGCCGAGCACGCCAAAGAGGTCGTACACCGACAGGTCGAAATCCAGTGAGGACACGGCCAGCACGCGGCTGTCGGGGCCCACGCCATAGCGGGCGTTGAGGACATCGATGGTGTTGGCAGCTGCCGCGTGGGTTACCTCCACGCCCTTGGGCTCGCCAGTCGAGCCGGAGGTAAAGATGATGTAGGCGCTGCTGTCCGCACGGACGGGCTGGTACTCTGACGGAGGATCGATATGCCAAGCGCTGGCCACGTCCAGCCTGGTGGTACCTTCACGAGTTGCCATGACGACACCGCTGGAGTCCGTCAGGACCCAACGGATGCCAGCTGTCTCATGGATCCTGGCCTGCCGGGCCGCAGGCTGGCTCATTCCCACGGGCACGTAGCAGGCACCTGCGGCTAGAACACCGAATACCGCTGTCACTTGGTCCAAGCCCCGTGGCAGGCTGATGGCGACTGGCTCACCAGGTTCGATACCGTGCCGATGCAAGAGCGCGGCCACTTGCAGTGCGCGCCGCGCCAGCTCGCCATAGGAAAGGACGCCACCATCAAGAACGACAGCAACGCGGTCCGGCATAGTGGCGGCCACATTGAACATACGCTGGTGCAGCGAGGCATCGGTCACAATGCCGTTGTCCACGACAGCGGCCGTGCGGATGTCCTGCTCGTGGCTGCGCCGCACCCATGGCATAAGCTGTTGCCAATGAGTCGCATCCTGAGCCAGCCATTCCAACAAGTTGCAGTAGGCGGAGAACATGTCGTCGACCACCCCTTCGGGGAACAGCTCCTCCACTGCGTCCCACGCCAATAAGAGCCCCTCCTCGTCCTCATAGACCTGGTGATCCAGCCAGACCTGCGGTGTCTGGGACACCATGTAGCGAAGGCGGCCAAGCGTGGTCTTGCACTCCGGCGTCAGCAACGGGGTCCCGAGATTGCAGGCAAACACCACCGGAGCCATGACTCCTTCGGCGAAGCCATGCTTAACCATGTCGCGTTGTACGTTGACTGCCGAATAGGAAGAGTGGGCGACGTCACGGTGAAATTGCCGCTGGAGTTCGTGCGTGCGGTCAGAAAACGACGCTGCATGGCGGCAGTCGCAGCGCAGTAGCAGCAGGTTGGTGAAGTCAGCCACGACATGCTCGACTCCTGGGTGGTCAGTCCTGCGGTCGAACAGCGGAAGATTCAACGAAAACTCGGGCTCTTGGCTCCACCTGCCCAAGACCTCCGCATAGGCAGAGAGCAGCATCATCGCTGGCGTAACGCCATTCCTCGCTGCCAGTCTTCTCAAGGTCTGCCAAGTCTCGCTGGGGAGTTGATGCCGCCGGCGCACGAAACGTGGCCGTACAACATTCTCCGGCGTCTTGACCAGGGGCAACTGAGGGCCAGGAGGCAGTTTGGCCAGGCTGTCCTGCCAGTACTTCTGCGCAATATCTACCTGCTCGGCGCCCCGCCGAGCCTCGCTGTTCAGATATTGGGAAAATCTCCAGTCGGGATCAGCGCGAAGCGCTTGCCCCTGATAAGCCGCTGCCAGATCGCGAAGCAGTATGTGCAGGCTCTGGACATCCGCCACGAGCAAATCGATGTCGAAGTGGATGCAGGTGCCGCCACCGGGAAGCAGTGAGAGCTCCAGGCCCGCAACTTCTCCGATTGCCACATCCAAGCGACGATGTGAGAGGCGATCCCGAACAGCCAGCAACCTGGCTTCAGCTTCATTTGCAGCGAGATGCCTGAAATCATGCGTGCGCAACGGAGGTGCGGCCAGATCCTCGCAGACACACTGCGTACCATCCGTGCCAAACCGGGTTCGGAGCATGGCGTGCTGTCGGAAAAGCTGCTGCCATCCACCCTCCAGCCTGGACGGGTCGATACCACGACCTTCGAGCTCCAGATAAGCATGGCATCCCACGCCTCCGAGAGGCTGGCCATCCTGACGGCCCACCCAATACGCATACTGCACGTCAGTCAGCCCAAAGGCTTCTGCACCGTCGATTGGCGTTGATGCCTCCAGGCTATCGGGCTGCCACGCTGCCGTCTCTGTCGGGGCATTGGGCCGGACCGTCTCCAGCAGTTGGAGCCAATGCTTGAGATAGGGCCGCTCGATAAGTTGGGCAAACGTCAGCGCAATGCCCTCCCGCCGCCAGTCGTTGACGAGACGCATGATGTGCAGCGAATCCAGGCCGAGCTCGATGAGGTTGTCCTCCTCGCGGCCGGCGAATGGCTCAGGCAGCAGGGCCTGGATCTTGGCGATGAAGTCAGAGGCATGAAAAGTGTTCATCGGACACCCTCCAGTGGTTCGCCGATGGCGGCCGGTTTGAGCACCACGTACTTGAGGATGCAAGCGAGCTTCTCGTTGGTCTCCTCGAGTTCGCGTGCAGGTCTGGATTGGCCGACGATGCCGGCTCCAGCCTGGAGCCAGCTTTCGCCTTCACGCTGGTAGATGGAGCGCAGCACGAGTGCCGCATCCAAAGCCCCCTGACTGTCCACCACCAGCATGCAGCCGCTGTACCAGCCCCTGGCCGTGCGCTCGAAGCGGCCGATGGCTTCGATGCCAGCCTGTTTCGGGATACCGGATGCGGTGACCGCGGGAAACAGCGCTTCGAAGGCATCCCAGGCGGTACGGCCTTCATGCAGGCGGCCATTCACGCGAGAGGCGAGATGCTGCACGGAGCCCCGCCGCAGCACATGCATGAACTCGCTGACGCTTGCGTCCCGGCATACCTTTGCCACTTCGTCTTGGGCTAGCTTGACCGAAACGGCGTGCTCGGCCACCTCCTTGGCATCGTTGAGGAGATCCATGCGCAGCCGCTCCTCTTCTTCATGGGACTCGCCCAGGGCGCGGGTTCCGGCCAGAGGCTGCGTGCTGACCCAACCATCGGAGGTCACCTCGACTACCGTTTCCGGGCTGAAGCCAGCCATTCGTGATCCGCCGAGTTGGACCAGGAATGACCGGGCAGGAGTATTGCGCGCCCTGCCTGCGCGGTAGGTTTGAAGGATGTCGACCCCGGCCGGGAGGGGAATTCGGCGTGACAGAATCACCTTCTGGTACTTGCGCGCATTGATTTCGTCCACCGCCTGCTGGACGTTAGCTCTATAGATATCTTCTTCATGTTGACGCAAGGCGAGCAGCGTCTCGTCGTCTTCTGGAGCAATGGGAGTGCTTTCGCTCTGCTGTTGCACCCGTTCGATCACAGCTCTCAGCGTGGGCAACATGGCAGGATCTATCGCGCGAAGGCGCGCCTTCCCATCGCGGATGCGGACTTCGAGGGCAGGCACGAACAGTTCCATGAGCGGTGAATCGTGCGCCGGCGCGGTCAGGCCATGGAATATCTGCGAAAGCTCAAAACGTGCAACGCCATAGGCACGCCAGTCCGCAACCGCGATCTCGTCCGTGGCCTCGGCGATGGAGTCGACCAGGCGCAGATTGCGGAAGGTCTTACATTTCTCGCCCTGGGTCAGTTCGGCTTGCTCGGCACCAACGCGCAGCGTGGCAACTCTGCCCAGTCCGATGGACCACTCATCCGGTTGTTCGTACAGGGCGTAATCCCCTGCGATTCCGGAGTCAGCAAGCGCAGTGAGTATGTCTATCGGCGGCCAGTGCACCGGCATTTCACTCTCGACATAGGAAAGTGGAGTTGCGGCAGGACGGATGTCGGGCATGGTCGAGTCGTCCCGGGCGAGCATCATGAGCCGCTGCTTGTCGATTTTTCCGATGGTGGTCAGTGGCCAGCGGTCAACTCTGAGTAGTTGGTCCGGCAGTTTGTACTGTGGCAGGCCCGCAGTGCGCAGGAACACATGGAGATCTGCCAGGGAGGGATTCCCCTCGCCGGCGAGGAGTACTGCGCATGTCCTCTCGCCCAGTCTTTCGTCGGGTACCGCGACTACGGCGCAGCTCTCGACATCGGGATGCAGTTCGACGGCGCCTTCCAATTCAGCAGAGGCGATCTTCTCGCCGGCTCGATTGATCTGCTCCTTGATCCGCCCATGAACCACCAGATTGCCTTCGGGAGTGAGCTGCACCAGATCACCCGATTGGTAGAATCCGTCAGTCGTGAAGCTGCGGGCGTTGTGCTCGGGCACTCGGTAATAGCCTCTAATGGTGTACGGGCCTCGAACTTGAAGCTCGCCGACTTGCCCCGCGGATACAGGCTGGCCATCCGGTCCCACGATCCGCAGTTCGTCATCAGGGCACAGCGGCCGCCCTTGGGTGTTCAGCGCCACCTCCAATGGGTCGTCCAGGCGCGTGTAGCACAGCAGTCCCTCAGCCATGCCAAAGACCTGTTGAAGCTGGCAGCCCAGGCTGGGCGTGATTTGCCGGGCGAGATCCGGATCAAGCCGCGCGCCACCCACCTGAAGGAGCTTCAAACTCGAAAGGTCGCTGGTATCCCATTTGCGCGCTTCCAGCCAGAGCTTGACTAGCGGCGGAACCAGCGCCGTGTGTGTCACTCGTTCCTTCACGATCAATGGGAAGGTCTCATCGGCGCTGGGCGCCTTGGCCATCACCACGCACCCGCCGACGCTGAGCGTGCCGATAAGACCTGGGCAGGCCAGCGGAAAGTTGTGGGCCACTGGCAAGGCGGCGAGGTAGACGGACTCCCGGGAAAAGCCACACAGGCGGGCTGACTCGACGGCGTTGTAGAGATAGTCGGTGTGCCTGCGCGGAATCAGTTTCGGCGTACCGGTGGTACCCCCAGAGAGCAACAGCAGGGCGGTATCCGTGTGCGCAGGAGGCGCGAAGCTGCGGGGAGCATCTTCTACCTGGCTCAGACTCAGCCAGGGGCCCGGATCGCCCTCTACGAGAATGTTCTTGATGGAAGGCACGCTGGCCCGGGCACGCTCGGCTAGCGCAAGATAATCGAATCCTAGGAAAGACCTCGGAATGATGTACGCGCTGGGCTCGGCCAGGCGGCACAACTCCAGTACTTCCTTCTCGCGATGGGCCGGCATGGCCAGGATGGGGAGCGCCCCGAGCCGAAAAAGTGAGAATAGGCAGACCACGAACGCTTCGCCGTTGGGCAGCTGCATCAGCACCCGGTCGCCTCTGGCAATGCCGATGCGGTCAAATCCGGCGGCAAGGCGATCCACTTTGAGATCAAGTTCGCTGTAGGTGAGCCGGGAAGCACCATCAATCAGGGCCGGCGCCTGTGCATACGAATCGGCGGCGATTCTGAGCCATTCAGGCAATGTCTGGCGCTTCCAATAGCCTAGGCTCTCATAGCGCTGTTCCAGTGCAGCAATATCACAACGATTAGTAACCATCATCACTCCTTGGATAGCGATGCGGTTCGCTGCCAAACCTGCCTAGACCAGTGCACCTCGAATAGGGCACTGGTTGGGTGTGCGAACGCGCACGTGGACGATGGAATAAGGTTATGAGCCGATGTTCTATCGCTCTACTCGAAACGGGACGCAATTTGCCCGAAGAGGATTTATCTGGAGCGCCTGGCCGGGCTTTACCGAAGCTGATCGGCCGCTGTCCAGGCGCGCCGGACAGCGGCCGTGCATGCCTGCATCAGAAGCGCAGCACCATCCCCACCCCGAGGGTTGCACCGCGCGCATAGGAAACGCCGTAGACCGGCTGGCCCTGGGGGTCGGTGCCGAAGCGGTCCTTGATCGTCATGTATCTCTTGTCCAGCAGGTTGTCCCCGAACAGGTAGAACTCCCCGTCGCCCCAATCGATACCCAGACGCGCCGAGATCAAGTGAACCGGAGCGAGCCTGCCGAAGTTGGAAGCATCGGTGAAACGGCTGCCGACAAAGTTGTATGTGAGCATTGCGTTCACCCTTTGCTCTGCCAGCCATCCGGAGAACCCAAGTTCACGACCCAGCGCCTCATATCCCAGCGCGGTCCTTGCCGTCCATTCCGGTACGCTTGGAAGCCTGTTGCCACTTCGCAAGCCGTCCTGGAGCGCGGCCGCCTCTGCAGAAACGTGGCGCAGCGAACTGTATGTATAGGCCACGCCTACCTCCATCCACCAATTGCGGCTTGCGAGGTAACGGGCGTCCAACTCGAAGCCGGCCGACCGCGCATCCAGGTTCAGGTTCTTTCCGGTGAAGTTCTCGTAGTCCCAGCTCTGCATCTGCTCCTTGCTCATATCGTTGAAGAACAACGCACCATTGACCACCAACGAATCGTCGAGCCAATTGGAGCGCATACCGAGCTCATAGCTCATGACGGTCGAGGAGTCGTAGGGCTCTCGCGGCACGCCGCTCCACATCAACGAGCTACCCAGGCCGAATCCGCCGCTTTTGTACCCCCTCGACACGCTGGCATAGGTCATCAGATCGTCGGTCCAGCGATAGGACAACGAGGTACGGCCCGTCAGGAAGCGATAGTCCTCTGATCCAGACTCACGGAAGTAAGGCACCGCGCCTTCTGCTCCGTTGCTGTGGTACTCCGAATGAAAATCCTTGTCTTCGCGTGTCGCGCGCGCTCCGACCGTGAGTTGCAGGCGCTCATTCAAGGGAATGGTGGCTTCGCCAAACAATGCCTGACCTGTCGTCTTCAGGTCGTAGTCGGTACTGCCACTGGCAGAAGGCCCGAAGTACCACATCTCGCTGGTCCTGTCCCGGCGCGCTCGGTCCTGATAGAACACCACGCCCGCAAGCCAGCCGATATCGGCCCCCGGTAGCGATCCCAGCCTGAATTCTTGTGTCAGTCGAGAGTCGCGTTTTCGCCAGTCGATGAAGTTGGTCGCTGGATCCAGGAATTGCTCGGGCGGCAGGCCGCTGAAGTCGCTGGCAATCCTCGCATCCGGGAAGTTGTAGTCGTTCTGGTCGTTCAGGCGCGCATAACTAGTCTGTGCAGTGACGGTCATGTCATCGAAGTCGTACTCCAGACGCGAGCTGAATGCGTACATCCGGATGTCGTCGATCGTCTTGTTCTGTGCCGCGGTCTTCGCTCCCCCGGCCGGTATGCAATGTAGGCCGTTGGCGCGCTATCCGTGCTCTCCCCCTGAGCACTCAGGAGCCATCGCACCCGGGAGGAAGGCGTGAACAGCACAGAGCCGCGCGCGGCCCAGGTCCGCTCCTCTCCCAAGTCGCGTCCGGCGACGTTGTTGATGTAGCCGTCGGCGCCTGAGCGCCGGAGAGCCAGGCGCGCGGATAGCGTTTCCGGAACGAGTGAGCCGTTGATGATGGCTTCAGTGCGGAAGATGCCATCGGTCCCCCCTTCGCCCCGAACCGAGGCTTCGAATTCATGGTTTGGCTTCACCGGCACAAGGTTGATCGCGCCGCCCGAGGTGTTGCGACCGAAGAGCGTGCTCTGTGGCCCCTTCATCACCTCCATTCGCTCAAGATCCAGATACGGGGAAAACGATGCGCCAATCGGCATCGGCGCACCATCCACGAAGGTCAGTACTGAGCTGTCGTCGGGACTGAGCGGCGTGAGAATGGGTGCCACGCCGCGCAGGACGACGAAAGCGTTGGAGCGATCGCCGAAAATGCCCACGCTCGCACCTGCCACATCGCGCAATGCCGCCGCTCCATCGAGCATGCGTTTTCGCTCCAGGTCACGGCCAGTCTCCACGTGCACCGACCCGGGAACATCGTTGAGATTCTCCTCGCGCTTACGCGCCGTCACGGTAATTGAGTCCAGAACTACCGACTCTTCATCGTTCAAAGGAGCGGCGGCGCCCGCAGGGAAACTGAGTTGCAGCATGCCCGCCAGGGCACTGGCGGAAAGTGCGCGTGACAAGATCTGACGTTCACACATTGTCCAAAACCTTCTTAAGAGCAGGAGAAGACTCGGCGGAGATTCCACTCGCGCTGAGCGGCTATTCACCCGAGTCTATGGAGGCGCGATAAGCGCCAACTACCCGAAGAAGGCATCAAGAACCCGCAAAGGATTTATCTTTTCGTCCACCAGTCAAGGGAGATGATGGCGACTAGCCGTTGGATGTTTGCGCCCTCCACATCGCGGCGTACAGACCATTTCTCGCAAGCAGGGACTGGTGGGTTCCAGCCTCGACCAAGGCGCCTTGATCCAGAACCAGTATCTGGTCGGCGTGCCTGATGGTGTTGAGCCTGTGGGCGACCATGATGACGCTGCGCCCCGCAGCCAATTGGCCGAGAGAGGTCTGGATGGCGTGCTGGGAGCGTGGGTCTACCGAGGCGGTTACTTCATCCAGCAGGAGCAGCGGCGCATCCTTGAGCAGTGCCCGGGCGATCGACAGCCGCTGCCGCTCTCCTCCCGAAAGGCCGAACCCCGATTCGCCGACCTTTGTCTGGTAGCCATCAGCAAGCCTGGCGATGAACTCATCACAATGAGCCGCCTCGGCGGCCTGAATCACCTCCTCGTCGCTGGCCTGCTCGCGACCTGCACGCACGTTGTCGATAATGCTGCCGTCGAACAGTTGTACCTGCTGGAAGACCATGCTGACGACGCGATACAACTGGTCGGAGCCGATATCACGCAGATCCAAGCCGCCAATGCGTATCGCGCCGCTGTCGGGCATATGAAAGCGCGCAAGCAGATGCAACAGCGTGCTCTTGCCTGCGCCGGAAGGACCAACCACGGCGGTGACGCTACCAGGCGGCACCACGAAGCTGACATCGCGTAGCACGAGCCGATCGCCGTAGGCGAACGACACGCGATCGAACTGCACGGCCAGACCATCCGGCCGCCTAGCCAGGGCGGGTTCGGGCAGGAGCGGGACGCGCCATAGCTCGTCGAGCTTCATCTCGCTCTGGCAAGCATGGCGGAGCATCACCAAGTATTCGGCCAACTCCAGCAGCGGACCAATGAACTTGTAAGACAGCAGAATGAACGCCAGCCAAACCAGCGCGGGGTATTCATGGGAGAACATGCTCCAGCCGCCTGCAATGAACAGGACGACGAGGCCACACTCGACGATCAGTCTGAAGAGCATGACCGGACCGCCGCCCCATTTCTCGATCCCCAGGCTGAGCGCCTTGAGTTCGGTGAACGCCTGGTCTAACTGCTGCGACCAGGCGCGCGAGTGATTGAAGAGGCGTAACGTCGCCAGGCCGCCGATGAACTCCACCAACATCCCGGATGTCGCCTTGAAGCGCGCGTGTTTGCGCTGGACCGCCTGCTCGAACAGTCGCCCACTGGCAATCAGGACGAGCATGGCCAGGGGCGCGAGCCCAGCAAGCGCCAGGGCCAGCCGCCACTCGATAGCTGCCAGCAGCAGGATCGTCGTCAGCGCCAGGCCCGCGGCGGCGACGAAATCCGCCAGGACATGGGCAAATATGGCTTCGACACGATTGATGTCGTCGGTGAGCAGGTCGGCCATGTGCCCCACCTGCCGTCCTCTCAACACGCCGATCGGCATGTTGCGGACTCGCTCGAGCAGCCCCTGTCGATAGCGTTCGATGATCTGGTAACTGTTCAGAAAGCAACATTTCTGGCCGCCGAAGGCGAAAGCCCATTGCATGAGGAACAGGCAAGCTAGGGTCAGAGCCAGCCATTGCGGACTGGCCGCCCAGGTGGCTGTCCAGGCAAAACCTGGCAAAGAAAGTGGCAGGACGGCGCCAAGCCATAGCCAGCACAGCAGATAGGGCAGCACTTCGGAACACCGTTCCAGCACGCGCAGCGCCAATCCCAAGGTGAGGGCGGAGGTAGGCGCGCCACTGCGCTGGATGATGCGTCGAATGCTTGTCCAAGAGGTGACCGCCTCCATGTCTCAATCTCCCCCTGCGGTAGATGTCGCCGGCAATGCTGCCGACTCTTGCGTCCTGTCTTGGGACGGCGCAGCGCCGCGCAAGCTCCAGCGCTCGGCGAACTCCTCATGCATCCACATGGACCGGTAGTAATCGCTCTCGCTCATGAGTTGGTCATGGCGTCCGCACAAGGACAATGCACCTTCCTCAAGCACTAGTATCTGGTCGGCTTGCTCGATTCCATGCAGCCTGTGTGCAACGACAAGCAGTGTTTTCTCTGGGTACTCCTCGAGCAGCGCCTGAAAGAACGCGCGTTGCGTCAGGCTGTCGGCGAACGCCGCGGATTCGTCGAGCACCAGAACCGCCGCGTCGGCAAGCAATGCCCGTGCGACCGCCAGGCGCTGGCGCTCGCCGCCAGATAAGCGGGTGCCCAGTTCATTGAGCGGGGTGTCGTAGCCGGCAGGAAGCCCCTCGATAAGCGCCTGCGCCTGCGCCACACGCACGGCCCGGCAGATCTCCGCCTCGGATGCCTGCGGGCGCGCGAGCACCAGGTTGTCGCGCACCGTTCCGCTGAAGAGAAACACGTCCTGGGCCGCGAGAGCTATGCAGCGGGTACGCTCCTCATCGCTGAGGGTGGCGATGGACTTCCCGTTGATCGTGACCGACCCCGACTCTGGCGCCAGTAAGCCCGCAATCAGTTGCGCGATGGTGGACTTACCGGACCCCGATGGCCCCAGGAGTACATTGAAGGTGCCCGACGCCAGGGACAGGCTCACCCCGGTCAGCACGTGGCGTCCGCCATAGCGAAAGCAGACCTGGTCGAGGTCGACCCGTACGGTGGCAGCCACCGGCAGATCTGCTCGCCCCCGCTTGCGACTGAGCGCCAGTATCGGTGCCATCCTGCGTAGGCCTGCGAGAATCGGCGGTATGTCCATGATGAAGCGACTGACTTTTAGCAAGGGACGAAAAATCCCAGCCCCCAGCAGCACTGCCACCACCACTTGAGCAACACCGATTTCCCCACGCGCATGAAGCCATGCGCCGACCGGAAGCAACAGGAGCAGGTGGGCACCCAGGACGCTGGTGAACAGCGCCCACCCTGGAACGGTGTTGCGAGTGATCTGATCAGTTAGTCGATAGTAGGCATGAAGCTGCCGTCGCAGCAGCCGGAACCCGGAGGCACTGCGACTGAACACCTTGAGCACCGGCATGTTGCGCAGGTACTCAACGGTCACGTTGTTCAGGCTGGCCGTTGCCCGGTTGAACCGATCTTGGTTTTGACCCACTCCGCGCATGGCGAATGTTGAAGCGAGCAGGGCCAAGGGACCGACTGCCAGCGCCGCCATTGCCAGCCGCCAGTCCACCCAGAGCAAGGCTGTCGTGACACACAGTGGCGCCAATACCGCGGCGGCGACCTCCACGGTGTGATGGGCAATGAATGCCTCCATGCGCTCGACATCCTGGATAACGGACTGTTTCAGCGCGCCCGACCCCTGTGCATGTATCCAGTGCAAGGGCGCATCATCGAGCTTGGCCGCCAGGCGGCTGCGCGTACTGGCCATGATTGCGTAGGCAGCGTGATGGCTGATCAGGTAGGCGACGCCATAGGCCATGTACTTCAGCACTATGCCACCCACCAGCCAGGGAGCCAGAGTCAGAAGTTCCTGGGCGAAGGCTTGAGGCGTCCTGAGTAGGGCCTCGACAGCGAAGTACAGGATGGCGAATGGCGCCAGTTCCGCCAGTACAGCCAAAAGGGTCAAAGCCAAGGCTCCTGCCATGGCCAAACGGTGGCCCACCGACAACTCCAGCAGTATCCGCAGCGCGCCCATACGACTTAGGTCATTACCCATCGGAGATTCGTCATGTGAAGGGACGGACCGAGCTTATGAGCGGGTAAGAAGTTTCGGCTACCCAGAAAGGAAGGCGATCGCGAGCGAACTGATTCCCGATTCGGGGAGCGGTTTTCTCAGGCAACGGGAAACACTGAAGGTCGATATGAATCCTGGGAAGGAAGGCCTCCATGCGTACCGCTCGATCACTCCTGACGCTGTTCTTTGCCGTGGGGTCCGCCGCCGCACAGGCGCAGGACTACCCACGGACCATCGTGGATGATCGCAACCAATCCGTGGTGATCGAACGCGCGCCACGAACCGTCGCATCAATTTCGACCTTCGGGGCTGACGTCATGGTTGCGCTCGACCGACAGGTCGCGGGGCTTTCCACGCTCAACAACCAGCGCTCCGCCTTCTTGGGAGATGCCGCTGCCAAGGCCGTTAACCTGGGCGAAGTGCACCAGACCAACCTTGAGGTTCTGGCGAAACTGTCGCCGGATCTGACCATCGGCTTACGCACGTATACGGAACCCTTCGCCAAGAAGATCGAGGAGACTGGGGCGTTCCTGGCATTCGACCTGATCACGTTGAATGATTCTGTGAGTGCAGTGGAGCGAGCCACACGAGCGCTCGGTGCGGACAGCCAGGGCGCGGCTATGAACCAGGCTTTCCTGGACGAGCTGGAGGCGACCGGCAAACGCGCGCCGGGAAAGGTCAGCGCGGTTTTCCTCTGGCATTGGGGCAATGCTCCCTATGCCTACTACAGCAACCACCTGACGACTCAGGTGATGGAGCGCCTGGGAGCAACCAACGTCCAGGGCGAACCGCCCAAGGGCATGGAATCTGCCGATTCGTCCGTGATAACCATGGAGACCCTGCTGCGGCTGAATCCGGATGTGATCATCTCGTTCAAGGGTGATGCCGGACCGTTCACCAAGCACCCGGCTTGGAATCGCCTCAAGGCGGTCCAGTCCGGCCGGGCCTGGCGGGTCTCAGACCAGTACATCATGTCGCATGGCCCCATAGCGCGACGGCAGGTGCTGCACGAAATGGCGCATCTGCTCTACCCGGGGGTGTTCCCCGAGCCCACGGGCATTCCGGCTGCGGCCCGCGCCAAGCCCATGGATTTCGAGCGCTGAGCGGCCATGGACGAGTGCGCAATTGATGCGCGGTCCCGCCTCTCTTCTCGGTTGCGGTCGCTCTGGATCGCTGGCCTCAGCCTGTTGGCCATCGGCGCGATAGTGGTCGGGACCTTGGCACTGGGTGACTTCGGGATTCCGTTTGGCCGGGTGTTGCAGGTTCTCGTCCAAGACGACGGCTCCGACGCAGCCTTCGTGATCCACGAGATTCGCCTCCCCCGGCTGTTGACCGCGACACTGGTTGGGGCCGCCCTGGGACTGGCCGGAGCCATCGTGCAGGCGATCACCCGCAACCCCCTGGGCGAGCCCGGGCTGCTCGGCGTCACCGCCGGAGCTGCGTTTGCCATGGCCCTGTGCATGACCTACCTCAGTCTGCCCACGTCCGCCGAACTCGCTGCGAGCACCGTCGGTGGAATCGCCGCGGCGACACTCACGCTTGCCATCGGTATGGGAGCCCGGCTGGATCCGTTGTACCTGACGCTGACCGGCATGAGCATCAACCTGTTCTTTGCCGCTGCCATCATCGTGATGCTGGTGTCCGCGAACGTAGAGGTCAACGGTATCTATTACTGGCTGACCGGCAGCCTGATCAACCGGACCTGGGAGCATGTCGCGATGCTCTGGCCATGGGTCGTGTCAGGTTTAGTCTTGGGTCTTGCGTGCGCTGGGCGACTGGACACGATGATCCTCGACGAAGATGTGCTCACTGCGCTGGGCATGCGCGTGACAGCTTGGCGCCTTTTGTTCGGCCTCGTGGTGGTGCTGCTCTCAGCTTCGGCCGTGGCTGCCGCGGGTCCAATCACCTTCATTGGCCTGGTCGCACCACACATCGTCCGCTTCGGTCTGGGTTCCAGGGGTATTCGCCACCGGACCTTGCTACCGCTCTCGGCATTGGTGGGCGCCGGCCTGGTGTGCGCTGCTGATTTTGCCGCCAAATGGCAGGAGGTGCCGGCCGGCATCCTATGCGTACTTCTGGGTGGCCCAGTGCTGGTCTATCTGGTCGGCCGGAGGGAGACCTCCGATGCGTAGTCCGACGCACCAGGTGGCGATGCGCTCAGGAGGCCGATATGCGGCAGTGCTGGCACTCTTGTGCACGGCATTGGCATTACTGGTGCTGGCTTCACTGTTCTGGGGCGCCGTACCGCTTGCTGCGGGCGATGTCCTGGACGGGCTTCTCTCGCGGCATGCTCCTTCGCTGGAAAGCGCGCTCGTCTGGCAACTGCGGCTACCGCGGACTGTGCTGGCGGTGCTGGTCGGACTGCAGCTCGCCACCGCCGGCCTCATCCTGCAGACCGTCATCCGCAACCCGCTAGCCGACCCAGGTGTCGTCGGCATATCCAGTGGTGCCGGGCTGGCCGTCGTCGCCTTGTTGCTGGTGACGGACTTAGCCAAGGCCGACTCGCTGATCGGCACCAATCATGCGTCGATGATGGTCTGGCTGCCAGTGGTCGCTCTATTCGGAGGGTTGGTCGCTGCGGGCCTCGTTCTGAGCATGTCCTGGCGTTCAAAACTCTGCCCGCTTCGCCTCACGCTCAATGGCGTCGCCGTGGGCGCCGTGCTCAATGCGCTGGTGATGTGGACCATCGTCGTCTGGGGCGGCGCACGCACCGAGATCGCGCTGATTTGGCTGGCCGGCAGTCTGTATGGTCGCGACTTCCTGCATGTGCACGTTCTCTGGCCATGGTGCCTGGTCGGCATCGTGGCCACCTTGGCGTTGTTGCGGCCATTGTCCCTGCTGCGCCTGGACGACGGGGTCTCGGCGAGCTTGGGCATACGTGGAATTCGCTGGCGCACTGCGGCCATCGTCGTGGCTGTCGTATTGGCCGCCAGCGCGGTGGCGGTGACGGGGCCCGTCGGCTTCGTCGGCTTGGTCACCCCGCACCTGTCCCGCCTGATCGCCGGACCGAATGAGCGCCGCCTCTTCGTCGTCAACATGCTGGTCGGCAGCCTCCTGATGCTCGGTGCTGACTGCCTCGCACGATCCCTGATCAGCCCACTGGAAATTCCCGCCGGTGCGCTGACCACCCTGATTGGCATTCCGGCCTTCCTCTTGCTGCTGCACCGTCAAAGGAGGCATCGCGTATGACGTTGGCGGTAAATCAGTTGAGGCTGAGCTACGGCTCGCGCGAAGTGCTCCGGGTGGCGGAGCTTCAATTCGAGCCCACCAGTATGGTGTGCCTGATCGGGCCCAACGGCTGCGGTAAGTCAACGTTGCTCAGGGCTCTCGCAGGATTGAACAGGTCCACGGCGGGTGCTGTTTCCCTAGACGGAAAGCCGTTGGCTTCCTGGAGTCCGAAAGCACTCGCCCGGCGGCTGGCCTTCCTTCCCCAATCGCCGGCCGTACCGCAGGGCGTCACCATACGCCAATTGGTCGCCTATGGCCGCTACCCGCACCAGGGCCTGCTCGCGCGGCAATCCAACCACGACCGCGAAATTGTCGGGTGGGCCATGGAGTCTACCGGCATCTCGCACTTGCAAGGCCGTGACATCGGCACGCTCTCCGGAGGCGAACGGCAACGGGCATGGATCGCGATGATCCTGGCCCAGGAGTCGAGCATCGTCTTGCTGGACGAACCCACCACCTACCTGGACATGGGACACCAGGCGGAATTGATGGAACTGCTCGCGCACCTGCAGAGGACGCGCCAGTTGACCGTCGTGATGGTTCTGCACGACCTCAACCAGGCTAGCCAATACGCCGACCGGCTGCTGGCTCTGCGAGACGGCCGGATCGTCGCCGACGGGGCACCACTCGACATCGTCGACTCCCGGCTGAGTGAGCGACTGTTCGGCCTCGTCACCCAGCGGATCGACCGCACGAGTGCCGGAAGGCTCGTGCCGTACTGCCTGCCCGTTGGTCCCGCAACCGCGGGGCGCCCCACTCACGAAGAAATGGCTGCAACCCCTACGGCTGAGCAGCCCGAGGTTTTGTCGTACTAAGAGGGAACATCGTAATGACCAAGCTTTTTCCGTCCCGGCGAGGGCGTCTGTCGGTGCTGGTTCTGGTAACCTGCACAGCCGTACCCGGTACCGCCTTGGCGCATCACGTCGGATCGCAGGAGGAGGAGATCGTTGTCTTGCCGGAAATGAACGTCACCGCTCGGCGTACCGAAGAGCACGCCAAGGACTTGCCCTTCAGCGTGAACGTCATCTCCGGCGAAGAAGCAGAGGAGCGGCGTCTGTACAGTCTGGAGGACGCCCTGCGCCAGACGCCGGGAGTCGACGTGATTACCAACATGGGGATAGCCAACACGACGCTGCGAATGCGCGGCGTCGGTGCTCTGCAGAAGATCAGCGGGGACGACACGTCCGTGGTGATCAATGTCGACGGTATGCCGATGTCCGCCTCCAATGCCACGTTGGATATCCTGGACGTGGAGCGGGTGGAAGTGCTGAAAGGCCCCCAGGGCACCCTGTTCGGACGCAATGCCGAGGCCGGAGCGGTCAACGTGGTGACGCGCAAACCTACACGATTCTTTGAGGGCAGCCTGCGCGGCGAACTCGGCCAGGACAACCAGCGGCTGCTGGAAGGCATGCTCAGTGGACCTCTGTCCGACACTGTTTCGGCACGGTTGGCGATCCGCGGGTCGGGACTCGACAACTACATCGAAAGCAGCCAAACCGGCAAGCCGTTGAACAAGCCTAGAGATTTCAGTGGAAGAGCGAGCCTGCGTTGGGACATCGGCCCGGACTCCGCGCTCAATCTCAGCGCGGGACGTGAAGTGCTGAAACATCGCGACTGGGTCTATCTCCTGTATCCCTATGGTGATCCGCCCAAGAGCGATATTCCGTCGAACAGCGAGCGCAACCGCCGCGAGGTCGACCGCTATAGCGCCGAGTTCACCCATCAGTTCGACAACTCTCTCTTCACGGCCCTGACCGGTTTTGCTCGGACCCACCATCGCAGCACCACGCCCATCTACGAGGGACGTACCTATACGCAGCTGATCGGGTTCCGCCCCGACGCCACCTGGAACAGCCTAGTGCGCGAACGCATCTTCAACCATGAACTGCGCCTGAGCTCACTACCGGAAGCAGAGACGTTCTGGGTGGCCGGCGCCAATCTCTATCGGTCGGATCGGGACATGGACCGATTCGACTCCTACGACACCTTCTTCCTGGAAAACCCCGCCGCCTCCAGCGCCAACCGGGACTTCAGCTCCAGAGCGCATGCGCTGTTCGCAGAGGCCACCTTCCCGGTGGCCCCGGCGACAAAGCTCACCCTCGGCGGGCGTTACACCTGGGAAAAGAAGCGCTACGACGCCCACTGGTGGGCAAATCCGGAAAATCCCAGCCCTATTCGTGAGGCCAGGGACGCCCAATCGCTTTCCGACAGCTATGCAACGGGCCGGGTGGCGCTGAGCCATGCTTTGACCCCGCAGCTGAACCTCTACGGTGTTTACGCCCGAGGGTACAAGTCCGGAGGTTTCGACGAGGAAGGCATCGGCTTCACCTCTGGCGGGCAGGATGCGCCCTACAAGCCAGGCTCGGTGAACAGCTACGAAACGGGTCTCAAATTTGAAAGCGAGGATCGGCGGCTGACCTTCAACTTGGCGATGTTCCTCAACCAGGTCAAGAACGACCACCTGCTGATGTTCGATCCGCAAACCATGGCGACCCGCAAGAGCAACCGGAATGTGACCAGCCAAGGGCTGGAGGCTGACTGGAGTTGGATGATCAACAGCCACTGGAGCGTCAGCGGCGGTCTTGCCTATACCCGCGCCAAGATCAGAGGCGGCGGTGATGCTTCGGGTGCTGACGGTGTTGCGTCAGGAAACGACGTGCCCGAAGTGCCTCGCTGGGAAGGGGTCCTTTCCATCGCTTATCAGAAGCCCCTAGGTTCGATGTTCGGGCTCTCCTCGCCGCACTTGCATGCGCGACTGACCAACCGCTACGTGGGTAGCCGCGCCGCGACGCCCCAGAACAACTTTGACCTGGCGTCATACAACAAGCTGGATTTCAGGGTTGGCATACGCAATGGCGGTACCGAACTCTATGTCTGGGCAGATAATCTGCTCGACAAGCAGTATGACCTGTACGGCTACCATATCCCGGCGTACATGCCGGGTGGGGCGGACGCCAGGATTGGTGCGCCCGGCCGTGAGCGGACGCTGGGCGTTGGCATGACCATCCAGTTCTGAGAATCAGGGTCATGGACCGCGACGAGGTCCGTACCTGGAGCATGGAGACGCATGAGGTACCTGAGTGGGCACTGCGGGAGTTCTCTCAGGTACTGGCTCCATGGGAGCGCTGTCGCGCAGACCAGTACCTCAGCCCCCTGGACCGCAGAGACTACCTCTGCGCACATGTACTACGCAGGGTGCTGTTGTCCCACTGTTTTCATCGACCCGTGCGCGACTGTGACCTGCCCCCAGTCTTAGTACCGCTTCCTAGTTAGTACGTCCTGGGGTTGATATCAATTTTTCATGTCGTGGTTGCTGCTGACTCGCCCGCCATTTCGCAGCAAACTTCGCTGGGGTGAGATTGCCGATAGCGCTATGCGGTCGGTGCTCGTTGTAATCCCTCCGCCAGGCTGCGATGCGAATTCTGGCCTCGGCCAGTGAGCAGAACCAGTACTCATTCAGGCATTCGTCTCGAAACTTGCCGTTGAAGGACTCGATGAACGCATTCTGTGTGGGTTTGCCAGGCTGGGTCAGCTTCAGCTTGATATCGCGCTGATAGGCCCATTGATCGAGTGCCTTGCCAGTGAATTCGGGGCCCTGGTCGGTGCGGATTGCTGTCGGGTAACCGCGGAACCGAGCCATTTCATCCAGTGCGCGAGTAACGCGAAAGCCGCTGATGCCGTGATCCACAAGGATACCCACCGCCTCCCTGGTAAAGTCATCGACCACCGTCAGGCATTTAATCCTCCGCCCCGTACTGAGCGCATCGAAGACGAAGTCCATCGACCACACCTGATTCGGCGCGCTCGGCAAACTCAGACGTTCGCGCTCCACCG
>NZ_KV828436.1:0-705 GCF_001836405.1 Pseudomonas sp. HMSC057H01 | reverse complement strand
CCCCAACCTTCTCGGTCAACTTCCGGTACATGGCTTCGACCTGGTCGGAGTTCATCACCTTGCTCTTGTAGTGCGGTGAGAACCGGTTGACGTTGAACAACTGGTCGTCATCGGCGAATCCGGCTCTATCGGCCTCCTGCAGGAGCCGCGATAGGTGAGGCACAAGCCCCTCCGTTATTGGCACTACGAACTCTTTATGAGTTTTCTCTGTCTCGCCGCGGATGAGGATCAGTTGATTTTCCCAGTCGATGTCGCGCTTGCGGATGCACAACAGCGCATTCAACCGGATGCCGGTGAAGTAGAAGACCTCAAACGTGCAAAGCCAGAACCAGGCGGGAGTGATGCGTGCGCGATCGCCAGTGCAGCGCTCGGCGCCGACCTGCATGTTGAGCCAATTGCGGGCGCGCAGGATGGCTTCGGCTGCGACGGTTTTGCTTGCTCGCCTGGGGGGGATGACGGTGGTCTTTCTGAACGGGTTGACTTGGGAGTGTGTCACCAGCTCGTGCTCGATGGCATAGCCCCAGATCGTTCGCAGATGATTCGAATACGTGTTCCAGCTCCGCTTCGACAGGCCTTGTTCCAGGACCTTGCGCCGCCATCCCAGCACAGACCTGTGGTCCACCTCCTGTACGGTTGCCGTAGGGCCGAAGTGCTTGAGCAGCGCCTTGGTCGCGGCGCGGTAGATCTTCGCGCTGGCTTCTCGGA
>NZ_KV828435.1:0-224 GCF_001836405.1 Pseudomonas sp. HMSC057H01 | reverse complement strand
GCGCGCACCGATACCAACGAGGCGAACATCCAGACCACATCTCAAGCGGTTACCTCGCTGGATGGAAACGTCAAGGCGCTCTACAGCGTGAAGCTCCAGGCGCATGCCAACGGGCAGAAGTACGCCGCTGGCTGGCAACTGGGCTTCGACAGCGGTACGAGCGTGACGACCATGGCGTTCCAGGCTGATCGGTTCCTCTGGTTCAACAGTTCCAGCGGGCAGAC
>NZ_KV828434.1:0-200 GCF_001836405.1 Pseudomonas sp. HMSC057H01 | reverse complement strand
GCCATGTACCGGAAGTTGACCGAGAAGGTTGGGGTGCGGATGACTCCGCACCGTTTCCGGCACACCCTGGCCACCGACTTGATGAAGGCACCCGAGCGGAACATCCACCTCACGAAGTGCCTGCTCAACCACTCGAATATCCAGACCACCATGAGCTACATCGAGGCCGACTACGACCACATGCGTGCCGTGCTGCATGC
>NZ_KV828433.1:0-1754 GCF_001836405.1 Pseudomonas sp. HMSC057H01 | reverse complement strand
ACGGGGTAGTGGCCCCTATCCACCCGCACCTATTTCAGAGCCCAGCCATAGCGCTGGGCTCTTTCATTTCCGCCGCAAGGCAAGCCAACACGCAGCTAGGCCCGTACAGCCGAAAGGCGGATGTCCGCTCATCCGTCCGCCCCGCTGCGCTCCTTTTCCAGGTGAGCGGAGTGGATCAGATGAGTGAGATTGATCTTGATGAGGCCGGCCTGCGTGATCTGGTGATGGTCAATGACGGCCAGGTTGTAACGACCTCGCTGAAGGTGGCTGAGCGTTTCGGAAAGCGGCACGACAACGTGATCAAGGCGATCCGCGGCCTCGATTGCTCGCCAGAATTTCATGCCCTCAATTTTGAGGAGATGATCGTGGATGTCGATATCGGCAAAGGTGCCAGGCGGAAATCTCCAGCGTTCCGCATAACCAGAGATGGCTTTGCGTTCTTGTGCATGGGCTTCACCGGCAAGGAGGCGGCCAAATGGAAAGAGGCTTACATCCGTGCCTTCAACTGGATGGCAGAGCAACTGTTCAAGCGCTCGATGGACTTCGCCACCCTGCGTAACGAGCTGATGGCGGAGTACCGACAAGAGAAAGGAATTGCCAGCCTGGCCGGCAAGACCCTGCGTCGATGGCAGATCAAGGCACCCGTCATCGAACAGAAGATCATCGAGGTCGAGCGCGAATGGCAGTTGCAGCTGTTTCACGCCTGATCCGCCCCGGAACCCACCCGACGAACGAAAGCCCGCCATTGAGCGGGCTTCGTCGTTTTAGAACCCCTGCGAGGGGCAGAGACTATGAAAATGCCAGAACGCCCTGAAACTTGGGCTGCGCTGCTTGCGTGGCTGTCTGCGCACTATCCGCAGCTGTACGCCGCCGGCCTGTCCTTTGTGGTCGCGCTGACCCGGGTGATCTACGGCGGTGGAACGCGGCGCCAGGCGCTGCTCGAGGCAACGCTCTGCACTCTGATCACCTTGGGCCTGATTCCTGTCCTTGAGTGGTTTGGCCTTCCGCAGAACATGGCTACTGCTGCCGGGGTGTTCACCGGCTTCCTGGGTGTGAAGAAGATCGCCGAGTTCGCTGATCGGATCGCCGACTGGAAGTTTCCGCGCCGGGGGGCTGGCGAATGAAGATCACCGCCGATCAACTCGACCGCGCTACCGGCTGCGGTGCCGCTACTGCCTCGACTTGGGTCGAGCACATCAACGGCGCCATGGCTCGGTTCGAGATCAACACGGCTGAGCGGGTGGCGATGTTCCTGGCTCAGGTCGGGCACGAAAGCCAGAGCCTCAAGCGTCTGGTCGAGAATCTGAACTACTCCGCAGAAGGCCTGCTCAAGACGTGGCCGAAGCGGTTCACGCCGGCAGAGGCAAAGCAGTACGCACGCCAGCCTGAGCGCATCGCGAACCGCGTCTACGCAAACCGGATGGGCAACGGCTCACCGGATACGGGCGATGGGTATCGATACCGGGGACGCGGCCTGATCATGATTACGGGCCACGACAACTACGCCGAAGCCGCCCGCGCCCTGGCGCTGCCACTGGTAGCGCAACCGGAACTGCTGGAGCAACGGACCTGGGCAGCTATCGCCTCGGGGTGGTGGTGGAAGTCGCGGGGTTTAAACGACCTGGCTGACCAAGGCCGATTCGAGCGGATCACTCTGAAGATCAACGGCGGCTACAACGGTGCTGAGGATCGAGTGGCGCGTCTCGAATGGGCGCGCGCAGCGCTCAAGGGGGAATGATGCTCGGGTTCACGAC
>NZ_KV828432.1:92138-172574 GCF_001836405.1 Pseudomonas sp. HMSC057H01 | reverse complement strand
GCACGAACTCGCCGCCGATGTAGTTGCCGTAGCGGGCCTTGAAGGAAACGATGGCGCCTTCGCTACCGGGATGGGCGTAACGCATGATGGTATCTCCTGGCTCTTGTGCTTATTAGGGGAGGACGCGCTGTCGCGCTTGTCGTAAGCCTGGAGCAAGGGCCGGGCCAGAGTGGCGAAAGGCCCGGAGTAGAGCGTCCTGGAGGTTTCGCAGGGGAGCTTGCGAACGCTCCCTGTCACGCGGGCGGGACGCTCGTGAGTGACACTCTGTACCGTTTTCGGCGCAGCGCATGACTCATCGGTCAGTCCGTCGTTGCATTGCGCCCCGCCCTGTTGGATGCTGCACCGATAGCCGTCCGGAGAGTCGCGGATCGATCCACCGCGCCCAGGCAAGAGACGGCCCGTCCCTCGCGGAGAACCATAACAATGCCTGCCAGTTCCATGAGCCGCCACGCGCGGCAAGTGCTGACCGTCGCCCAGGGCAAGATCCCGCCGGGCGGCCCTGCGACCGATCCGTCCATCGCCCGCTCCTGGCTGCGCTGCCTGGAACAGCACCATCTCGATCCCGGCCAGCCGATGGCGCCGATGGTGCTGGAGCACGCGCGCATGCTCGAACGCCGCGAGCGCCTGCAACAGGTGCTGGAGATCGCCGATGGCGAGATGCACAGCCTCTACCAGCAGCTTTCCGGCAACGACCATGCGGTACTGCTCACCGATGCCCGCGGGGTGATCCTCAATTGCGTCAACGCCGACGCCCAGCGCCAGACCTTCGAACACGCCGGCCTCTGGCTCGGCGCCGACTGGAGCGAGCCCTGCGAAGGCACCAACGGCATCGGCACCTGCGTGGTCGAGCGGCAGGCCCTGACCATCCAGCAGGAAGAGCACTTCCGTAGCCGCCACACCGGCCTGACCTGCTCGGCGAGCCCGGTGTTCGATCCGCAGGGCGAGCTGATGGCGGTGCTCGACGTGTCTTCGGCGCGCCAGGAAGTCTCGCGGCAGAGCCAGTTCCACACCATGGCGCTGGTCAACCTGTCGGCGAAGATCATCGAGGGCTGCTATTTCCTCCGTCGCTTCGAGGGCTCCTGGCTGCTGCGCTTCCATGTCCAGGGCGACTATGTCGGCCTGTTCAGCGAAGGGCTGCTGGCCTTCGAGGAAGACGGGCGGATCCGCGCGGTGAACCAGAGCGCGCTGAACCTGCTCGGTTGTCCGCGCCAGCGCCTGCTCGGCCAGCCGGTGGAGACCTTCTTCGATTGCCGTCTCGACGACCTGCTCGGTCGCGCCTCGCCGCAACCCAGCGCCAGCTGGCCGCTGCGCACCCGCGAGGGACGGACCCTGTACGCCATGCTGCGCGGCGCGCCGCGGGCGATACCCCAGGGCCTGGCGGTGCCCACGGCAGCGAAGCCGGCGCCTGCCGCGCCCGGCCTGTGCCTGGGCGACGCCGAGCTGGCCGCCGATTTCCGCCGGGCGCTGAAGGTCTACGCGCGCGACGTGCCGCTGCTGCTCAACGGCGAGACCGGTTCCGGCAAGGAGGCCTTCGCCAAGGCCGTGCACCTGGCCGGCCCGCGCGCGGAACAGGCGTTCGTCGCGCTGAACTGCGCGGCGATCCCGGAAACCCTGATCGAGAGCGAACTGTTCGGTTATCGCGGCGGCAGCTTCACCGGCGCGCGCAAGGAGGGCATGCGCGGCAAGTTGCAGCAGGCCGACGGCGGCACCCTGTTCCTCGACGAGATCGGCGACATGCCGCTGGCCTTGCAGACCCGCCTGCTGCGGGTGCTGGAAGAGCGCCGGGTAGTACCGCTGGGCGGCGAGCCAGAGGATGTCGACGTGCGCCTGATCAGCGCTACCCACCGCGACCTGGCCGGGCTGGTCGCCGACGGACGCTTCCGCGAGGATCTCTACTACCGCCTCAATGGCATGGTCGTGAGCCTGCCGCCGCTGCGCGAGCGCAGCGACCGCGAGGAGCTGCTGGACTACCTGCTGGCCGAGGAAGCCAGGGGCCAGCGCATCCAGCTCGACGGCGAGGTTCGCCAGGGCCTGCTGGCCTACCGCTGGCCGGGCAACGTCCGGCAGATGCGCACGGTGCTACGGACCCTGGTGGCACTCTGCGAGGACGGCCGGGTCGGCCTGCGCGACCTGCCCGCGGATATCCGCCAGGCCCTGGCGGCGCTGCCGCCCGCCGCAGCGGCGCCCGCCCCGGCCGCGAGCAACAGCCTGGACGACGCCGAGCGAGCCGCGTTGCTGGCGGCGCTGGATGGCCAGCGCTGGCACGTGAGCCGGGTGGCCGAGCAACTGGGGATCAGCCGCAACACCCTGTATCGCAAGCTGCGCCGGCACGGCCTGGTGCGCGGCCAGGCCTGACGGGCGGGACGGCTCCAGGCGGGCCGCCGCGAGGCCGGCGGGAACCCCGCCGACGCCGCGTCGTCTGATGCCGCGACGCCGGGCGGCCGGCGCCTCCGCTGTGCTAATCTGCCGCCCATTCACAGCGCCTTCGACGGCTTGATCTGCAGGAGTCTGCATGCACATCCACGTACTCGGCATCTGCGGGACCTTCATGGGCTCGCTGGCCGTGCTGGCCAAGGAACTGGGCCACCGGGTGACCGGTTCCGACGCCAACGTCTACCCCCCCATGAGCACCCAGCTGCAAGCCCAGGGCATCGAGCTGATGCAGGGCTACGATCCGGCCCACCTGGAGCCGGCGCCGGACCTGGTAGTGATCGGCAACGCCCTGTCGCGCGGCAATCCGGCGGTGGAGCATGTCCTGAACAAGGGCCTGCCCTACGTTTCCGGCCCGCAGTGGCTGGCCGACCACGTGCTGCAAGGACGCTGGGTGCTGGCGGTGGCCGGTACCCACGGCAAGACCACCACCACCAGCATGCTCGCCTGGGTCCTGGAGCACGCCGGCATGAGCCCGGGCTTCCTGATCGGCGGGGTGCCGCAGAACTTCGGGGTTTCGGCGCGCCTGGGCGGTACGCCGTTCTTCGTGGTCGAGGCCGACGAGTACGACAGCGCCTTCTTCGACAAGCGCTCGAAGTTCGTCCATTACCGCCCGCGCACGGCGATCCTGAACAACCTGGAATTCGACCACGCGGATATCTTCCCCGACCTCGCGGCCATCGAGCGGCAGTTCCACCATCTGGTGCGCACCGTGCCGGGCGAGGGCCTGATCATTCGCCCGAGCGCCGAGAAAGCCCTGGAGCGCGTACTCGGGATGGGCTGCTGGACCCCGGTGCAGACCACCGGCGAAGGCGGCCAGTGGCAGGCGCGCCTGCTCGCCGAGGACGGCTCGCGCTTCGAGGTGCTGTTCGACGGCATCGTCCAGGGCGAGGTGGACTGGCCGCTGACCGGCCTGCACAACGTCGCCAACGCCCTCGCCAGCCTGGCGGCGGCGCGCCATGTCGGCGTGGTGCCCAGCCAGGGCGCGGCGGCACTCAGCGAGTTCCGCAACGTCAAGCGGCGCATGGAGAAGGTCGCGGAGGTCCGGGGCGTGACCCTCTACGACGACTTCGCCCACCATCCGACCGCCATCGCCACCACCCTCGACGGCCTGCGCAAGCAGGTTGGCGCCGATACCCAGGTGATCGCCATCGTCGAGCCGCGTTCCAACTCGATGAAGCTCGGCGCTCATCGCGACGGCCTGCCGGACAGCGTGCGCCAGGCCGACCAGGTGCTCTGGTACGCGCCGCCGAACCTGGGCTGGGACCTGGCCGCCACCGCCGCGCAATGCGCGATACCGTCGCAGGTCTGCGATACCCTGGAGGCGATCATCGAGCAGGTGCGCCA
Source organism: Pseudomonas sp. HMSC057H01 (assembly GCF_001836405.1). Lineage (NCBI taxonomy): Bacteria > Pseudomonadati > Pseudomonadota > Gammaproteobacteria > Pseudomonadales > Pseudomonadaceae > Pseudomonas > Pseudomonas sp. HMSC057H01. The sequence continues at coordinate 168,797 of NZ_KV828432.1, read as the reverse complement.
GCAGGCCAGGCCCGGCGCGCAAGTGGTGATCATGAGCAACGGCGGCTTCGGCGGCTTGCACGGCAAGCTGGCCGCGGCGCTGGCCGAGTGAGGGGCGCAATGAGCGGTCCGGAACGCATTACCCTGGCGATGACCGGCGCCTCCGGCGCCCAGTACGGCCTGCGCTTGCTCGATTGCCTGGTGCAGGAAGAGCGCGAGGTGCACTTCCTGATCTCCAAGGCCGCGCAACTGGTGATGGCCACCGAGACCGACGTGGCCCTGCCGGCCAAACCGCAGGCGATGCAGGCCTTCCTCACCGAATATTGTGGTGCCGCCGCCGGACAGATCCGCGTGTTCGGCCAGAACGACTGGATGGCGCCGCCGGCCTCCGGCTCCAGCGCGCCCAATGCCATGGTGATCTGCCCGTGTTCCACCGGCACCCTGTCGGCGGTCGCCACGGGGGCCTGCAACAACCTCATCGAGCGCGCCGCCGATGTCGCCCTGAAGGAGCGCCGGCCGCTGGTGCTGGTGCCGCGCGAGGCGCCGTTCTCCAGTATCCACCTGGAAAACATGCTCAAGCTGTCCAACCTCGGCGCGGTGATCCTGCCGGCGGCGCCGGGCTTCTACCACCAGCCGCAATCGGTGGAGGACCTGGTGGACTTCGTCGTCGCGCGAATCCTCAACACCCTGGGGATTCCCCAGGACATGCTGCCGCGCTGGGGGGAACAGCACCTTGTCAGCGACGAGTAGGGTGCTGCTACTGGTCCTGGCGGTGCAGTTGGGCGGTTGCGCCACCGTGCGCACCCTGGATGCGGCCAAGCCAGGGGCGCCGGTGGTCTACGCCGGCACCCGGCTGGACTGGTACAGCCTGCACGGCGGCTGCTGCCCGATGGAACGCTTCGGCGCGGAGGCGCCGGCCCATCCGGGGCTCGACCTGCCGGGCAGCGCGCTGCTGGACACCCTGTTGCTGCCGTTCTCGCTGGCCACCGCCATCGGCCTCAACCTCGGCGTCAGCGGCGGCATGTAGGGCGGGACCCGCCCGCGGCTCATTTCCCCAGCTTGCGCAGTTCGTCGGACTCGACGATGCGCACGCCCTTGCCTTCCTCCAGCGCCAGGCGCCAGAGCGCGCGGGCCAGGTCGCAGGCCTCGATGCCGTGGTACTTGCCGGGAAGGATGCGGGCGATCGGCGCGGCGAGGATCTCGGCCAGGCGGAATTCCTCGCGCGGGCCGAACAGCAGCGATGGCCGGGCGATGGTCAGCTGTGGCCAGCCCTGTTCCTGCAGGGCCTGCTCCAGTTCGCCCTTGACCCGGTTGTAGAAGATCGACGACTTGGCGTCGGCGCCCAGGGCGCTGACCACCAGGTAATGCCGGGCGCCCATCTCCAGCGCGCGCTTGCCCACCGCCAGCGGCAGGTCGAAATCGACCGCGCGGAAGGCCTCCTCCGAGCCGGCTTCCTTGATCGTGGTGCCGAGGCAGCAGAAGGCGGTATCGATGCTGCCGTTGAGTTGCGGCAGCAGCTCGGCCAGCGGGCCGACCGGGTTGTCCAGCCGCGGATGCTCGGCCAGCGCCTTGCGGGCAGGGGCGATGACCTTGGCCAGGGTCGGCTCGCTCAATATCCGATCCAACAGGTGCTCGCCGGTAAGACCGGTCGCGCCGGCGAGCAGAACGCGCTTGGGCGTCGAGTGCATGTGTGTTTCTCCCCTTCCACACCAATGAGCGTAGTGCGCGGCGTATCTATTTGCCCGCCGCGCCCTCGCCGGTTTTTCCTTCCCGGGACGCGAGCGCGCGCTCGGCTTGCTGCCCCCGCAGCGTCCGCCAGTGCGCGAGCACGCGTTCCGGTAACCAGGCTTGCGGTTCCGAAGCTTCGAAACCTTCCTCCTTCTCCCTTTGACGCACTTCCTCTTTCGCCAGTTCGAACGCTTTGGACAGATCGTCGGTGCGGTTCAGCGCATTGGCCAGCAAGGCGCGGCCGAAATAGGTGAAGTCGGCGTCGTCGGAACAGCCGAACGAGACCCGGTCGGCACGCGCGGCGGTCAGGATCAGGGTACGTTCGTCTTTCAGCGGCGGGATGAAGCCCCCGCTGTAGCAGGCCGATACCACCAGCACCTTGTCGCGCTGGCGCAGCGGCGCGAGCAGTTCGGCCAGTTCCGCGGCCGGCAGGTCGCCGAGGTTCAGGCCGGGCATGTCCAGGGCCAACTGGTGGTCGCTGGAGCCGTGGCTGGTCAGGTAGATGAAGACCAGGTCTTCCGGCCCGCTGCGTTCGGCCAGGGTGCGCACGGCGCGGGACAGGCTTTCCCGGGTAGCCAGCGGGCGGTCGCCGAAGTGGTCGCGGTGGTTGACCAGGCGAATCACGCCACGAGCGGCGAAACGCTGGCCGAGCAGGTCGCCGGCGTAATCGGCCTCGCGCAGGAACACGCCCTGGCGGCCATCGCCGCCCAGGCTCAGGGCATAGAGTTCGCTGGCCGGCGTCGAGGCCGGGATCTTGCGCAGTTCTTCGTCGAGCAGGCGACCCTGGGCCAACAGGCCGATTTCCAGGGTGTCGGGCAGGGCCTTGCCGGCGGCGTCGCGGATGCGCTTGCCGTCGGCCCAGAGTCCCTGCTCACGGCTGCCGTCGGCGCGGTCCAGGGTGCCTTGGCCGGCATAGGCGCCGGCGGCGAAGCCGCCTTCGTAGCGGGTGCCGTCCAGTTGTTCGAGCAGGCCCTGGCCATGGAAGCGCCAGAACTGGAAACCGCCGCGGTAGCGGCTGCCGTCGGCGCCGAGAAGCTCGCCGGGGCCGTTCAGCGCGCCTTCGCTGAAGCGGCCGATCCAGACATCGCCGCTGGCGCTTTCGTAGCGCCCCTGGCCATGGAACTGGTTGTCCTTGAACTGGCCGACGTAGCGGTCACCATCGGGCCCGCTCCAGCGCCCCTTGCCGTTCAGTTGCCCGTCGCGGAAGGTACCGGCGTACTGGTTGCCCTGGCTGTCGCTGAAGCTGCCTTCGCCTTCCAGGCGACCCTGGCGGAAGCTGCCCTGGTAGCGGCTGCCATCGCTGCCGTCCAGCGTGCCCTGGCCGCTGTACAGGCCCTTGCGGAAACCGCCGCGGTAGCGAGTGCCCTGTTGTTCCAGGCTGCCTTCGCCATCGAACAGGCCCTGGCGGAAGCCGCCCTGGTAGACGCTGCCATCGGCCATCGCCAGGCGTCCCTGGCCGTCGAACAGGCCGGCCGCGAAGCCACCGCTGTAGCGGCTGCCGTCGGCGCCCTGCCAGGTGCCATGGCCGTGCAGCAGGCCATGCTCGAAGCGGCCGGCGTACCAGGCGCCGTTGTCGTAGTCCAGCCGGCCCTGGCCTTCCAGGCGCCCGTCCACCAGCTCGCCGCGATAGCGCGCGCCGTCCGGCAGGCGCGCATCGGCCGGGAGCAGCGGTTCGCCCTCGCCACAGGCGGCGAGCAGGATGACCAGGGCGGAGCAGAGCGAGAGAGACCTGGCGGGGCGAAGCATGCGGCGTTCCCGATGAGTGGTTCGGTCCGAGGGTGGAGGGGAGACAGTGTGGCGGAAAAATCGTTGCCTGGCAGTAGGGTATTTCCCTGCCGGCCCAGAGCGCCCCCGCGAGCGGGGGCTTTTGGAAGGGGGGAGAGGGGCGCGAAGGCGCCTGGCCGTCAAGCGAACGGCAGCGCTCGCTGGGGCGGGCTCAGACGAAGCAGAGGCTGAGGGTCTCGGCGATGTAGGCGGGTTTCTCCTGGCCTTCGATCTCCAGGGTGGCGCGCGCCTTGATCAGCCACTGGCCGGGATTCTTCTCGTTGACGTCGAGCAGGGTCAGGCCCAGGCGGACCCGCGAGCCGACCCGCACCGGCTGGATGAAGCGCACCGTATCGAGGCCGTAGTTGACCGCCATCTTCAGTCCTTCGGGAAGCACCAGCAGGCCTTCCATCAGCTTCGGGATCAGCGACAGGGACAGGAAACCGTGGGCGATGGTGCCGCCGAAGGGCGTCTTCGCCGCCTTCTCCGGATCGACGTGGATGAACTGGTGGTCGCCGGTGCATTCGGCGAACTGGTCGACCCGCTCCTGGTCGATGGTGAGCCATTCGGAATGGCCGAGATCCTTGCCGACATAGTCCTTGAGCGCTGCTACGGGTACGAATGGCATAAGTCCTCCGGGAGGATGGCTGTTGTTCTCATGGTGCAGGAAGATCAGCACGCGTTGGCGACCGGGTCAAGAAACCATCGGCCTGGCGAATATCGCGTCATGCGGTGCCGCGACTGCGACTGATGGATAGGCGAGGAGCGTGCCAATGTCCCGGCGGGCTGGGCATAATGGTCGGCCCTTGCTGGAGGTGCCCATGTTGCTTCGTGGTCTGACCTGGCTGGTGCTGTTCCAGTTGCTCGGCACAGGTCTGAACGTTCTGTTGTTGCCCATGCTGCCCGGTCCGATCATCGGCCTGGTGCTGCTGTTCGGTTATTTCCTGGCGCGTGGCGAGGTCGGCAAGCCGGTCAACGAGGCGGCCGGCTCGTTGCTGCGCTACCTGCCGCTGCTGCTGGTGCCGGCGGCGGTCGGGGTGATGGCCTATGCGCGGGAGATCGCCGCCGACTTCTGGGCCATCGTCGGCGCGCTGGTACTGTCGCTGCTGCTGTCGTTCCTGTTCGCCGGCTGGATGATGCAGAAGCTCATCGATCGCCAGCAACGTCGCCGGGAGGAGTCCTGATGGCCTGGCAGGCCGCCCTCGAGGCGGTGATCCACCATCCGCTGTTCGGCGTCGGCGTGACCCTGGGCGCCTACCAGTTGGCCCTGGCCGCCTATGAACGGACCCGCTGGGTGTTCCTGCAGCCGGTGCTGGTGTCGATGCTGGTGGTGATCGGCGTACTGCTGCTTTGCGGCATCGACTACGACGAATACAGTGCCAGCGCCAAGGTCCTGACCATTCTCCTCGGCCCCGCCACGGTGGCCCTGGCGGTGCCGCTGTTCCTCAACCTGCGGCGTATCCGCCAATTGTTCTGGCCGACCCTGCTGACCCTGGTGGTCGCCGGTACGCTGGCGACGGTGCTGGGCATCGCATTCGGCTGGTTGTTCGGTGCCGAGCCGCGGATGCTGATGAGCATGGCGCCGAAGTCGGTGACCTCGCCGATCGCCATGCTGGTGGCCAGCCAGATCGGCGGCGTGGCGGCGCTGGCCGCCGTGTTCGTACTGATCACCGGGGTGCTCGGGGCGATCCTCGGGCCGGAGCTGCTGCGCGCCATCGGCGTCCGGCACCCCGCCGCGCAGGGCATGGCGCTGGGCATGACGGCCCACGCGGTGGGCACGTCGCGGGCCTTGCAGGAAGGCGAGGAGTGTGGTGCCTTCGCCGCCCTGGCGATGAGCCTGATGGGCGTTGCCACCGCAGTGCTGCTACCGTTGGCGGTAGCGCTGGTTGCCTGACGATGCCCGAGGAGTCGCGATGAAGTTGCCGTTGTTTCCCCTCAACGCCGTGCTGTTCCCCGGTTGCCGCCTGGACCTGCAGATCTTCGAGGCGCGCTACCTGGACATGATCAGCCGCTGCATGAAGCAGGGCACCGGTTTCGGCGTGGTGACCATCGGCGAAGGGCGGGAGGTCGGCGAAGCGCCGAGCCGCCTGGCGATGGTCGGCTGCGAGGCCTCGGTCCGCGACTGGCAGCAGCGCCCGAACGGCCTGCTGGGCATCCGCGTGGAGGGCGGTCGGCGTTTCCAGGTGCTGTCGGTGGAGGTCCAGGCCGACCAGCTCAGCGTTGGCGAGATCGAGTGGTTCGAAGACCTGCCGGAGCAACCCCTGACCTACGAACACAACGATCTCGCCGCGTTGCTCAGCGTGCTGGCCGAGCATCCGATGGTGGCCGCGCTGGAGATGGGCGGCGAGCCCGGCGGCCAGCAGGACCTGGCCAACCAGTTGGCCTACCTGCTGCCGTTCGATACCGAACGCAAGCTCGAACTGCTCGCCCTGCCCGACGCGCAGATGCAACTGGCGCGGATCCAGGTGCTGCTGGAGCACCTGCAGGGCGAGTTGGGTATCGACTGAACGCCAACCCTCACAGCGGCCGGTAGCGCGCAATGGCTTCCGGCAGGGCCCAGCCGGCGGCGATCGCCAGGGTCGCCACGCAGACCGGCAACAGCAGCCACCAGACCCGTTGCGGCAGCGCCGGCAGCGACTCGCGGCGCTGGCTCAGCCACAGGCTGGCGGCGCAGACCGTAGTGGCGAGCAGGGCGCCGGCGACGATGTCCGACGGCCAGTGCACGCCAAGGTAGACCCGCGACAGGGCGATGCTCAGCGACGGGATCACCGCCAGCAGTACCCAGGTCAGGCGCCAGCGCGGCGGTTGCTGGCGGCTGGCGAGGACGCCCAGGGTGAGGAAGAAGGCGAAGGACGCCGAGCTGTGTCCGCTGGGGAAGCTGAAGCTGCTCAGCGGTTCGGCCAGCACTTCCGGGCGGGCGCGGGCGAACAGGGTCTTCAGGGTCTGGTTGGCCAGCGCGGTACCCACCAGGGTGCCGATGGCGAAGATGGCCGGACGCCATTGCCGGGTCAGCAGGAGGATACCGCCGAGCAGCGCGCCGGCGATGAACTGGGTGCGGAAATCGCCGAGCCGGGTGACCACCACCATCACCGGGTTCAGGTCGGCGTTGCGATGCTCCTGGACCAGCGTCATCAGGCCCTGGTCGAGGTCCTGGAGGTACGGCCAGGCGACGGTCATCGCCAGCAGCAGGACCAGGCTCAGCGCGGCCGCCACAGCGGTTGCCCAGCGTTTGCGTCGCAGGCTGGCCTGGACTACCACGCCGACCAGCACCGCCAGGCAGGCCGCGACGATCCCGGCTTCGCTCCAGAAGCCTTCCGGCAACGGCAGGCGCAGGGCTGCGCCGGTAGCCCAGCCGGGCAACAGGTAGGCGACCGCCCAGCCGGCGGCGGCAATCAGCGAAACGCCGAGAAAACGGCCGAACGGCATGTCGAGCATGCCGGCGACCATCGGCAGCATCGGTCGCAGGGCGCCGATGAAGCGGCCGACCAGCAGGCTGGCGATACCGTAGCGCTCGAAGTACACCTCGGCGGCGGTGATCCACTGCGGATGGCTGCGCAGGCCGGGCAGGCGGCGGATGTTCTGGTGGAAGCGGCGGCCGATCCAGTACGAGCTGAGGTCGCCCAGCACCCCGCCGGCGTAGGCCAGCATCAGGGTTTCGCCGAGGCTGAGGGCGCCGCTGCCGGCGATCACCGCGACGCCGAACAGCAGCACCACGCCGGGCAGGACGATGCCGACGATGGCCGCGCATTCGAGGAAGGCGATGAGGAAGATGGCCATCCCCAGCCACTCGGGGTTGGCGGCCATCCAGGCGTTGAAGCTGTCGAGACTCATTGCAGGTGCGGGTCCTGGTGTCCGAGTAGATGATAGTCGCGCCCGGCGACCTGGCCGCGGCGCAGTGGGTTGCGGGTGCAGAAGGCGGCGAAGGCGGCATCGACGAAACGGTACGGCAGGTGTTCGTCGCGCCCCTTCGGAATGCCCAGCCGAGCGGCCTGGATCACCTGGCTGGGGCGCTCGCCGACATCGTCGACGAACAGTCGCTGCGGATCGAAGCGCTGTGCGTCCCACTCCGGCACCTTCAGCCCCATGGCCTTGCACAGCAGGGTCTGGCCGGCGCACAGGCGGCCGATCTCGCGGGGCCGGCCCTGGCTGTCCGGGTTCAGGTTCTGCATCCGCTCCAGCGCCGCGTGGTCGCTGATGCGATCCAGCCAGGGATGGCCGGACTTGATCAGCACCGCATTGCCCGGCCCGCCGGCGCTGAAGTTCAGCGAGTCGCCGCCGCGCGCGTAATACATATAGATGTGCCCGCCGTCGAGGAACAGTGCCTTGCGCTTCTCGGTGTAGCCGAGCGAGGCGTGGCTGCCTTTCTCCTCCAGGTAGTAGGCCTCGGTCTCGATGATTCGCGCCGCCAGCCAGAGATTGCCCTGGCGATGGCGGATCACCTTGCCCAGCAGCTCGCGGGCGACCAGCAACGCATCGCGGTCGAAGAAGGTGTCGGGGAGTGGCCGGGCGTCGGGCCAGGGCAAACTAAGGATGGGATCGCGGGACATGGGATTGTCGCTGGGACCATGGCAGTCATAGGCTGGCGAATGATAACAACAAGAGCCTGAATCATGGTTGAACGAGAGCGTGTCGACAGTGCCCACATCACGCCCAGCGCCCATTACACCGGCTACGTCTGGTTCCGCCATCGACTCGCCGAACCGGCCTTCGCCACCGTCTTCGGCCGCTGGGTACACGGCTTCGTCGCGCCGATCAACTGGGGCGCGCAGCTCGGTTTCGGGCTGAACATCGAGGATTTCCTGTTACAAAGACACCTCATGATCGACGCGCGCCTGACCCAGGCCGTCGAACGCGAGGGAGTGGTCCAGGTGGTGGAAATGGCCTGCGGACTCTCGCCGCGCGGGCGACGCTTCCGGCAACGCTATCCACAGTTGCGCTACCTGGAGGCCGACCTGCCGCCGATGGCCGCGCGCAAGGCGGCGCTGCTTCGCGAGCAGGGTTGGCTGGGCCCGGAGCACGCGGTGGCGGCTGTGGATATCCTCGCCGAGGACGGCGAGCGCTGCCTCGCCGCGCTGTTCGCCGGGCTCGACCGCGAGCGCCCGCTGGTGGTGATCACCGAGGGGCTGGTGAACTATTTCCAGCGCCCGGTGATCGAGGCCTTCTGGAGTCGCCTGGCGACCGAACTTAAACGCTTCCCCCAGGGCACCTACCTGACCGACCTCTATCCCGATCTCCGCGAGCACCCGCGCTACCGGCAGATCCGCTGGGGAGTGGGGATCATCGGGCGGCTGACGCGGGGAAGCTATCCGTTGCACTACCGCAATGCCGCGGAAATCGAGGCGGCCTTCGCCCGCTGCGGCTTTGCCTCCACCCTGGTGCTCGACCCGCAGCGCGAAGGCGCCGCCCTGGGCTTGCCGCAGGGACGCCTGCCGAGCCTGGTGCGGGTGATCGAAAGCCGCACGGCATAGCCACCTCTCAGGCGACCTCCGCTCGCTGCCAGGCGGCGAGGAGGTCGGCCAGTCCGGCGCTGGCCGCCGGATCGGAGTGCGGGAAGATGAAGGCGAAGCCGCCGGCGGTCGAACGCAGGGGCAGGATGTCCAAGTCCGCCAGGCCGTCGTAGCACAACCGCCAGCCGCGTTGCGGGCGGGATTCGGGTAGCTCGGCGTGCAGCCGCCCGCCGAAATAGCCGAGTTCCACCAGTTCCGCCGCATAGACGCCGAGCTGCGGATGTTCCAGCCGAGCGTGCCCCTGGGCTGGCCGATGGCGGACCTCGAAGCGTCGCTCCAGGCCGAGCAGGCGCGTGCGCGGGATCCGCGTGCTGCCCTCGGCGCGCTCCGGCAGCGCCTCGCCGCGCAGGAACGGGCCGTAGAGCCGGGCGCAGGCCTCGCGTCGTTCGAACTGGGCAAGATGGTCGGCGTCGTGGATCAGGGCGAACTCGGCGTTCCCGCAGGCATGGGCGAACACCGCATGTTCCCAGGGCTGGGTGAAATGGTCGTACTCGCCGGCGAGCACCAGGGTCGGGCAGGTCGGGTGCCGCTCGAAGCCGCCGAAGGCCAGCAGGCGCCGGCTATTCTGCCGGTAGCGTTCGATCTCCGCCGCGGTCAGGCGTTGCAACTGGCGCAGCATGGCCTTGCGAAATACCGGGGAGACGCCGGTACGTTCCAGCTGTAGCGGGTTGATCAGGCCGGTCAGTACGCCGTGGGCGAAGGCGCTCTGGTCGCCCTCGTCGAGCCGGGCCAGCGCTTCTTCCAGCAGCAGCCGCGCACCGGGGCGGCCGAATGCGGTGATGCCGGCCAGTAGCAGGCGCGCGCAGCGGCGCGGATGGCGGGCGGCGAACAGCGCGGCCAGGGCCGAGCCGTAGGACAGGCCGATGGGCATCAACGGCGGCAGGCCGAGCCGTTCGGCGAAGGCCGCGATCAGGTCGGCGAGGTCTTCCAGGCTCAGTTCCGCCGCCAGTTGCAGGTTGCCGCCCTGGCTCGGCAGGTCGAGCAGGATCACCGGGTGCTCGGCGAGCAGTTCGCTGACCTCGCCGGCGAACGAGCGGAAGCTCTGGAAGGCGCCGCCCAGCAGGAGCACCGGCGGGCGCGGGTCGTCGGCGCGGGCGGCGAAGGCCTGGAAGCGCAGTTGCCAGCCGTCTAGAAAGAGGATATCCGGTTCGCTGCTCAGCGACTGTGCGCTGTAGTCGGTACGGTAGCGCATGGTGAGGCCCCGCGGTGTGTGCGTCGTTATTGTTGTTCTGCCGAGCGGGTGCCGGTGGGTGGCAGCGGCCAGGCTCGCTTCGAAGGTAAACAGAGGTAGCAATTTTGTTTACCTATCCTTCGGCCGGCGCCTGCGCCCGGGTGTCACCGTCTCGCGCACAGGCCCAGGCGCAGCGGGGCCGCCGCGTTACCGCCGGGGGCCGCGGAACGCACTGTCTACCGACCGGCTGTTGCGGCTGGGCGCGCCGGGGCTGGCTCGCTATAATCGCGCATTTCCCTGACGCCAGATGCCGAGACCATGACCGAGTCCGTCCTCGACTATATGAGCCGCCTGGGCCGCGATGCCCGCGCCGCCTCGCGGTTGCTCGCGCGCGCCGCCACCGCGCAGAAGAACCGCGCCCTGCTGGCCGCGGCCGATGCGCTGGACGCCGCCCGCGCGGAGTTGTCCCACGCCAACGAGCAGGACCTCGCCGCCGGCCGCGCCAATGGCCTGGAGCCGGCGATGCTGGACCGCTTGGCGCTGACCCCGGCGCGCATCGACGACATGATCGAGGGCCTGCGCCAGGTCGCCACGCTGCCCGACCCGATCGGCGAGATCCGCGACATGCGCTATGTGCCCTCGGGCATCCAGATCGGCAAGATGCGCGTGCCGCTGGGCGTGGTCGGGATCATCTACGAGTCGCGGCCGAACGTGACCATCGACGCCGCCAGCCTGTGCCTGAAGTCCGGCAACGCGACCATCCTGCGCGGCGGCTCCGAGGCGATCCACTCCAACCAGGCGATCGCCCGCTGCATCCAGCAGGGCCTGGCCGAGGCCGGCCTGCCGGCCGCCGCCGTGCAGGTGGTGGAAACCACCGACCGCGCCGCGGTCGGCGCGCTGATCAGCATGCCCGAATACGTCGACGTGATCGTCCCGCGCGGCGGCAAGGGCCTGATCGAGCGCATCAGCCGCGAGGCCAAGGTGCCGGTGATCAAGCACCTGGACGGCATCTGCCACGTCTACATCGATGTCGCCGCCGACCTGGACAAGGCGATTCGCGTCGCCGACAACGCCAAGACCCAGCGCTACGCGCCGTGCAACACCATGGAGACGCTGCTGGTACATGCCGGTATCGCCGAGCGGGCGCTGCCGCCGCTGGCCACGATCTACCGCGAGAAGGGCGTGGAACTGCGCGGCGACGCCGCGACCCGTGCGCTGCTCGGCGCAGACGTGCTGGAGGCTACCGAGGAGGACTGGCGTACCGAGTACAACGCGCCGATCCTGTCGATCCGCATCGTCGACGGGCTGGACGCGGCGATCGAGCACATCAACACTTACGGCTCGCAGCACACCGACGCGATCATTACCGAGAACTTCAGCGATGCGCGGCGTTTCCTCGCCGAAGTGGATTCCGCTTCGGTGATGGTCAACGCCTCGACCCGCTTCGCCGACGGCTTCGAGTACGGCCTCGGCGCCGAGATCGGGATTTCCACCGACAAGCTGCACGCCCGCGGCCCGGTCGGCCTGGAAGGCCTGACCAGCGAGAAGTACGTCGTCTTCGGCGACGGTCACGTGCGCACCTGATGGGCAAACGTATCGGCCTGTTCGGCGGCACTTTCGACCCCGTGCATATCGGACATATGCGCAGCGCCGTGGAAATGGCCGAGCAGTTCGCCCTCGACGAACTGCGCCTGCTGCCCAATGCGCGGCCGCCGCACCGGGAAACCCCGCAGGTGTCGGCCGCGCAGCGGTTGGCGATGGTCGAGCGGGCGGTGGCGGGAGTCGAGCGATTGACGGTCGATCCCCGCGAACTGCAGCGCGACAAGCCGTCCTACACCATCGACACCCTGGAGTCGGTGCGGGCGGAACTGGCGGCCGACGACCAGTTGTTCATGCTGATCGGCTGGGATGCCTTCTGCGGCTTGCCGACGTGGCACCGCTGGGAGGCGTTGCTGGATCACTGCCACATCGTCGTGTTGCAGCGTCCGGATGCCGACAGCGAGCCGCCGGAGTCGCTGCGCGACCTGCTGGCGGCGCGGAGCGTGGCCGACCCGCAGGCCCTGAAAGGGCCGGGCGGGCAGATCACCTTCGTCTGGCAGACGCCGCTGGCGGTGTCCGCCACCCAGATCCGTGCGCTGCTGGGTGCCGGGCGCTCCGTGCGTTTCCTGGTGCCGGACGCGGTATTGAACTACATCGAGGCGCACCACCTGTATCGTGCGCCACACTGATAAAGAAACAGAGACCGACTCAATGCAAACCGAACAACTCGTCCAAGTGGCCATCGATGCCCTGGAAGATCTCAAGGCCCAGGACATCGTGACCCTCGATGTGCGGGACAAGACCAGCGTCACCGACTACATGGTGATCGCCTGCGGCAGTTCCAGCCGCCAGGTCAAGTCGCTGGCCGACAACGTCCTGACCAAGGCCAAGGAAAACGGCGTCAAGCCCCTGGGCAGCGAAGGCCTGGAGTCCGGCGAATGGGCGCTGCTCGACCTGGGCGACGTGGTGGTCCACGTGATGCTCCCGGCGACCCGCCAGTTCTACGACCTGGAGCGCCTGTGGCAGGGCGCCGAGCAGAGCCGCGCCCAGCACCAGCCGGAAGAGTGACGCCGGCATGCGGTTGCGCCTGATCGCGGTTGGCTCGCGCATGCCTCGCTGGGTCGAGGAAGGCTGGCAGGAATACGTCAAGCGCCTGCCGGCCGAGCTGTCCCTCGAACTGGTGGAGATCCCGCTCAACACCCGCGGCAAGAACGCCGACGTGGCGCGCCTGATCCGTCAGGAAGGCGAGGCCATGCTGGCGCGCGTGCAGCCGGGGGAACGGGTGGTGACCCTGGAGGTCGAAGGTCGGCTCTGGAGCACCGAGCAACTGGCTCGCGAACTGGATCGCTGGCGTCTCGACGCACGCACCGTGAATCTCATGGTCGGCGGCCCGGAAGGGCTGGCGCCGGAGGTCTGCGCGCGCAGCGAGCAGCGCTGGTCGCTGTCGCCGTTGACGCTGCCGCACCCGTTGGTGCGGATCCTGGTCGGCGAGCAGATCTACCGGGCCTGGACCGTATTGTCCGGGCACCCCTACCACAAATAGTCCCCAGTCCCGATGCCGCAGCCGATCCACCTGAAAGACCACGAGAAAGACGCCCGCCTGGTGCGTCGGCGCGTCATCGTCGGGGCGGTGGCGGTGGTCTTGCTGACCCTGGTGCTGGTGGCGCGCATGTACCACCTGCAGGTGACCCAGTACGAGTACCATTCGACGCTGTCGGAGAACAACCGGGTCCATGTGCAGCCGATCCCGCCGACCCGCGGGATCATCTTCGACCGCAACGGCGTGATCATCGCCGACAACCGGCCGAGCTTCAGCCTGACCATCACCCGCGAACGCACCGAGGACCTGCAGAAGACCCTCGACACGCTGGTGGAGATCCTCGGCCTGACCGAGGACGACCGGGCCATCTTCGAGAAGCGCATGAAGCAGGGGCGGCGTCCGTTCGAGCCGGTTCCCATCATGTTCGAACTCAACGAGGAACAGATCGCCCGCATCGCGGTGAACCAGTTCCGCCTGCCGGGCGTCGACGTGGCGACCCAGTTCGTCCGCCACTACCCGCTGAAGGAGCACTTCGCCCATTCGGTCGGGTACGTCGGGCGGATCAACGAGCAGGAACTGAAGAACCTCGACCCGATCAACTACAGCGGCACCCACCATATCGGCAAGACCGGCATCGAGCGCTTCTACGAGAGCGAGCTGCACGGCACCGTTGGCTACGAGGAAGTCGAGACCAACGCCCGCGGGCGGGTGCTGCGGGTGCTCAAGCGCACCGACCCGATTCCCGGCAAGGACATCGTCCTGAGCATCGATAGCCGCCTGCAGGAGGCCGCCGAGAACGCCCTGGCCGGGCGGCGGGGCGCCATCGTGGCGATCCAGCCGTCCACCGGCGACGTGCTGGCGATGGTCAGCCAGCCGAGCTACGACCCCAACCTGTTCGTCACCGGCATCAGCTTCAAGGCCTATGCCGAGCTGCGCGACTCCATCGACCGGCCGCTGTACAACCGCGTCCTGCGCGGGCTCTATCCGCCGGGCTCGACGGTGAAACCGGCGGTGGCGCTGGCCGGCCTCGACGCCGGGGTGGTCACGCCGACCTCGCGGGTCTTCGACCCCGGCTACTACCAGTTGCCCAACTACGACCACAAGTACCGTAACTGGAACCGCTACGGCGATGGCTGGGTGAGCCTGGAGTCGGCGATCTACCGGTCCAACGACACCTATTTCTACGACCTCGCGCACAAGCTGGGGATCGACCGCCTGCACGCCTTCATGAGTCGCTTCGGTTTCGGCCAGAAAGTCGCCCTGGACATGTTCGGCGAAGCCGACGGGCTGATGCCCTCGCGCGAATGGAAGCGCAAGACCCGCCGCCAGGTCTGGTACCCGGGGGAGACCCTGATCCTCGGCATCGGCCAGGGCTACATGCAGGCGACGCCGATCCAGTTGGCGCAGATGACCGCGCTGCTGGCCAACAAGGGCCACTGGATCCGCCCGCACCTGGCCAAGACCATCGACGGCCAGCCGCCGGTCGACCCCGACCCGATGCCCGACATCGTGCTGCGCGACCCGGCCAACTGGGACCGCGTCGACTACGGCATGCAGCAGGTGGTGCATGGCGCCCGTGGCACGGCGCGCAAGGTCGGCGCCACCTCGGCCTACCTGATCGCCGGCAAGAGCGGTACCGCCCAGGTGGTGGCGATCAAGCAGAACGAGCGCTACGACCGCTCCAAGCTGCTCGAGCGGCACCGCGACCACGCCCTGTTCGTCGGCTTCGCGCCGGCCAACAACCCGCAGATCGCGGTGGCGGTGATGGTGGAGAACGGCGAGTCCGGCTCCGGCGTCGCCGCCCCGGTGGTCAAGCAGGTGATGGACGCCTGGCTGCTCGACGAGCACGGCAAGCTCAAGGCCGAATACGCGGAACCCGTCGCGCCGCTCGCGGCGGCGGTGGCCAAGCCCGAACCCACGGCAGCCGAGCCGGAGGCGCCCGCCCTTGAACAGTAACTTCGACCGCACCCTGTCCAACGAAGACGTGATGCGCCGGCGCGCCAGCCTGTTGCAGCGCCTGCACATCGACGGGATTCTCCTGCTGCTGTTGCTGATCCTTGGCGCCACCGGCCTGTTCGTCCTCTATTCGGCGAGCGGCAAGAGCTGGGACATGCTGATGAAGCAGGCCACCTCGTTCGGCCTGGGACTGGGCATGATGGTGGTCATCGCCCAGATCGAGCCGCGCTTCATGGCCCGCTGGGTGCCGCTGGGCTACCTGGTGGGGGTCGCGCTGCTGGTGGTGGTCGACGTGATCGGCCACGACGCCAAGGGGGCGACGCGCTGGATCAACATCCCCGGGGTGATCCGCTTCCAGCCCTCGGAGTTCATGAAGCTGCTGATGCCGATGACGGTGGCCTGGTACCTGTCCAAGCGCAACCTGCCGCCGGGGCTCAAGCACATGGTGATCAGCCTGGCGATCATCATCACCCCGTTCGTGCTGATCCTGAAACAGCCCGACCTCGGCACCGCCATGCTGATCCTCGCTTCCGGCGGCTTCGTGCTGTTCGTCGGCGGCCTGCGCTGGCGCTGGATCGTCGGCGCGGTGTCGGCGGCGGTGCCGATCGCAGTGGCGATGTGGTTCTTCATCATGCACGACTACCAGAAACAGCGGGTGCTGACCTTCCTCGACCCGGAAAGCGACCCGCTGGGCACCGGCTGGAACATCATCCAGTCTAAGGCGGCCATCGGTTCCGGCGGGGTATTCGGCAAGGGCTGGCTGCTGGGCACCCAGTCGCACCTGGATTTTTTGCCGGAAAGCCACACCGACTTTATCATTGCGGTCCTCGGCGAGGAGTTCGGCCTGGTCGGCGTCTGCCTGCTGCTGGTGCTCTACCTGCTGCTGATCAGTCGTGGCCTGGTGATCACCGCCCAGGCGCAGACGCTCTACGGCAAACTGCTGGCCGGTGGCATCACCATGACGTTTTTCGTTTATGTCTTCGTGAATATCGGTATGGTGAGCGGGTTGTTGCCGGTGGTGGGGGTACCGCTGCCTTTCATTAGTTATGGCGGAACTTCGCTGGTTACCCTGTTGTCAGGGTTCGGGGTTCTGATGTCGATCCATACCCATCGGAAGTGGATCGCCCAGGTTTGAGACCAAGAGTGAAGAACGCAATGCAAGTACTGCGTACATGGGCGGCCAGGGGCGTCCAATGGGTCGGCGTAGCCGGCGTCATTGGCCTGTCCGGGGCGGCCCAGGCGGGGGACTACGACGGCTCGCCGCAAGTGGCCGAGTTCGTCAGCGAAATGACCCGCGACTACGGCTTCGCCGGAGAGCAGCTGATGGGGCTGTTCCGCGACGTGAACCGCAAGCAGTCGATCCTCGATGCGATCTCGCGCCCGGCCGAGCGGGTCAAGCAGTGGAAGGAATACCGGCCGATCTTCATCAGCGACGCGCGCATCAGTCGTGGTGTCGACTTCTGGAACAAGCATGCCGAAGACCTGGCGCGGGCAGAGAAGGAATACGGCGTGCCGGCCGAGATCATCGTCTCGATCATCGGCGTGGAAACCTTCTTCGGCCGCAACACCGGCAGCTACCGGGTGATGGACGCGCTGTCCACCCTCGGCTTCGACTACCCGCCGCGGGCCGACTTCTTCCGCAAGGAGTTGCGCGAGTTCCTCCTGCTCGCCCGCGAACAGCAGGTCGACCCGCTCAGCCTGACCGGCTCCTACGCCGGCGCCATGGGCCTGCCGCAATTCATGCCGAGCAGCTTCCGCGCCTACGCGGTGGACTTCGACGGCGATGGCCACATCAATATCTGGAGCGACCCGACCGACGCCATCGGTAGCGTCGCCAGCTACTTCAAGCAGCACGGCTGGGTCACCGGCGAGCCGGTGGTCTCGGTGGCCGAGATCAACGACGAGAGCGCCGAGAGCGCGGTGACCAGGGGCGTCGACCCGACCATGAGCCTGGGCGAGCTGCGTGCCCGCGGCTGGCGCACCCATGATGCGCTGCGCGACGACCAGAAGGTCACGGCGATGCGTTTCGTCGGCGACAAGGGCATCGAGTATTGGGTCGGTTTGCCGAACTTCTACGTGATCACCCGCTATAATCGCAGCGCCATGTATGCCATGGCGGTTTATCAGCTGGCGGGCGAGATTGCCCGCGCGCGAGGTGCCCATTGAGCAAGCGTGTCCGCTCCTCCCTGATCCTGCCCGCCGTCTGCGGCCTCGGGCTGGCGGCCGTGCTGTTGAGCAGTTGCTCCAGCAAGGCGCCCCAGCAGCCGGCCAGGCAGGCGGGCATTTCCGGGCCGGGCGACTATTCCCGTCCGCATCGCGACGGCGCCCCCTGGTGGGACGTCGACGTGTCGCGGATCCCCGATGCGGTGCCGATGCCGCACAACGGTTCGGTGAAGGCCAACCCCTACACCGTGCTGGGCAAGACCTACTACCCGATGAACGATGCGCGGGCCTACCGGATGGTCGGCACCGCGTCCTGGTACGGCACCAAGTTCCACGGCCAGGCCACCGCCAACGGCGAGACCTACGACCTCTACGGCATGACCGCCGCGCACAAGACCCTGCCGTTGCCGAGCTACGTGCGGGTGACCAACCTGGACAACGGCAAGAGCGTGATCGTCCGCGTCAACGACCGCGGCCCGTTCTATTCCGACCGGGTCATCGACCTGTCCTTCGCCGCGGCGAAGAAGCTCGGCTATGCCGAGACCGGCACCGCGCGGGTCAAGGTCGAAGGCATCGACCCGGTGCAGTGGTGGGCCCAGCGCGGCCGGCCGGCACCGATGGTCCTGGCGCAGCCCAAGCAGGCGGTGGCCCAGGCCCCCGCTGCGACGCAAACTCAGGCGGTGGCGATGGCCCAGCCGATCGAGACCTACACCCCGCCGCCGGCGCAGCACGCGGCCGCCGTGCTGCCGGTGCAGATCGACTCAAAAAAAAACGCTTCATTACCAGCCGATGGCCTGTATCTCCAGGTGGGCGCCTTCGCCAACCCGGATGCAGCGGAGCTGCTGAAGGCCAAGCTGAGCGGCGTGACGGCTGCGCCGGTGTTTATCAGCTCGGTCGTACGCAACCAGCAGATTCTGCACCGGGTGCGGCTGGGACCGATCGGTTCGGCGGACGAGGTTAGCCGCACCCAGGACAGCATCCGCGTGGCCAACCTTGGCCAGCCGACGCTGGTACGCCCCGACTGAGCGCCTACTCACGCAGGGAATTCCCGCAAGGGATTGTTTGACCATTGGTAGAACCAGAGAGACGGATGAACATCACCACTATCGCGAAACGCTTGTCACTGCTTGTCCTGTTCATCGCCCCTACGGCTGGCTGGGCTGCTGAATCCATGGTTCCGGCGCCGCCGCAACTGGCCGCCAAGTCGTACGTCCTGATGGACGGCGAGAGCGGCCAGGTTCTGGTCGAGAACAACGGCGACCAGCGCCTGCCGCCGGCCAGCCTGACCAAACTGATGACCGCCTACATCGCCACCAAGGAGATCGAGGCCGGCCGCATCGGCGAGAACGACCTGGTCACCGTCAGCGAACATGCCTGGCGCACCGGCGGTTCGCGGATGTTCATCAAGGTCGGCAGCCAGGTCTCGGTGAGCGACCTGCTGCATGGCATCATCATCCAGTCCGGCAACGACGCCAGCGTCGCCCTGGCCGAGCATATCGCCGGCAGCGAAGACGCCTTCGCCGACATGATGAACACCACCGCGCAGAAGCTGGGCCTGACCAACTCCCACTTCATGGACGCCACCGGCCTGCCCAACCCGGACCACTATTCCTCCGCCCGCGACATGGCGGTGCTGGCCCGCGCGATCATCTACGGCGAGCCGAGCCACTACGCGATCTACGCGCAGAAGGAATTCCTCTGGAACAACATCAAGCAGCCGAACCGCAACCTGCTGCTGTGGCGCGACAAGACCGTCGACGGCCTGAAGACCGGCCACACCGACGAAGCCGGCTACTGCCTGGTGGCTTCCGCGGTACGCGACGGCCAGCGCATGATCGCCGTGGTGTTCGGCACCAACAGCGAGCAGGCCCGCGCTGCCGAGACCCAGAAGCTGCTGACCTATGGCTTCCGCTTCTTCGAAAGCCGCAACTTCTACAAGAAGGGCACCGAGCTGACCAAGGGCCTGGTCTGGAAGGGTTCCGAGCATGAAGTGAAAGCCGGCCTCGCCGAAGACCTGACCATGACCCTGCCGCGCGGCCAGATGCAGAAGCTGCAGG
The DNA here is from genome assembly GCF_001836405.1 of Pseudomonas sp. HMSC057H01. Classification (NCBI taxonomy): domain Bacteria; kingdom Pseudomonadati; phylum Pseudomonadota; class Gammaproteobacteria; order Pseudomonadales; family Pseudomonadaceae; genus Pseudomonas; species Pseudomonas sp. HMSC057H01. Next base: position 149,393 of record NZ_KV828432.1, on the reverse strand, counting down.
CCAGCATGGTCCTGGAGCCGCAGCTGATGGCGCCGATCCAGCAGGGCCAGGTGATCGGCAAGGTGGAAGTGAAGCTGGACGACAAGGTCATCCGCAGCGCCGACCTGGTCGCCCTCAACGCCGTCGAGGAGGGTGGTTTCTTCCGCCGCCTGTGGGATAGCATCCGCCTGTTCTTCTACGGTTTGTTCAACTGACCGACCGGCGCCCGCCCGCTCACGAGGCCAGCGGGCGCCCGTCCCCGCGGACCACGGGTCCGCCGCCGCCATGACCGATACCCCTGACGTTCAACCCCCGAAAATCGAATTCCCCTGCGAGCGCTATCCGATCAAGGTGATCGGCGACGCCGGCGAAGGTTTCTCCGACCTGGTCGTGGAAATCATCCAGCGCCACGCGCCGGATCTCGACGTCGAGACCCTGGTGGTCCGTGACAGCAGCAAGGGGCGATTCCTCTCGGTGCAGGTGCTGATCACCGCCACCGATGTCGACCAACTGCAAGCCATCCATAACGACCTGCGCGCGACCGGACGCGTGCACATGGTGCTCTGATGGGACTCGAGCTGGGCTTCCGTGAGCTCGGCGAGGTTCCCTACGAACCGACCTGGCATGCCATGCAGCGCTTCGTTGCCGAACGCGACAAATCGGTAATGGACGAAGCCTGGCTGTTGCAGCACCCTGCAGTCTTCACCCAGGGGCAGGCCGGCAAGGCGGAGCATGTGCTGTTCCCCGGCGACATCCCGGTGATCCAGGTGGATCGCGGCGGCCAGGTGACCTACCACGGCCCCGGCCAGTTGGTCACCTACCTGCTGCTCGATGTCCGCCGCCTGGGACTGGGCGTGCGCGAGCTGGTCAGCCGGATCGAGCAGAGCCTGATCGGCCTGCTGGCGTCCTATGACGTGCAGGCCGTGGCCAAGCCGGACGCGCCGGGTGTCTACGTCGACGGGGCGAAGATCGCCTCCCTCGGCCTGCGCATCCGCAACGGCTGTTCCTTCCATGGCCTGGCGCTGAACCTGGACATGGACCTGCGACCGTTCCAACGAATCAATCCCTGCGGCTACGCCGGGATGCCCATGACCCAACTGCGCGACCTGGTTGGGCCGGTGGATTTTGCCGAGGTGTGTACCCGATTGCGCGCTGAGCTCGTCTCACGCCTTGGCTACGCTGAACAGAAGACCCTTACGGGCGGGATCGAACTGACATGAGCACTGTTGTGGAGAAGTCCGGAGAAGCCAAGCCGGGCAAGGTGGAAGTCGGCGTGAAGCTGCGCGGCGCGGAAAAGGTCGCGCGGATTCCGGTGAAGATCATTCCCACCGAGGAACTGCCGAAGAAACCCGACTGGATCCGCGTGCGCATCCCGGTTTCCCCCGAGGTCGACCGCATCAAGCAACTGCTGCGCAAGCACAAGCTGCACAGCGTCTGCGAAGAGGCGTCCTGCCCGAACCTGGGCGAGTGCTTCTCCGGCGGCACCGCGACCTTCATGATCATGGGTGACATCTGCACCCGGCGCTGCCCGTTCTGCGACGTCGGCCATGGCCGGCCGAAGCCGCTGGACGTCGACGAGCCGACCAACCTGGCCATCGCCATCGCCGACCTGCGGCTGAAGTACGTGGTGATCACCTCGGTGGACCGCGACGACCTGCGCGACGGCGGTGCCCAGCACTTCGCCGACTGCCTGCGCGAGATCCGCAAGCTGTCGCCGGGGATCCAGCTGGAAACCCTGGTGCCCGACTATCGCGGTCGCATGGACATCGCCCTGGAGATCACCGCCAACGAGCCGCCGGACGTGTTCAACCATAACCTGGAGACGGTACCGCGCCTGTACCGCTCCTCGCGGCCGGGCTCGGACTTCGAGTGGTCGCTGGACCTGCTGCAGAAGTTCAAGCAGATGGTTCCGCACGTACCGACCAAGTCCGGGCTGATGCTCGGCCTGGGCGAGACCGACGATGAGGTCATCGAGGTCATGCAGCGGATGCGCGAGCACGACATCGACATGCTGACCCTCGGCCAGTACCTGCAGCCGTCGCGCAACCACCTGCCGGTGCAGCGCTTCGTGCATCCGGACACCTTCGCCTGGTTCGCCGAGGAAGGCGAGAAGATGGGCTTCAAGAACGTCGCGTCCGGCCCGCTGGTGCGTTCGTCCTACCATGCCGACCAGCAGGCGCACGGCAACAAGATCGGCTGATCGACGCCGCGCCAATGCCTCCGACGCCGCGTCCCTGCACAGGGACGCGGCGTTTTTCTTTGGGCAGCCACCAAGCCTCTTCGGACGTAGGACGAACAACCGCTTGCGGTTATCCGCCGGCGCGTAGGTGAGTACCGTTTGCGCTCATCCCTGTGCGGTAACGAAGCGACTGCGCTGGCCGAGCTGCCGCACCGCCTCGATCAGTGCATCGGCCGCCAGGCTGGGTTGGCGCGAGAAGGCGTAGAAACGCGCCTCCGGCAGCGTCGGAAAACCCTGTTCCGGGCCCAGTTCGCGCAGCCCCTCGCGCATCTGGCTGCGCGCCACCACCGTCACGGCGAAACCGGCCAGCGCGGCGGACAGGCAGCCGGCCATGCTGGCGCTCTCGAACACCAGGCGCCAGGGACGCGCAGCGGCGCCGAGGGCTGTAATCGCCGCTTCGCGGTAGACGCAGGGTTCGGGGAACAGCGCCAGCGGCAGCGGTTCGCCCACGGGCAGCTCGATCGCGGTCGCCGCGGCCCAGACCAGCGGTTCCTCCCAGAGCAGTTCGCCGTCGTCTCCGACCCGCCGGCACTGCTTGCCGAACACCACGTCGGTGCGCCCCTGGGCCTGCTGGCGGAGCAGGTCGGTGGTGATACCGACCTTGAGTTCGATGGATGCTTCGGGGTGCCAGCGGCGAAAGCGTTGCAGGACGCGTGGCAGCCAGGCGCTGGCGAAGTCCTCCGAAGCGCCGATGCGCAGGCGGTCGCGGATCGGCGTGCCGTGCAGCCTGGCGCGGGCCTCGCGCTCCAGCTCGACGATGTTGCGGGCATAGGCGTAGAGCGTCTCGCCCGCCTGGGTCAGCTCCAGGCGGCGGGTGGTGCGGCTGAGCAGGCTGACGCCGGCTGTCTGTTCCAGGCGCTTGATATGCCCGCTGACCGCGGAGGGAGTGAGCGCGAGATTGTCCGCGGCGAGGGCGAAGCCGCCACTGTCGACCACTTCGAGAAAGGTACGCAACAACACGATATCCAGGGATTGGGAGGTGGGGACGGCAAGCTCCATGAGGTCTTCCATTCATCTCGTTTCATGAATAGTAGACGCTAACTATTCATGAATCACCCTTGGCAAGCGTCCTAGGATGTCCCTTCGCTTTCTCTTGGAGAGGTCCGATGAGCCGCTATGCCTTCGTTTCCACCGATGTCCTGGATATCGCCTACCTGGAGTGGAATCCGCAGGGGGCGCGCAGCGCCGTCTTGTTGCACGGTTGGCCGGACAGCCCGCATACCTGGAAAGACCTGGCGGAGTCCCTGGCGGACGCCGGCTATCGGGTGCTGGCACCAGCCCTCCGGGGATTCGCCCCGACCCGCTTCCGCGATGCGTCTACTCCGCGCAGCGGGCAACTGGCGGCTCTGGCTTGCGATGTGCTGGCATTCGTCGACAGCCTGGCATTGCAACGTCCCCTGCTGGTCGGCCATGACTGGGGGGCTCGCGCGGTGGCCAGTGCCTGCGGACTGCGCGAGGGCGGCGCCTCGCACCTGGTGATGCTCTCGGTGGGGTACGCCAGCAACGATCCGCAGCAAGTTCTTTCCCTGCCGCAGGCCCGTAGCTTCTGGTACCAGTGGTTCATGGCTACGCCACGCGGAGAGCGCGCGCTGCGCGAGGAGGGCGAGGCGTTCGCCCGGCAGATGTGGGACACCTGGTCGCCGCCGGGATGGTATGCCGAGCGCGATTTCCAGGAGGCCGCCCAGGCCTTCTCCGGGCCGGACTGGGTTGCCGTGGTGCTGCACTATTACCGGCATCGCTGGGGCTTCGTCGCGGGGGAGCCGCGCTACGGGGCGGCGGAACAGCGCTTGCTCCCGGCACCGCGCCTGGCGCTGCCGACCCTGGTGCTGCACGGCGGCGCGGATGCCTGTACCCACCCCGACGGCTCCCGCGGACGCGAGCACTACTTCAGCGGGCGTTACCAGCGGCTGGTGCTGGAGGGCGTCGGCCATTTTCCGCAGCGTGAGGCGGCCAATCAGGTGGCGGACGCGATCCTGCGGTTCTGCGCGGATGACTAGGTCCTGGACGCCGCAGCGGCGGATAACGCCCATGGCGTTATCCGCCCTACGAATCGGTGCGAAAGGTCTTGCTCGGCGGGACGAATGATCGCGTCGCGGTTATCCGCCGATGGGGCGGGGGGACGGCGGATAACTCGCCCTACGAACCGGTGTGCCGCGAGCGGTCGCGGCGGACGTGGGGTCGTAAGCTCCGCCGGCGGCCCTATGGCGTCCGCAGGCGGTCGAGCAGCGCCGGGGTCGGATAGCCGTCCGCCGGCCAGCCGAACTCCTGCTGGCAGGCGCGGATCGCCTTGCGCGTATTGGCGCCGATGATGCCGTCCACCGCGCCCGGATCGTGTCCGCGGGCGGCCAGTTGCCGTTGCAGCTCGATGCGCTGCGAGCGGCTCAGCGGAACATCCTCCAGTGGCCAGGCGCCGACTATCCGGCCGCCGCCCTTGAAGCTGTCGGCGAGCAGGCCGACGGCCAGGGCATAGGCACTGGAGTTGTTGTACTTGAGGATGGCGCGGAAGTTGTGCAGCACCAGGAAGGCCGGGCCGCGGTGCCCGGCCGGCAGCAGCAGCGAGGCCTGTTCGCCGGAGAGCCCGGAGGGCAGGGGGCCGCCGTTGACGCCTTGTACGCCCATCCCTTGCCACTCGCCCAGGGGCTTGCGGATGGTGAGTTCCGCCAGGGAATAGTCGAAGCCTGCCGGCAGGCGGACTTCGAACCCCCAGGGTTGTCCGGCGATCCAGCCGGAGGCTTTCAGGTAGTTGGCGGTGGAGGCCAGGGCGTCGCCGGGCGAGCCCCAGATGTCACGCTTGCCGTCGCCGTCGAAGTCCACGGCATACTGGTTGTAGGTGGTTGGGATGAACTGGGTCTGGCCCATGGCGCCGGCCCAGGAGCCGATCATGAAGGAGGCCGGAACGTCGCCGTGCTGGAGGATCTTCAGGGCGGCGAGCAACTGGGCGTGGGCGAATTCCGGACGGCGTCCTTCATAGGCGAGGGTCGCCAGGGAGCGGATCACGTTCTTGTTGCCCATGTGCGAACCGTAGTTGCTCTCCATGCCCCAGATCGCCACCACCGCATCCGCATCCACCGCATAGCGCGCGTCGACTTCGCCGAGGATGCGCGCATGCTGCGCCAGGCGCGCCTGGCCCTGGCGAACGCGCAGCGGATCGAGGGCGCCTTCCAGGTACTTCCATACCGGTCGGGTGAATTCCGGCTGGCTGCGGTCTGCTTCGACCACGGCGGGATCGGGCTGGACGCCGGCGAAGGCGCGATCGAAGGTCTGCGCATCGATTCCACCGGCCAGCGCCTGTTGACGGAAGGCGTCGCGCCACTGTTCGAAGCTCTGCCCAGGTTGGGCCTCGTTCGGCGCGCCAGCGGGCACCGAGGCGGCCGGGCCGGCGCCGGAGAAGGGCGCCTTGGTCTGCAGGGGAGCGGCAGGCTGGTTGTATTCGACTGTCGGATTCTTCTGCGCGCAGGCGCTGGAGAGGCCAAGCCCCATGGCGACGACGGTGCTGCCCAGCAGCCCGCTCACCTTCAGCAGGGCGGATCGTTCGGGGTTACGCATTGCTCTCCTCAGCAGGGTCCTCGGGACGGGCCACCTTAGCACGCCGGCCAGAACGCGTCTGCCGTCGTTGGACGCGCCGGCAGGGCCCCGGGTTCGCCAATACGGTTCCATCGGCTTCGACATAGGTTCGGTCACTGTCGGGCGGCCAATGGTTTCGTCCGTACCGCTCCGCCGCCTGTCGAAGCCTCGCGGCGCACCCGAGTCGGGATCGGCGACGGGCCGCGCGGCATGCTCGAGGCCTTCGACTTCTTCTTCCTGGCCTTCGTTCTGCGCGACATGGCTACCCGCTTCGGCGTCGGCATCGAACGCCCGAGCCTGGTTCGTGCGCTGCAATGGCCAGAGGGTTGCCAGTCGGCCGCGCGGGATGTCGAGGCCGCGGATCATGATGGAGGAACCATTGGCTTTTCGCCCAACCCGATGGGGCCAGGGCTTGCGCGCCGACGATAGTGTGCCCATGGGCGGCAGGCTGGCGGTGGGGTTGGTCTTGTCGACGGGCTTCGGGCGGGGTAGGCGGGGCGCGTGGGTGAGGAGGGCATTGCGGGAGGATGGACCAGCGGCTGTTTCAGGCCGCCATAACAAAAGAAGCCTCCCAGTTACGGGAGGCTTCGCGGCGGTAGCTGCCTTTGCCTTTCTTCGCCTGTTCCTGGCGGCTGCGGAACAGTGGCTGGGCGACCAGGGATTTGGCCTTGTTCGGCCGCTTGCTTTTCTTTGCCATGGCATAGGTCCTCGAAGGTGATCGGGCTGGCGCTCGCCAGCGCGCGCATCATCTGCCTGTCGCCGCGGATTGTCCAGTGCCGGTTGCGCCTTCAGGCTGCCGGCAGGCCGAGACGCTGGCCGGCGAGGCTCAGGGCGAGAAGCGAGAGACCGCTCCAGGGGCTGCCGGGTGCCTGTCCCTTGATCTGCGCGTCGATCAACTGGGCATCCCGCAGCATCTGGTTCCAGCGGCTGCTGGAGTGGCGTTGCAGGGCACGGGTCAGCAGCGGACGGCGCTTGTCCCAGACCGGCGGACGCGCCTGGGCGAAGGCTTTCTCCAGCGGTATGCCCTGGCCGTATTGCTGGGACAGACCCGCCAGCAGGCGGATCTCGCGGGCCAGGCCCCAGAGGATCACCGGCGGCTCGATGCCTTCGCCGCGCAGTCCTTCCAGGATGCGCAGGGCGTGGGCCGCTTCACCGCCAAGGGCAGCGTCGATCAGGCCGAAGACATCGAAGCGTGCGCTGTCGGCGACCGCGGCCTGTACGGTGGCGGCGTCGATCTGGTTGCCCTCGGCGAGCAGCTTGAGCTTTTCGATTTCCTGGGCGGCGGCGAGCAGGTTGCCTTCCACGCGCGCGGCGATCAGCTCCAGGGCTTCGGGGCTGGCGGACAGGCCGGCCTGGGACAGGCGCTGGCGAATCCACTGCGGCAACTGGTGGACGTCGACCGGCCAGACCTGGATGAACTGCGCGGCGTTGCCATCGATCAGGGCCTTGGCCCACTTGGTCTTCTGCGTGCTGCCATCGAGCTTGGGCAGGCTGAGCAGGAGCACGGTGTCTTCCGGCGGCCGTTGCAGGTATTCCTGGAGAATTGCCGCGCCTTTGTCGCCGGGCTTGCCGGAGGGCAGGCGCAGTTCGATCAGGCGCTTCTCGGCGAACAGCGACAGGCTGGCGCCGGCCTCCAGCAGCAGGCCCCAATCGAAGTTGGCTTCGGCATTGAATACCTGGCGCTCGCCGAAGTCGCGCTCGCGGCAGGCCTGGCGAATGGCATCGCAGGCTTCCTGGCAGAGCAGCGGTTCATCGCCGCTGACGACATAGACGGGCGCCAGGGGGCCCTGGAGGTGCTTGGCGAGTTGCGCGGGAGTCAGCTTCATAGGAGAAGACGGGGCCGGCGAAACCGGCCCCGGGGCATCACGGGGTGGGGAACTCGATCGGCGACTGCTGCGGCTCGGCGGCGCGGCGCTGGCGCTCCGCCTCGTCGGCGGCGCGCAGGGCTTCGGCTTCCGCCTTGGCCTTGGCTTCTGCCTGGCGCTGGGCTTCGTCGAGTTGCGCCGGGGTCAGCGCCTGGAGGCGCATGGACAACTGCTGGATCAGGTCGCGCCGCATCTCGCTGCGCAGCTGCGCGGCTTCCTGGTCGGAACCGATCAGGTTGTTTTCGTCGTGCACGTAGACCTTCTGCACCTGTACCTGGTTGCTCATCAGGACCAGGTCGTTGGCGCCGACGATCTCGTAGTTGATCGTGTTGGTCAGCTCGAACTCCGCGCCGCGCGCGGAACCGGTGTAGCTGACGGTGCGCTGCTGGTTGTCCTCGCGGACCAGCACCAGGTGGTAGGGCGCGTTGCTGGTGACCTTCACGCCGCTGTTTTCCAGGGTTTCCTTCAGTTCGCGCACGGTCGGGCCGTAGGCGTTGCGCGCGGACACGTCGATTTCCTTGAGCGCGAATTGCGCATCGCCCAGGCCGCGCAGTTGGAAGCCGCAGGCGGCCAGCAGGGTGGTCATACCGATCAGCGCGGCGCTGGTCAGGATACGTTTCATCAAGCTTCCCTCACTCCTGTTGATCAGCGCCCCCGGATGGCCGGGGGCGTCCAATGGAATCGCGTATCAGTTGGCGACGATGTTGACCAGTTTGCCCGGTACCACGATGACCTTGCGGATGCTCAGGCCTTCGGTGAAACGCAGCACGTTCTCGTTGGCGCGCGCGGCGGCCTCGACATCCTCGCGGCTGGCGCTGGCGGCCACGTCGATGTGCCCGCGCAGCTTGCCGTTGACCTGCACCACCAGTTGCAGGGTGTCCTGCACCAGTGCGCTCTCGTCGACGCTCGGCCAGCGCGCATCGATCACCGCTTCGGCATGGCCGAGCTGGCCCCAGAGCACGTGGCAGATGTGCGGAGTGATGGGCGCCAGCAGCAGGACCACGGTTTCCAGGCCTTCCTGGATCAGGGCGCGGTCCTGGGCGTCCTGGTTCGGCGCCTTCTCCAGCACGTTCATCAGGGTCATCACCGCGGCGATGGCGGTGTTGAACTTGTGGTGCTGGCCGACATCCTGGCTGGCCTGCCTGATCGCCAGGTGGATGGCGCGGCGGACCTGCTTCTGCGCGTCGTCCAGGGCGGCGACGTCCAGCGCGCCGGGGAGGCCGGCGCTGACATGGGCGTGAGCCAGGCGCCAGACGCGGCGGAGGAAGCGGTTGGCGCCCTCGACGCCGGCGTCCGACCACTCCAGGCTCATGTCCGGCGGCGAGGCGAACATCATGAACAGGCGGCAGGTATCGGCACCGTACTGGTCGATCATCGATTGCGGGTCGACGCCGTTGTTCTTCGACTTCGACATCTTCTCGGTGCCGCCGATCTCGACCGGCTGGCCGTCGCTCTTCAGGCGTGCGCCGACGACCTTGGCCTTGGCGTCACGCTCGACCTCGACGTCGGCCGGGTTGAACCAGTCCTTGCCGCCGTTGGCGGTGGTCCGGTAGTAGGTATCGGCGACCACCATGCCCTGGGTCAGCAGGTTCTTGAACGGCTCGTCGCTGCCGACCAGGCCCTCGTCGCGCATCAGCTTGTGGAAGAAGCGCGCATAGAGCAGGTGCAGGATGGCGTGCTCGATGCCGCCGATGTACTGGTCGACCGGCAGCCAGTAGTCGGCCGCCTTCCTGTCCAGCATGCCGCCTTCGAACTGCGGGCAGGCGTAGCGGGCGAAATACCAGGACGACTCGACGAAGGTGTCCATGGTGTCGGTTTCGCGCTTGGCCGGCTGGCCGCATTTCGGGCAGCTGCATTCGTAGAATTCCGGCATCTTCGCCAGCGGCGAACCGGAGCCGTCCGGTACCACGTCTTCCGGCAGCACCACCGGCAACTGGTCGGCTGGCACCGGGACGTCGCCGCAAGCCTCGCAGTGGATGATCGGGATCGGGCAGCCCCAGTAGCGCTGGCGGCTGATGCCCCAGTCGCGCAGGCGGAACTGGGTGCGCGCCTGGCCCAGGCCCTTGGCCTCGAGGTCGGCGCCGATGGCGTCGAAGGCGGCCTGGTAGCCGAGGTTGTCGTACTTGCCGGAGTTGACGGTGAGCACGGACTCGTCCTTGGCGCCGTACCACTCCTTCCAGACGCTGGACTCGAAGTCGTCGTCGCCCTCGACCTTGGCGATCACCTGGCGGATCGGCAGGCCGTACTTGTTGGCGAACTCGAAGTCGCGCTCGTCATGGCCGGGCACCGCCATCACCGCGCCTTCGCCGTAGTTCATCAGCACGTAGTTGGCGACCCATACCGGCAGCTTGTCGCCGGTCAGCGGGTGTTCGACGAACAGGGAAGTGGCCATGCCTTTCTTCTCCTGGGTGGCGATGTCGGCCTCGGCGACGCCGCCGCGCTTGCATTCGTCGATGAACGCCTGCAACTGCGGGTCGTTCTGCGCGGCCTGGGTGGCCAGCGGGTGTTCGGCGGCGACGGCGACGTAGGTGGCGCCCATCAGGGTGTCCGGACGGGTGGTGAACACCTTCAGTTGGCCGGCGTGGCCGATGGAGGCCTGGTCGTAGGGGAAGCCGATCTCCATCCCACGCGACTTGCCGATCCAGTTGCGCTGCATGGTCTTCACCTGCTCCGGCCAGCCGGGCAGGTTGTCGAGGCTCTCCAGCAGTTCCTCGGCGTAGGCGGTGATCTTGAAGTAGTACATCGGGATCTCGCGCTTCTCGATCAGCGCGCCGGAGCGCCAGCCGCGCCCGTCGATCACCTGCTCGTTGGCGAGTACGGTCTGGTCGACCGGATCCCAATTGACCGTGCCGTTCTTGCGGTAGATCACCCCTTTTTCGAACAGGCGGGTGAACAGCCACTGCTCCCAGCGGTAGTAGTCCGGCTTGCAGGTGGTGACCTCGCGGCTCCAGTCGATCGCCAGGCCGAGGCTGTCCAACTGCGACTTCATGTAGGCGATGTTGTCGTAGGTCCAGGCCGCCGGGGCGACGTTGTTCTTCATCGCGGCGTTTTCCGCCGGCATGCCGAACGCGTCCCAGCCCATCGGCTGCAGCACGTTGCGGCCCTGCATGCGGTGGTAGCGGCTGATCACGTCGCCGATGGTGTAGTTGCGCACGTGGCCCATGTGCAGCTTGCCGCTCGGATACGGGAACATCGACAGGCAGTAGAACTTCTCCTTGTCGGGTAGCTCCCTGACGAGGAAGGACTGGTGTTCTTTCCAGTAGTTCTGGGCCTGGGTTTCGATCTCGAGTGGCTGATATTGCTCGTGCATGGCGCTACTTAGACGTGACTGTTCGAAAGCCTCGTAGCATACATGACCCCCACTCCTGTCGATAGCCCGCGCCGTTTGTCGCCGGGGGCGGTTCAGCCGAACGGGAACGCTAAGCTTTCCCTATGGGCCGTCGATGGCTGGCTGCCCAGTGGTACCTTCAGAGGTGTTCGATGGCTGAGCTGCAACGCGCGAGTGTGACGGGAGGTGGGCTGTACGAGAGGCTGCTGCAGCGTCTCGCCCTGGCTCTGGATGAAGCGGATACGGCCGAGCGCCTGCGTGACGAGCATCCCACGGAGCTTGAGTTGCGTGGTTTGAGCGAAGCGGAGATGGGGCTGATACGCGCCTATCTCGACCAGGACCTGCACTGGTTGCGCGGCTGGCATGCGGCCGCCGAGGAGCTGGCGCTGCTCGAGCGCCAGCCCGGCAGGACACCCCGGCCGCCCCGGCCGCAACCGCCGGCGCCGCGTCGGCACGTCTCGTTGAAACAGCGGCAACTGCTCTGTGCGCTCTGCGGTGCGCCGGTGCAGTGGAGCAAGGGGCATGGCGTGTTGCCGTGCGGCCATTGCGGCTCGCAACTGTTCCGTTCGGGCAACGACCGCTAGGGTCTCCTTCCCGGAAGTTTCGCCAGGCGTCGCGCAATCCTTTAGATTGCCTCTTCCGACAGGGAGGGGGCGATGCCGATCCGTTATTTCTTCAAGCAACTGCTGCTGCCGCCGGGCGGCCTGTTGCTGCTGCTGTTTTTCGCTTTCTGGTGGCGCACCAGCCGACCGAGGCTGGCGCGGCTGTGCGGTGTCTGCGGGTTCTTCGGTCTGTGGCTGATGAGTATGCCGCTCAGTGTGGAGCGGATGGGGCGCTGGCTCGAAAGCGAACCGGCCCTGCTGGCGGAGGATCTGCCGGGCCTGGCGCAGCGCGCCGACGCCATCGTCATCCTCGGTGTCGGCCGGCAGACCAACGACCCGGCCTGGGGCGACGATGCGCCGAGCCTGCTGGCGGCCGAGCGGCTGCGCTATGCCGCGCGGCTGGCCAAGACCTCGGCGCTGCCGGTACTGATCAGCGGCGGGTTGCATTACGGGCGCCCGCCCAGCGAGGCGGCGCTGATGGCCAATGCCCTGTTGCAGGACTTCGGCGTGCCGACGCGCTGGCAGGAAGGTCTCAGCCGTACCACCTGGGAAAACGCCACCCTGAGCGCCCCGCAGTTGCGCGAGGCCGGCGTGCGCCGGGTGGTGCTGGTGACCCAGGCCTGGCACATGCAGCGGGCACGCTGGAGCTTCGAGCGCCAGGGGTTCGAGGTGATCCCGGCGCCGGTCGGCTTCCTCGGCGGGGCCAACCTGCGGCCCTTCGGCGGCTGGCTGCCGGAAGCGCAGGCCTTCTGGCAGAGCGGCATGCTGCTGAACGAGGCGATCGGCCTGGTCGGCTATCGCCTGTTCTACCGCTGAGACGCAACCGGCGCCGCAGGGGCGCCGGTCTTTCCAGGAGGGGCTGGTTTCAGCCGAACAGGCGTCGCTCCTGCGGACGCAACTGGCGGCCGAGCAGAGCCCATAGCAGCAGCACGCCGGCCAACCCGGCCAGCGGCCAGACGCGGTATTGCAGATAGGGCGTCAGGCCCTGCATGGGAATCACCTCGCCGCGCAGGATGCCCTGCTGGAACTGCGGGATCTGCCGGACGATTCGGCCATAGGGATCGATCAGGCCGGTGACGCCGTTGTTGGTCGCGCGGATCATCCAGCGACCGCTTTCCAGGGCGCGCATCTGCGCCATCTGCAGGTGCTGCAACGGGCCTATGGAAGTGCCGAACCAGGTGTCGTTGCTCACTGTCAGCAACACCTGGCTCTGCGCCGCGAGCGCGGCAGCGAACTCCGGGTAGACCACTTCGTAGCAGATGTACGGGGCGATCTCGTAGCCCTTGGCCTTGAGCAGCGGCTGGTCGGCCGGGCCGCGAGCGAAGTCGGACATCGGCAGGTCGAAGAAGGCGATCAGGCCGCGCAGCAGGTCCTGCAGCGGCACGTACTCGCCGAACGGCACCAGCTTCTGCTTGAGGTAGGTGCCCGCGCCTTCGCCGACCACGGTGATGCCGTTGAAGTAGCGACTCTTGCCGTCGGCGAGACGTTCGCGCACCGGGACCCCGGTGATCAGCGCGGCGTTCTTCTCGTCGGCGACCTGGCCCATGGCGCCGAGGTAGCCGCTGGCCATGTCCTGGAGAATCGGCACCGCGGTTTCCGGCCAGACGATCAGGTCGACGTCCTGCTGCGGCAGGCTCAGGTCGCGGTAGAGGTCGAGTTGCGCGCGGACCTGATTCGGGTCCCATTTCAGCTCCTGGGCGATGTTGCCCTGGATCGCCACTACCCTCAGCGGTTCGCCGGCCGAATGGGTCCAGGCGTGGCCCTTGAGATAGAGGCCGGCCGCCCACGGGCCGAGCAGCAGGACCAGCCCCAGAAGCAGGCTGGCACCGTGCGGGAAGAGGCGCGGCAGGTTCACCAGCAGGGCCGCGCTGAGGGCGATGACGAAGGAGGACAGCCATACGCCACCCACCGGCACCAGCCCGGCCAGCGGTCCCTGCAACTGGCTATAGCCGGCGTAGAGCCAGGGGAAACCGGTAAGGAACCAACTGCGGAACAGCTCCAGTGCCAGCCACAGGGCGGCGAACGCCAGGGCGTCGCCCAGCGGCGCGTTGTCGCGGCGCAGGCAGCGCGCCCACAGCCAGGCCGGCAGGGCGAAGAAGAAGGCGACGCCGGCGGTGAAGCCGAGCATGAGGAAGCTCGCCAGCGGCACCGAGGCGGCGCCGTAGTCATGGATACTGACGTAGATCCAGCTGGTGCCGGCGCCGAACGCGCCGAAACCGTACCACCAGCCGCGCCACAGGGCGGACTTGCCGGGAAGGCCGCGCAAGCCGAGATAGAGCAGGGCGATCGAGAGGATCGCCAGCGGCCAGTAGACGAAGGGCGCCAGGGCCAGGGGTGTGAGCGCGCCTGCGGCGAGTGCCAGCAGGTGTCCGGGCCAGCCGGGACGAGAAATCCAACGCATCGAATGTCCTTAGAGCCTGTTCAATGTCCGACTGCGCAGACCGGGGCCGCCTTCGGCTGCCGGACGGCAACGTCCGCGGCGACAGGGGAGTCTGGCGCAAGGCGCAAGAGTAAAGGAGGGGCTGGCGAGACGCCAGAAGGACGGCGCGGGAAGATGCCCCCTCCGCCGCGGCGGAGGGGGCGCGCTCAGTTCTGCAGGGGAGACAGGCGCAGCAGATGGACGCGGCGGCTGTCGGCGTTGAGTACGCGGAAACGGAACTCGCCCAGCTCGACCACTTCGTTGCGCTTGGGCAGGTGGCCGAAGGCGCTCATCACCAGGCCGCCCACGGTATCGAATTCCTCGTCGGAGAATTCCGAGCCGAAGAAGTCGTTGAAGGCGTCCACGGGGGTCAGCGCCTTGACGATGAAATCGCCGCTGGGCAGCGGCTTGATGTAGCTGTCCTCCTCGACGTCGTGCTCGTCCTCGATATCACCGACGATCTGTTCCAGCACGTCCTCGATGGTCACCAGGCCGGCCACGCCGCCGTATTCGTCGATGACGATGGCCATGTGGTTGCGGTTGGCGCGGAATTCGCGGAGCAGCACGTTGAGGCGCTTGGATTCGGGGACGAAGGTGGCCGGACGCAGCAGTTCCTTGATGTCGAAGGGACGCTCGTCGTTGTGCAGGATCAGTGGCAGGAGGTCCTTGGCCAGCAGTACGCCCATGACGTCGTCGAGGCTTTCGCCGACCACCGGGTAGCGCGAGTGGGCGGCTTCGATGATGGCCGGAAGGAATTCCTTCGGCGTCTGGGTCGAGCGGATGCTCATCATCTGCGAGCGCGGCACCATGATGTCGCGCACCTGCAGGTCGGCGACCTGGATCGCCCCCTCGACGATGGACAGCGCCTCGCTGTCCAGCAGCTTGTTGTCGTGGGCATCGCGCAGCAGCTCGAGTAGCTCCTGGCGGTTTCTCGGCTCGTGGGCAAAAGCCTGGGTGATCTTGTCCAGCCAGGACTTGTGCCCGTTGCTCGATCGGTCTTCGCTCATTTTTCCTTGCTCGGTGGCTCTTCGTCGTCGCAGGCGTACGGATCGGGATGACCCAGTTCCGCCAGCAATTCACGTTCCAGTGTTTCCATTTCTTCCGCTTCGGCGTCGTCGATGTGGTCGTAGCCGAGCAGGTGCAGGCAGCCGTGGATCACCAGGTGGGCCCAGTGGGCCTGCAACGGCTTGCGCTGTTCCAGGGCTTCGCGGGCGACCACCGGGGCGCAGATCACCAGGTCGCCGAGCAGCGGGATATCGAGAAGCTCGTCCGGGACATCGGCGGGGAAGGACAGCACGTTGGTCGCGTAGTCCTTGTGCCGGTAGGTGCTGTTCAGTTCCAGGCCTTCGGCCTCGTCCACCAGGCGGATGGTCAGCTCCGACTCCGGACGCTGGCGCAGGGCCAGTTCGCACCAGGCGCGGAACTGTGCTTCGGAGGGCAGGTCCGGGGCGGCGCTGGCGACCTGCAGGTCGAGCTCAAGCGGCATCGTGACCGCCCTTGCCCGTTCCCTCGACCGGCCGCACCTGGCCTTGCTGGCGGTTCTCATGGCGCTCGTAGGCTTCGACGATACGCTGCACCAGCGGGTGGCGGACCACATCCTTGGGCTTGAAATGGGTGAAGCTGATGCCGGGGACGTCCTGCAGGACCTCGATCACGTGCTTGAGGCCGGAGCGGGTGCCGCGGGGCAGGTCGACCTGGGTGACGTCGCCGGTGATCACCGCGGTGGAGCCGAAGCCGATCCGGGTGAGGAACATCTTCATCTGCTCGACGGTGGTGTTCTGGCTCTCGTCGAGGATGATGAAGCTGTTGTTCAGCGTGCGCCCGCGCATGTAGGCCAGCGGCGCGACCTCGATGACGTTGCGCTCGATCAGCTTGGCCACGTGTTCGAAGCCGAGCATCTCGTAGAGCGCGTCGTAGAGCGGGCGCAGGTAGGGGTCGATCTTCTGCGACAGGTCGCCGGGAAGGAAACCGAGCTTCTCGCCGGCCTCGACCGCCGGGCGCACCAGCAGGATGCGGCGGATCTGCTCGCGCTCCAGGGCGTCGACGGCGCAGGCCACGGCGAGGTAGGTCTTGCCGGTGCCAGCCGGACCGATGCCGAAGTTGATGTCGTGGTCGAGGATCGCCTTGACGTAGCGCTGCTGGTTGGCGCCGCGCGGGCGGATGTGCGCCTTGCGCGACTTCAGGGTGACCTGCGGCGCGCTCTGCAATTCCTCGAGGTCTTCCAGGCCGGACTCCTGCAGGTACAGGTGCACGGTGTCGGGGGTGAGATCGGTGCCGTTCTGCGCCTCGCGGTAGAGACGCTGCAGCAGGCGTTCGGCGACCTTGGTCCGGCGCGGTTCGCCGGCCAGTTCGAACTGGTTGCCGCGGTTGCGGATCTCGATGTCGAGGCGTTTCTCGATCTGGTGGAGATGCTCGTCGAACTGCCCGCAAAGTGTCGCGAAGCTGCGGGCGTCGAACGGCTCGAGGATAAAGCGATGAAGTTCCTGGGGGGCGTTCAAGGTGTTCTGTCGTACTCGCCAGTGGCTGATTGATAGGGAAGAGAATAACCGCTGGATATCGTCGCGCAAAGTTGCCGTATCGCGGCGGCGCTTTCCCGGTTCCCGCTGAAACGTTGGTGCACCGTGGCGGCGGGAAGGTTCAGCGAGCCCGCCGTACGGTCGTCGGCCTCAATGCAGGGTGCTGTCGATCAGGGTACCGCGCAGCGAGTGCGGCAGCGCGTCGTCGATGTGCACCTGGGCGAACTGGCCGATCAGGCGTGGATTGTCGCAGCGGAAGTTGACGATCCGGTTGTTCTCGGTGCGCCCCTGGAGCATGCCTGGGTCCTTCTTCGAGAAGTCGGTGACCAGGATCCGCTGGGTGCTGCCGACCATGCGCCGGCTGATCTCGTAGCCTTGCTGGTGGATGCGGCTCTGGAGGATCTGCAGGCGCTGTTTCTTCACTTCTTCCGGCAGGTCGTCGGCGAGGTCGGCGGCGGGCGTGCCGGGCCGCGCGCTGTAGATGAAGGAGAAGGAGAAGTCGAAGCCGACGTCCTCCACCAGCTTCATGGTCTGCTCGAAGTCCTTCTCGGTTTCGCCGGGGAAACCGACGATGAAGTCGGAGCTGATGCAGATGTCCGGTACCGCGGCCTTCAGCTTGCGGATACGCGACTTGTATTCCAGCACGGTATGGTTGCGCTTCATCGCCGCCAGCACGCGGTCGGAGCCCGACTGCACCGGCAGGTGGATGAATTTCACCAGCTCCGGCACCTCGGCGTGGGCCTGGATCAGCGCGTCGGAGAATTCCAGCGGGTGCGAGGTGGTATAGCGGATGCGCTCGATACCGTCGACGGCGGCGACCACCCGCAGCAGTTCGGCGAAGTCGGCCAGGCGGCCATCGTGGGTCAGGCCGCGGAAGCCGTTGACGTTCTGTCCCAGCAGGGTGACTTCGCGGACGCCGTTCTCGGCCAGGTGGATCACTTCGGCGATCACGTCGTCGAATGGTCGGCTGACTTCCTCGCCGCGGGTGTAGGGCACCACGCAGAAGCTGCAGTACTTGCTGCAGCCTTCCATCACCGAGACGAAGGCGGTGGGGCCATCGACCCGCGGTTCCGGCAGGCGGTCGAATTTCTCGATTTCCGGGAAGGACACGTCGACCTGCGGCTTGCGCGTGCTGCGCGCGGCGTCGATCATTTCCGGCAGGCGGTGCAGGGTCTGCGGGCCGAAGACCACGTCGACATAGGGCGCGCGCTCACGGATCGCGGCGCCTTCCTGGCTGGCCACGCAGCCGCCGACGCCGATCACCAGGTCGGGATTCTGCTGTTTCAGCTCGCGCCACATGCCGAGCTTGGAAAACACCTTTTCCTGGGCCTTCTCGCGGATCGAGCAGGTATTGAGCAGGATGACGTCGGCCTCGGCGGCGTTTTCGGTCACCTCGAGGGCTTGGTGTTCACCGAGCAGGTCCGCCATTCGCGACGAGTCGTACTCGTTCATCTGGCAGCCGTGGGTTTCGATGAAAAGCTTCTTGGCCATGCGCTTCGTCGGACAGTTCGAAAAGGACCGCGCATTATAGAGGGCGGGGCCCCCGGTTCCTAGCGTTGCTGGCCGAAAGGCTGTGCTATGATTCGCGCCCTTCATTTTCCGGCATTGCTTTCCCCGCCATGAACAAGCGCGAAAACCCCATCTACAAGGTGATTTTCCTCAACCAGGGCCAGGTCTTCGAGATGTATGCCAAGCAGATCTACCAGAGCGATCTGTGGGGCTTCCTGGAAATCGAGGAGTTCGTCTTCGGCGAGCGCACCCAGGTGGTGGTGGACCCCAGCGAGGAGAAGCTCAAGGCGCAGTTCGAAGGCGTTCTGCGCAGCTTCGTGCCGATGCACGCGATCGTCCGCATCGACGAGGTCGAGCGCCTGGGTACGCCGAAGATCAGCGAGGCCAAGGGCGCGGGCAACGTCATGCCGTTCCCCATGCCGATGCCCGGCAAGAGCGACTGATTCGCGAAAGGGACGTCAGGGCAGCGGCGCGAAGGGCGTGACGCCGCCGGCAGTCTGCAGTTCGATCAGGTAGTTGCGGAAGATCTGCCCCAGCACCCGGGTGGCGATGTCCAGTTCGTCGCGGTTCATCTGCTCGGCTACCAGGTCGGCGCTGTCCAGGGCGTCCTCGGCGCCGTTCACCGCTGCCATCTTCAGCACGATGTAGGCCTGTACGTTGTTCGCCGGAACCCCTTCGCCACGGAAGAACATGGTGCCGAGGTGGTACTGGGCCTGGGCATGGCCCTGTAGAGAAGCTTTCTCGAACCAGTTGAGGGCGGCCTGGAGGTCGCGCGGGATGCGCTCGCCGTCGTAGAAGAATTCGCCCAGTTCGTATTGCGCCTCGGCGTCGCCGCCATTGGCGACCTGCTGGCAGGCGGCGAGCGCCTGTTGCAATTCTTCGGGAACGGTGTTCAGCGCGCAGCGGCCGGTCGCTGGAATCAGCAACGAGTTGCCTCCCGCCTGCGCGAGCAGCGGCTGGAGGATCAACAGGCAACCCAGGGCGAGGGTGCGGCCGGTACGGAACATGAGGGGAAGACACCTCCTGGATCGGGGCGGGCAAGGGCTGCCCGGCCAACGAAATGCGCTGACCCTCACATTATGAAATAAGCCGACGCCTCCTTACAAAGTCTTTACTGTCTTTTCGGGAACTTTGTCGGCGCGTTTATGCATTTCGGCTAGGAAGGCGTTCCGGCGGGGAGGAGGGCGGCGCCCGGGAAGGGCGCCGCGAAGAGGATCATTTCAGCGCGGCGAAGGCTTTTTCGGCGGCGTTCAGCGTGATTTCCAGCTCCTTGTCGCCATGGGCGATGGAGGTGAAGCCGGCCTCGAAGGCGCTAGGCGCAAGGTACACGCCACCGTCAAGCATCAGGTGGAAGAAGCGCTTGAAGCGTTCGACGTCGCTGGCCATCACGTCCTCGAAGGTGACGATGGCGTCGGCGCCGCTGAAGTACAGGCCGAACATGCCGCCCGCCTGGGTGGTGACGAAGGGGATGCCGGCGGCATCCGCGCGCTGTTGCAGGCCGTCGAGCATGCGCGTGGTGTAGGCGGTCAGTTCGTTGTGGAAACCGGGGCGGCTGATCAGGCGCAGGGTGGTCAGGCCGGCGGCCATTGCCAGCGGGTTGCCCGAGAGCGTGCCGGCCTGGTAGACCGGGCCCAGCGGGGAAATCTGCTGCATGATCTCGCGCTTGCCGCCGAAGGCGCCCACCGGCATGCCGCCGCCGATGATCTTGCCGAAGGTCGACAGGTCCGGGGTGACCCCGTAGTAGGCCTGGGCGCCGCCGAGGGCGACACGGAAGCCGGTCATCACTTCGTCGAAGATCAGCACCACGCCGTGTTCGTCGCAGGCTTCACGCAGGCCTTCGAGGAAGCCCGGCGCCGGCGGCACACAGTTCATGTTGCCGGCAACCGGCTCGACGATGATGCAGGCGACCTCCTTGCCGACTTCGCCCAGTGTCTTGCGCACCGCCTCGATGTCGTTGAACGGCAGGGTCAGGGTGTGCTTGGCGAAGGCTGCCGGAACGCCCGGGGAGTTCGGCACGCCGAAGGTCAACGCGCCGGAGCCGGCCTTCACCAGCAGGCTGTCGGAGTGGCCGTGGTAGCAGCCTTCGAACTTGATGATGCTGTCGCGCCCGGTGTAGCCGCGGGCCAGGCGGATGGCGCTCATGGTCGCCTCGGTGCCGGAGCTGACCATGCGCACCATCTCCATCGACGGCACCATGGAGCAGACCAGGTCGGCCATTTCCACTTCCAGCGCGGTCGGCGCGCCATAGGACAGGCCGTGGTCGAGCTGCCGGCGCACCGCGTCGAGCACGTCCGGATGGCTGTGGCCGAGGATCATCGGGCCCCAGGAGCCGACATAGTCCACGTAGCGCTTGTCGTCCTCGTCCAGTACATAGGCGCCTTCGGCGTGCTTGAAGAACAGCGGGGTGCCGCCGACGCTCTTGAAGGCGCGCACCGGGGAGTTGACCCCGCCGGGAATGTGTTTCTGGGCGTTGTTGAACAGCGTTTCGGAACGGGACATGGCTAGCTCTCTATCTCTCGGGCGAGGCGCGGAGGCGTCAGGCAGGTTCGAACAGGGCGCTGAAGGCGCGGGCGCGGCGTTCCACCTCGGCGGCGGACGCGGCGGCGAACAGCGCATGGATCACGGCGACCAGATCGACGCCGCGGGCGATCAGACCGGGCGCGGTATCGAGGCTGATGCCGCCGATGGCGGTGATCGGCAGGTGCAGGCGCGGCCGGGCCTGGTCGAGCAGTTCGACGCTGGCGGCGGGGGCGCCGGGTTTGGTGCTGGAATTGAAGAAGCGGCCGAAGGCGACGTAGCTGGCGCCCTCGGCCACCGCCTGCTCGGCCAGCTCCAGCCGGGCGTGGCAGGTGGCGCCGATGATCGCCTGGCGGCCGAGCAGGGCGCGCGCCGCCGACAGCGAACCGTCGGTCTGGCCGAGGTGCAGGCCGACGCCCAGGCGCGCGGCGAGTTCGGCGTCGTCGTTGACGATCAACTGCGCGCCGTAGCGTTCGCAGAGTTCGCGCAGGCTTTCCGCCTCGCGCAGGCGCCGCGCCTGGTCGCTGGATTTGTCGCGGTATTGCAGCAGGCGCGCGCCGCCGCGTAGCGCGGCTTCGACGTAGGGCAGCAGGCGGCCGTCGTCCAGTAGCTGGCTATCGGTGATGGCGTACAGGCCGCGCAGTTTCATCGGCTGGCTCTCAGTGACAGAAGTCGGTGGGCAGGCGGCGCGGCACGTATTGGCCGTGGCCCGGACTCTCGGCGTCGCGCAGGGTCCGCCAGGTGTAGTCGAGGGCGCTCTGTACGGCGCCGTGCAGAGCTTCGCCGAGGGCGATGCGACCGGCCAGGGCGCTGGCCAGGGTGCAGCCGGAGCCATGGTAGCTGCCGGGCAGGCGCTGGCAGGTGAAGGTGCGGCGGCTGCCGTCGCGGCTGTACAGGCGATTGTGCACTTCGCTTTCGTCGCCGTGTCCGCCGGTGATCAACAGGTGCTCGCAGTGTTCCAGCAGGCGCTCGGCGCACTGGTCGGCGCTGCCCTCGGGCAGGTCGGCGAGCAGGCGCGCTTCCGGCAGGTTCGGCGTGGCGATGGTGGCGCGCGGCAGCAGCCGCTCGCGCATGGCGAAGCCGACGTCGCCCTTGCCCAGCGCACCGCCGCCGCCGGCGCGCAGCACCGGATCGCAGACCACCGGCAAGTGCGGGTGGGCGGCGAGGATCTCGGCCACCGTGTCGACCATCTCCAGCGAACCGAGCATACCCAGCTTGACCGCCGCGACGGGCAGGTCGGCGAGTACGGCGTTGGCCTGGGCCAGCACCCACTCGCGGTCGAGGACGCGGAAGTCGCTGACGTTGACGGTGTCCTGCACGGTCAGCGCGGTGACCGCCGGGGCGGCGTGGCAGCCCTGGGCGAGCAGGGCTTCGATGTCGGCTTGCAGTCCGGCGCCACCACTGGGGTCGTGACCGGACAGGCAGAGCACTACGGGGCGGGAAGTCGGTGTTTTCATGGCGCGTGAGCTTACCACTAAAAGCGCTCCGTGGCGGCTGCGCGGACGACCTTTCGGGCGCCGCGCCCGGGCCCTGCGTGACACGTTCCGGGCCTGATGTGGCGTGGCGTGTGCTAAAGTTCGGCGAATATTCATACAACGCTCGCCAAGGGCGGACCATGACGAGGGAGGTGGGGCTCCCGGTCCGTTCGAGGAGCACTGCGGGGCATCATGCGGCACTGGCTGATTCTCTTTCTTCTTGCGTTGCCGTGCCTGGCGGGTGCGGTGAGCTTCAACGAGCAGGTCGAGCGCCTGCCGCTGGGGCAGTCCATCGACGTGTTCGAGGACGTGCGCGGTAGCGCCGATATCAACGACATCACCTCGCGGGCCATCGACAGCAGCTTCCGCCGCCATGACAAGGACGTGCTCAATGCCGGCTATTCGCGCTCGGTGTTCTGGTTGCGCCTGGACCTGGACTACCGGCCGGTCGCCTCCAGCGATCCGCGCACCTGGCTGCTGGAGCTGGCCTATCCGCCGCTGGACAAGCTCGACCTCTACCTGCCCGATGGCCAGGGCGGCTACCGCCTCGCCCAACGCACCGGCGACACATTGCCGTTCGCCAGTCGGCCGATCCGGCAGAACAACTACCTGTTCGAACTCGGCCTCGAGCCGAACAAGCCGCAGCGTGTCTACCTGCGGCTGGAAAGCCAGGGATCGATCCAGGCGCCGTTGACCCTGTGGTCGCCCAAGGCCTACCTGGAGGAGCAGCCCGAACGCATCTATGTGCTCGGCATCATCTATGGCGTGCTGCTGGTGATGCTGATCTACAACCTGTTCATCTTCCTCAGCGTCCGCGATACCAGCTATCTCTACTACATCCTCTATATCGCTTCCTTCGGGCTCTACCAGGTCTCGGTGAACGGCTCCGGCATCGAGTACTTCTGGCCTGACAGCCCCTGGTGGGCGAACGCCGCCACGCCATTCCTGATCGGTTCGGCGGCGCTGTTCGGCTGCCAGTTCGCGCGCAGCTTCCTGCATACCCGCGACCACAGCGTGTGGGTCGACCGCGGCCTGCTGGCGCTGATGGCGGTCGGCGCGCTGGTCATGCTGATGGCGCTGACCATGAGCTACGCCGTGGCTCTACGCCTGGCCACCTACCTGGCGCTGGCCTTCACCGGCCTGATCTTCGCCGCCGGCATCCTCGCCTGGCTGCGCGGCATGCGCGTGGCGCGCTATTTCATCATCGCCTGGACCGCCTTCCTTCTCGGCGGCATCGTCAATACCCTGATGGTCCTCGGCTACCTGCCGAACATGTTCCTCACTATGTATGCCAGCCAGATCGGTTCGGCGCTGGAGGTGGGCTTGCTGTCGCTGGCGCTGGCCGACCGGATCAACGCGATGAAGGAGGAGCGCGCGCGAATCCTCCAGGAGTCCAGCCGCAAGCTGGAAGCGCTGAACCAGGAACTGGCCAACAGCAATCGCCTGAAGGACGAGTTCCTCGCCACCGTCACCCACGAACTGCGCACCCCGATGAGCGGGGTGATCGGTTCGCTGGAGCTGATGCAGACGGTGCCGATGGACGTCGAACTCGCCGAGTACCAGCGCACCGCCGCCGGTTCGGCGCGGGACATGATGCGGATGGTCAACGACATCCTCGCCCTCATCGAACTGCAGGCCGGCAAGCTTTACCCGCGCCGCGAGCCGTTCAGCCTGCGCGGCCTGTTCGACAGCCTGCGCGCGCAGTACGCGCCGCGCGCCGAGGAGAAGGGCCTGCGCTTCGCCCTGCAACTGGACGACAGCCTGCCGGACACCCTCGAAGGCGATGCCGGCAAGCTGGCCCAGGCGCTGGGCTACCTGGTCGACAACGCGATCAAGTTCACCGCCAGGGGCAGCGTCACCCTGCGCGTCGCCGCCGGGCGTACCCATGACGGGGTGGCGCTGCGGGTGGAAGTGATCGACACCGGCATCGGTTTCGACATGGCCGCCGGCAGCGACCTCTACCAGCGTTTCGTCCAGGCCGACAGCTCGTTGACCCGTGGCTACGGAGGCCTCGGCATCGGCCTGGCTCTGTGCCGCAAGCTGGTGGAGCTGCTTGGCGGCGAGCTGACCCACGAGTCCCGGCCGGGACAGGGCAGCCGCTTCCTCCTGCGCCTGCAACTGACCCAGCCGGCCCAGGGCCTGGCGCCGCCGCCGCGGCGCGCCGGCGGGCAGGCGGTGCGGCGTCCCGAGGAGTGCACGGTGCTGGTGGTGGAGGACAACGCCATCAACCAGTTGGTGACTCGCGGCATGCTGCTCAAACTCGGCTACCGGGTGCGCACCGCCGACAACGGCAGCGAGGCCCTGGAGTTGCTGGCGCGCGAGCGGCCGGACGGCGTACTGCTCGACTGCCAGATGCCGGTGATGGACGGCTTCGCCACCTGTCGGGCGATCCGCGCGCTGCCCGGCTGCGCGGAACTGCCGGTGCTGGCGTTGACCGCCCACAGCCACAGCGGCGATCGCGAGCGCTGCCTGGCGGCGGGCATGAGCGACTACATGGCCAAGCCGGTCAAGTTCGAAGAGTTGCAGACCCTGCTGCACGATTGGCTGCTGTGCCAGCCGATCGTCACCAAGTCCGCCTGAAGCCTTTCCGCGGCTGGCTGAAATGCCGGCCTGCGCGACCTGTATGTCTCTTTAGGCAAAGCCTGAAGCGTGATTCACTGGGAAAAAGTGAATCCGGATTCAGTCATGGTCTATCGTGTCACCGAACGCCGCCTGCAACGCGATTCCGCGCTGCGCGAGCGCATCCTCCAGCTAGGCCTGCGGCGTGTCGCGGAGGGCGGTTTCGCCGCGCTGACCATGCAGGCCCTGGCCGACGACGCGGGGATCGCCACCGGCAGCCTGTACCGCCACTTCCGGGGCAAGGGCGAGCTGGCGGCGGAAATCTTCCGCCGCGCCAGCCAGCGTGAGGTCGATGCCCTGGCCGTGGTCCTGCGCGGTCCCGGCGCGCCCGCCTGGCGCCTGGCCGAGGGCTTGCGGCGCTTTGCCGCGCGCGCCTGGAGCAGCCAGCGGCTGGCCTTCGCCCTGATCGCCGAGCCGGTGGATCCTGAAGTCGACGAGCAGCGCCTGCGCTATCGCGAGGCCTACGCCGCACTGTTCGTCGAACTGCTCGAGGAGGGCCGGCGCAGTGGCGCATTCCAGCTTTCCCTGGTGCCGCTTGCCGCGGCCTGCCTGGTCGGGGCCATCGCCGAGGCGCTGGTCGGCCCCTTGTCTCCCCCGGCGCGCGCCGCTCGCGACAGCGGCCAGCCGGAACCGAGTCTGGAGCCGGTGAGTACGGCTCTGGTGAACTTCTGCCTGCGCGCGGTGGGCGCGCCTGTCTGCGAGGAACCCTCATGAACCTGCACCAGTACGCCGAAACCCACGAAGTGACCAACCAGGTACCGTCGCTGGATGGTGCCAACCTCTACCGCCTCGACCTGCCTCTCCAGGAGTGGGGGCGTCGCTACCAGGGCGGCTGGGCCGAGGAGCGCCTGCAGCGCTACGGCGAGCTGGCCGGCGGCCCGCTGATGGCGGCCGGCTTCCTGGCCAACCAGCACAAGCCGGAGTTCCATAGCCACGACCGCTACGGCAACCGCGTCGACCTGGTGGAGTTCCACCCCGCCTACCACGAGCTGATGCGCGCCGCCATCGAACACGAACTGCCCTCGCTGCCCTGGACCGACCCGCGCCCCGGCGCCCAGGTGGCGCGGGCCGGGCTGTCCTACCTGCACAGCCAGGCGGAGGCCGGCACCGGTTGCCCGTTGACCATGACCTACGCCAGCGTGCCGGCGATTCGCCTGCAGGCGGACCTGGCCGAGAAATGGCTGCCGAAGATCCTCTCCCGCGAGTACGACCCGCGCAACGTGCCGATGGAGCAGAAGGCGGGCGTCACCATCGGCATGGCGATGACCGAGAAGCAGGGCGGCACCGACGTCCGCGCCAATACCACGCGGGCCTACCCGGTGGGGATTCCCGGGCCGGGGCAGGCCTACGAACTGGTCGGGCACAAGTGGTTCTGCTCGGCGCCGATGTGCGACGCCTTCCTCACCCTGGCTTACACCGACAAGGGCCTGACCTGCTTCCTGCTGCCGCGCCACCGGCCGGACGGCAGCCGCAACCAGTTCTACATCCAGCGCCTGAAGGACAAGCTGGGCAACTGGTCGAACGCCTCCAGCGAAATCGAGTATCGCGGCGCCCTGGCCTGGATGGTCGGCGAAGAGGGCCGTGGCGTGCCGACCATC
This sequence comes from Pseudomonas sp. HMSC057H01, assembly GCF_001836405.1. NCBI lineage: Bacteria > Pseudomonadati > Pseudomonadota > Gammaproteobacteria > Pseudomonadales > Pseudomonadaceae > Pseudomonas > Pseudomonas sp. HMSC057H01. The sequence goes on along the minus strand of NZ_KV828432.1, from coordinate 123,163 downwards.
ATCGAGATGGTCGCCATGACCCGCTTCGACTGCATGATCGGCTCCAGCGCATTGATGCGTCAGGCGTTGACCCAGGCTGCCCACCACTGTGCCTACCGCAAGGTCGGCGGGCGGGTGCTGGCCGAGCAACCGCTGATGCAGAACGTGCTCGCCGACCTGGCCCTGGAAAGCGAGGCGGCGCTGGCCCTGACCCTGCGCATGGGGCATGCCCTGGACCGTGCCCACGACGAGCAGGAGGAGAAGTTCGCCCGCCTGGTCACCGCGGTGGGCAAGTACTGGATCTGCAAGCGTGCCCCGGCGATGATCAACGAAGCCTCCGAATGCATGGGCGGTGCCGGCTACGTCGAGGAAACCATCCTGCCGCGGCTGTACCGCGAGGCCCCGGTGAACTCGATCTGGGAAGGTTCCGGCAACGTGCAGTGCCTGGACGTGCTGCGTGCCCTGTCGAAGGAGCCGGGGGTGCTCGACGCGCTGTTCGCCGAACTGGGCGACGGCCATGGCGACGCCCGTCTCGCCGCGCACATCGGCAACCTCAAGGCGGCCTTCGCCGACACCGCCGACATCCAGTACCGCGCCCGCCAGCTCACCGAGGACGTGGCGATCGCCTTGCAGGCCAAGCTGTTGCTGGAAGCCGGCAACTCCGCGGTGTCCGACGCCTTCATCGGCAGTCGCCTGGGGGACGGCGGGCGGGTCTACGGCACCCTCCCGCGCGGCGTCGAGGTCGAGGCGCTGTTGGCTCGCGCCACCCCGCACCTGGCCTGAGGCGCGTCGCGATGCAAGCGCATCCGCGCTACCGGGAGCTGGTCGAGCAGGGCTTCGCCGCGGCCAGTTTCGTCGGCGACCTCGGCATCCGTCCGCTGGACTGCGGGCCGGGTTGGGTCGAAGCGGGGCTGGACATCCTGCCCCGCCACGCCCAGCAGAACGGCTTCATCCATGCCGGGGTCCAGGCGACCCTGGCCGACCATGCCGCCGGGGCCGCCGCCGCGACCCTGGTGGAGGAGGGGCAGACGGTGCTGAGCCTGGAGTTCAAGCTCAACCTGTTGCGCCCGGCGCTTTGCCAGCGCCTGTTGTGTCGCGCCGAGGTGCTCAAGGCCGGGCGCCAGGTGACGGTGGTCGAGGCCGAGGTGTTCGCCGAGCGGGACGGTCGGCGGCGCCTGTTCAGCAAGGCCACCGTGACCATGGCGGTGGTGGCGCTGGCCGAATGAGGTAACGGGAGAAAAGCGCTGTGTTTTCCTGTCGGTACAGGCAAGATGTTTTCCATGCGAACCGACAGGAAGCCCACCATGAGTATCGATTCCGACGACGGGTTCGTCGTCGCCCGCACGGCCGAGGAGGCCGTCGACCGTCTTGCCGAGCTGCACCGCCAGGCCACCGCGGCGCTGAGCCAGGCGCTCAAGCGCTACATCAAGGAGCGCATCGAGCCGAGCGAGGCCGAGCGGCAGAACTTTCACTACCCGCAACTGCGCATCGGCTACCGCTGCCAGGGCGAGGTGCCGTCCACCACCCGCGCCTACGCCAAGGTCCAGGTGCCGGGCGAATACAGCGTCACCGTCACCCACCCCGACGCCTTCCGCAAGTACCTGCTGGAACAGTTGCGTCCGCTGATGGACGATTTCACCGTGCAGGTGCAGGTCGGCCCGAGCCAACAGGACATCCCCTATCCCTACGTGGTCGAGCAGGGCGACGAGCTGGCCGGCTCCGGGGTGACCGCCGCCGAGCTGGCGCGGGTGTTCCCCAGCACCGACCTGTCCGCCGCTTCCGACGACATCGCCGACGGCCTCTACGAATGGGAACGCGCCGACCAGTTGCCGCTGGCGCTGTTCGACGCCGCGCGGGTGGACTTCTCCCTGCGCCGCCTGGTGCACTACACCGGCAGCGACTGGCGCCACGTGCAGCCGTGGATCCTGCTGACCAACTACCACCGCTACGTCGACCAGTTCATCCGCCTCGGCCTGACCCGCCTGCGCGAGGACCCGCGCTTCGTGCGCATGGTCCTGCCGGGCAACGTGATCATCGAACGCGGGATGGACGAAGGCGAGGCCAACGCCATCGTCGCCGGGGTGGTCTGGCACCGCTACCAGATGCCGGCCTACCACCTGATCGCCGCCGATGGCGACGGCATCACCCTGGTCAACATCGGGGTCGGCCCGTCCAACGCGAAGAACATCACCGACCACCTGGCGGTGTTGCGTCCGCATTGCTGGCTGATGATCGGCCACTGCGGCGGCCTGCGGCAGTCGCAGACCATCGGCGACTACGTACTGGCGCACGCCTACATGCGCCGCGACGGCATCCTCGACCGCGCGCTGCCGCCGCACATCCCGATCCCGGCGCTGGCCGAGGTCCAGGTCGCCTTGCAGGAAGCCGCCGCCGAAGTCACCGGCGAGCGCGGCGAGTCGCTCAAGCGACGCTTGCGCACCGGCACCGTGCTCACCTACGACGACCGCAACTGGGAGCTGCGCTGGGCCCAGGAGCGGCCACTGATCAACCTGGCGCGGGCCATCGCGGTGGATATGGAGAGCGGCACCATCGCCGCCCAGGGCTACCGCCTGCGGGTGCCCTACGGCACGTTGCTGTGCGTCTCGGACAAGCCGCTGCACAGCGAGATCAAGCTGCCCGGCTCGGCCAACGCCTTCTACGAGCGCGCGGTGAACCAGCACCTGCGGATCGGCATCGCCGCCCTCGACCTGTTGCGCAGCCAGCTCAACTCGCTGCACTCGCGCAAGCTGCGGAGTTTCGACGAGCCGCCGTTCCGTTGATCGGACGCGCCCCGGTTTCCGCGCGGAAACCGGGGCGCGCTTCTACGCCTCGCGGCGCCGAGGCCCTAAAATGACGGCCCTTCGCCCTGCGTGGAACCGCGGCACCTTCTGCCGGTCGGAACGACCACGCCTGCCATCGATGTGAGCCCCATGCCGTTCAGCGCCCCCACTCATCTCAGCAACCCGCTCCGTCGCTTCGCCCGCCGCCTGGTGCCCGATGCCGCGCCAGAAGTGGCAGCGCCGTTGCCGATGCCGGAAAGCCTGGCCGGCGAACCGTGGTTCTCGGTCGGTCGGGCGGTCGACGCCCTCGGCGGCGAGCGGGTCGACGGCTGGATCCTGGAAGAATGGCGCGGCCTGGCCCTGCGCGCGCGTTTCAGCGCTTGCTGGCGCGATCCGCGCGGCAACCTCTGGAATGTCCTGCCGCAGGCGGGCGCCATCGCTTTCCTGGCCGACCCGCAGCGGCGCTACGAAGGCGTGCCGCTGGCCGACCAGTACCAGGCGCTCAGCCGCGATGTCCTGCTGGAAGACTACCTCGGCCTGCGGCGCCAACTGGCCCGCGCCGGCCTGGACGACGAGGCCCGCGAGCGCCTGGCCGGGATGGCCGCGCGCCTGGAAAGCTGGCTGGCCCTGGGCGGCCGTGGCGACCAGGCTTGTCCGTGCGGCAGCGGCAAGCGCTACCGCAACTGCTGCTCCCGCCTGGTGGCCTCGGCCTCCTGAGCGACGTTGCGCGGTGCGACGCGCCACTGCTCGCCGGGTTTCGGCGTGCCGAAGGTCGCCGGGTCCACGCCTTGGCTGCGCAGCGCCGCCTGGAGTGCCTTGGGCGGGTCGTCCTGCTGTTCGTCGGTGAGATTGAAGGTACCGAAGTGGATGGCCATGCTGGTCTGCGCCTGCAGCGTGCGATGGGCCTGCACCGCGTCGTCGGGATTCATGTGGTGGTCGCGCATGAACCAGCGCGGCTCGTAGGCGCCGATCGGCAGGGCGGCGAAACGCATCGCCCCGAAGCGCTGGTGGATCAGCCCGAACTCCGGGCCGAGCCCGGTATCGCCGGGAAACAGCAGCGGGCCGTCCGGCGAGTCGATGACGAAGCCGAGCCAGAGCGTGCGGTTGGTGTCGCTGCGGGTGCGCGACGACCAGTGCTGCACCGGTACGCCATGCAGCGTCAGGCCAGCGCCCAGCGGCACGGCCTGCCACCAGTCGATCTCCACGACGTCGGCGAAACCTGTCTGGCGGATCAGCCCGGCGTTGCCCAGGCCGCTGACTACCTTGGCCGTCGGCCAGCGCCGGTGGAGCTGGCGCAGGGTTTCCAGGTCGAGGTGGTCGTAGTGGTTGTGGCTCACCAGCACCAGGTCGATCGGCGGCAACTGGTCGAGCGTCAACCCGGGCGGATGGTGGCGCTTCGGGCCGATGAAGGCGAGCGGGCTGACCCGTTGCGACCAGACCGGGTCGGTGAGGATGTTCAGGCCGCGGTGCTGGATCAGCAGGGTGGCGTGGTTGATGTAGGTGACCCGCAGTTCTTCGCCGCGGGCGCGCTCGTTCACCCTTGGCGGCGTTGCCGTCGGCGGCAGGGCGACCCACGGGCGTTGCGGCGGGCGGTTCCACTGCCACTTGAGCAGGTCGCGCAGGCTCTTGTGCGCGGTCGGCTGGATATTGCGGAAACGTTCGCCGTCGAAATGGTCCGAAGGCGGACCCTGATAGGCGCTGCCAGCGCAGCCGGCCAGGGTCAGCAGGCTGATCAGCCAGGTGGGACGCAGGGAGGGCATGAGGGGATGCTCTTGCGGTCAGGCTCTCGGACAACCTAGCATGCCGCCCGGTACCCCGATCAAGCCAACTCGTTTCCAGTCATGTCCCGTCCCCCGCGTCCTTCCCCGCGTCATCCCGTCCGCCCTGCGCCACGCCGGGTGGCCAAGGCGCCGCCGAGCGAGCCGAAGCTGCTGCTGTTCAACAAGCCGTTCGACGTACTGACCCAGTTCAACGACGAGCAAGGGCGCTCGACCCTCAAGGACTTCATCCCGGTGCCGGGCGTGTATCCGGCCGGGCGCCTGGACCGCGACAGCGAGGGCCTGTTGCTGCTGACCAACGACGGTCGCCTGCAGGCGCGCATCGCCGACCCCCGGCACAAGCTGCCGAAGACCTACTGGGTGCAGGTCGAAGGCACGCCGGACGAGGAGCAATTGCGGCGCCTGCGCGAGGGCGTGACGCTCAACGACGGCCCGACGCTGCCCGCCGAGGCGCGTCTGCTGGATGAGCCGACGTTGTGGGAGCGGGTGCCGCCGGTGCGTTTTCGCAAGTCGGTGCCGACCCACTGGCTGGAACTGGTGATTCGCGAGGGGCGCAATCGCCAGGTACGGCGGATGACGGCGGCGGTGGGCTTGCCGACGCTGCGGCTGGTGCGGGTGCGGATCGGCCCCTGGAGCCTGGACGGCCTGGGCCTCGGGGAATGGCGGGAAGTGCCGGCGCGGCTGGACTGACGAGAGGGGCGTCGTCCAGCGGGCGCGGAACGATCAGTAGTACGACTTGATCACGGCGATGCCGCGACCCATCACGTCGCGCCAGGCGTCGCGGGTCTCGGCGTCGCAGTCGCGGTCGTGCTCGGCGACCGCCATCAGCAGGGCGTCCAGCCACAGGTCGTAGAGTTCCGGGCGGATATCCAGCGCGGCGCGCGAATGGCTGGCGCCGAGTGCGCGCAGCTTGCTGTCGGACATGCCGCGGGCGTACATCACCAGGTTCATGATCCCGGCACGCAGCAGGTGTTTCTGCGCAGTCATGTCGGTGGTGGCGAACTTGGCGCGAATCTGCGGGGAACTGGCAAGGAAATGCCGGTAGAAATCATCGAAGAATCCGGTGCTGGCACAGCAGCGTCCATAACTCTGCATGACGCGGTCGGCGGCGTTCATGGCGACTCCCTTGTTCTAGGCAATGGCAAGGCGAGCCGGCCCCGTTGGCCGGGGCCGGCGGATGATTACGAGTGGTTGGATGACGCGCGTGGCGCCGGGGTTACATGCCCGCGCCTTCGAGGCTGCCGATGACCAGGCCCTTGATGATGAAGCCCAGTACGCCCAGGCCGAGGGCGAAGAACAGGATCAGGGTTCCGAACTTGCCGGCTTTCGACTTCTTCGCCAGGTCCCACACGATGAAAGCCATGAACAGGATAAGCACGGTCACCAGACCGGTCATCATCCACTCTTCGAACAGTTCGGGATCCATTGGCAACCTCCGGATTTTCAAGCAAACGAAGTCCGGCTCGCGGTCGGACGGAGCGTGCCATGGGGGGCGGGCAAGGCGTTTATCGTTCTACGAGCAGGCTGCTCTTTATATGCGGGGGCCACGCGGGCATGACAACTGAAACAGGCTGCCGATTATACGGCATGCCGCCTGTTCCGTGTCATGTCCCAGGTCTCGCTACGATCAATCGCGCAGGTGCTCCAGCGGCAGTTCGGTACTCGCCAGCACCTGGTTGAGGACGAAGCTGGAGCGCACGCTGGAGACCCCCTCGATGCGCGTCAGGGTACCCAGCAGGAGCTTCTGGTAGTGGTCCATGTCCGGCACCACGACCTTCAACTGGTAGTCCGCGTCCATCCCGGTGACCAGGCTGCACTCCAGCACTTCCGGGCATTTGCCGATGACTTCCTGGAAATGTTCGAAGCGTTCCGGGGTGTGTCGATCCATGCCTATGAGGACGAAGGCGGTGAGGCTCAGGCCGAGCTTCTTGCGGTCCAGCAAGGCTACCTGGCGGACGATGTAGCCGTCGTCCTCGAGCTGCTTGACCCGTCGCGAACAGGGCGATGGCGACAGGCCTATCCGTTCTGCCAGTTCCTGGTTGGAGATGCGTGCGTCGCGCTGGAGTTCTTCGAGGATACGCAGGTCGTAGCGGTCGAGTTTGTTCATGGCGAGGATTTCTTTCAGGTTGATTGCCATCGGCAAGGTGAATTTGAGTGATTTATTGCGCAATCAAGGTTCTGGTGAGCAATATTAGCAATCATTGGTCGCGCCTGGCGACGTATTCTTTTACCCAGATTCACGGCCCGGACATCTCGTCCATCACGGCTCGCCCAATCAGGCCAGCCGTGGCCGCCGACCCTACAGGGTTGCGCCGGCCTCCGGGTTGCACACCGCCCAGAAGGTGGAGTGAGGTGAGCCGTCGCCAACAGCGCCGAGCCAGGACAGTTACCCCAGAAGGGAGGTCGACGGGCCTCCCTTTTTCTTTGCCCGCGATCCGGCCCGTGCCGCGCTTTTACCCATTCTTTACCCGGCGTTTACCCACCCTTGGCGGAAAACGGCGGAAAGTCGTTCCCGGGATCATTCGAACGTGGCCGGGCGACCAGGCCCGGGGCGAGGCAGACGATGAACGGTGGATGGTGGCGAATGCTCGGGGTGGGCGCTCTCTCGCTGAGCCTGTGCGTCCAGGCGCAGGCCGACGACGGCCGAGGGGGACGCGGCGGACCCGGCGGCGAGCGCGGTGTTGCCCACGGACAACCGGGACCTGGCCGCGGCGAAGCGCATGGCGGCAGTTGGGGACCGCATCCCGACTGGCGTCCGGGCCGGATGGTGGATGCCTTGCCGCGCGGACACCTGCGGGTGCCCTATCGCGGCGGCGAGTATTTCTTCCACGACGGCTACTGGTACCGACCCGACGGCCCGCGCTATGTGCTGGTCGTGCCGCCCCGCGGGGTGCGCGTCCGCAGCCTGCCGCCCTATGCGGAGCAGGTCTGGCTGGGCAGCGTGCTGTACTTCCTTGCCGCCGGCACTTACTACCTGTGGCATGCCGACACCCGCGAGTACGAAGTGGTCAGCCCGCCGCCGCGGGCAGCGGGACCCGTTTATCCGGTCAGCGGGCCGGCCGCCAGCTACGACGTGGTGGCCTACCCCGCGCGCGGCCAGGGGCCCGACCAGCAGAGCCGCGACCGCTACGAGTGCCACCGCTGGGCGGTGGTCGAGAGCGGCTTCGACCCGGCGGGGGCGACCTACGCGCCGGCCGCCGAGGTCGCCAACGGCTACCGCCGGGCCATGGCCGCCTGCCTGAGCGGGCGCGGCTACAGCGTCAACTGACGGTTTCCTTGCCGACCACTTCCTGCGGGTCGGCATGGATCAGCACCTCGGCCTTCGGGTATTCGCGCTTGATCGCCAGCACTGCGCGGTCGGTCAGGGCGTGGGCCACCGACAGGCTCAGCTCGCCGGGCAGCTCGAGGTGCAACTGGACGAACCAGTGGTTGCCGGAAATCCGCGTGCGCACGTCGTGCGCGCCGAGCACTCCCGGCACGCTGCAGGCGAGTTCGCGCATGCGCTCGCTGATGTCGGTAGGCAGTTCCCGGTCCATCAGGATCGACACCGACTCGCGAGCGATCTGCAGGGCGCTCCAGAGGATGTACAGGGCGATGCCCAGGCCGAACAGGCCGTCGCTCTGTGGCCAGCCGTAGCGGGCCAGGAGCAGTGCCACGAGGATGCTGGCGTTGAGCAGCAGGTCCGAGCGGTAGTGCAGCGAGTCGGCGCGTATCGCGGTGGAACCGGTGCGGCGGATGACGTGGGTCTGGAAGGCCAGGAGAAGGGCCGTGAGCAGCAGCGACAGCAGCATCACCGCGATGCCCCAGGTGGCCGCGCCGAGGGGCTGCGGGTCGCGCAATTGCTCGACCGCCTGGATAGCCACCAGCACCGCGCTGGCACCGATGAACATCGCCTGGGCCAGGCCGGCCAGGGCCTCGGCCTTGCCGTGGCCGTAGCGGTGGTCGTCGTCGGCCGGGCGCAGCGAATAGTGCACTGCCAGCAGGTTGAGCAGCGAGGCGGCACTGTCCAGCAGGGAGTCGGTGAGGCCGGCGAGCAGGCTCACCGAACCGCTCAGCCACCAGGCAATGGCCTTGCCGATGACCAGGGTGACGGCGACACCGAGCGAGGCCAGGGTGGCCAGGCGCAGCAGGCGGGCGTGGGGGGAATCGGGACTCATGGGGCGCTTCTGTCAGGAGGGACGGCGCCACTGTAAACCAACCGGGCGGCGACCGGGCACTGACGCACGGTCGCGCTCGGAGGGCGGATCAGGCGGCCGGCTTCAGGCCATAGGCCGCCAGTTGCTCGACGCTGCCGCTGTGGCGGATGAGGCGCGGGTCGTCGAGCGGCAGTTCACGGCCGATCTCGCGTTCGAGGATGGCCTTGAGCTTGCGGTTGTCGACCTTGCCGTCCGCGCCGACGGCATCCTTGAGCACTTCCGGGGCGACCGAGTACTTGGCGTCGGGCAGGTAGATGGCGCCGGTGGCGAAGTCGACGCCGAAGGCGATCAGGCCGGGGATGATATAGAACAGCAGGCCGATGGCGTCGAAGGCGACGATGGCCGGATCGATGCGGCCGTCGATCTGGCCGCGTCGCTCGGGGTAGAACAGCGTACCGCAGGCCGACAACTGGCTCAGCAGGGCTGCACTGAGAACGGCACAGGAAACGCGGGTGGCAAGGCGCATGTATGACCTCCGGGTGAACATGACGGCGAACTATAGCAATCGACCAGCGTTCGGCAATCTTCTGCCGCGACGATGACGATAAGACCGTCGAAAGCGCCTGCCGGTTCGCCGGTATACTTCGTCGGTCAGTCCGGAGCCAGCATGATTTCCCTACCCATCGACGCCGTTGTTCCCGCCCTGCGCCAGGCCCTTGGTGCACAACACCAGGCCGTCCTGGAAGCCCCGCCGGGTGCCGGCAAGACCACCCGGGTGCCGCTGGCCCTGCTCGACGAGCCCTGGCTCGCCGGCCAACGCATCCTCATGCTCGAACCGCGACGCCTGGCGGCGCGGGCCGCGGCCGAGCGGCTGGCCGCCGAGCTGGGCGAAAAGGTCGGCGAGACCGTCGGCTACCGGATCCGCCTGGAGAGCAGGGTCGGCCCGAAGACCCGCATCGAAGTGGTCACCGAGGGTATCCTTGCCCGTCGCCTGCAAGACGACCCGGCGCTGGACGGTGTCGGCCTGGTGATCTTCGACGAATTCCAGGAGCGCAGCCTGGATGCCGACCTGGCCCTGGCGCTGACTCTCAATGGCCGCGAACTGTTGCGCGACGAGCCGCCGCTGAAAGTGCTGGTGATGTCGGCGACCCTGGAGGGCGAGCGTCTTGCGGCGCTGCTCGGCGAAGCGCCGGTGGTGCGCAGCGAGGGCCGCATGTTCCCGGTGGATATCCGCTGGGGACGGGCGGCGCAACCCGGCGAGTTCATCGAGCCGCGGGTGCAGCAGGCGGTGCTCCAGGCGCTGGCGGAGGAAAGCGGCAGCGTGCTGGTCTTTCTTCCCGGCCAGGCCGAGATCCGCCGCGTTCACGAAGGCTTGCGCGAAGCCCTTGGCGGACGCCCCGAGGTGCTGCTCTGCCCGCTGCATGGCGAGCTCGACCTCGCCGCCCAGCGCGCCGCCATCGAGCCGGCGTCGCGGGGCACGCGCAAGGTGGTGCTGGCGACCAACATCGCCGAGACCAGCCTGACCATCGACGGCGTACGGGTGGTGATCGACGCCGGCCTGGCGCGGGTGCCGCGCTTCGATCCGGGTAGCGGCATGACCCGCCTGGAGACCCAGCGCATCTCCCGCGCCTCCGCTACCCAGCGTGCCGGCCGCGCAGGGCGCCTGGAGCCGGGCGTATGCTACCGCTTGTGGTCGGAGAGCCAGCATGAGCAGTTGCCTGCCTACGGCACGGCGGAAATCCTCCAGGCCGATCTGGCCGGGCTGGCCCTGCAACTGGCGCGCTGGGGCGTGGCGCCGGAGGAGCTGGCCTGGCTCGACGCGCCGCCCGCGGCGGCCTACGCCCAGGCCCGCGAGCTGCTCGGGCGGCTGGGGGCGCTGAACGCCAGCGGTGCGTTGAGTGCCCATGGCCAGGCGATGGCCGCATTGCCGACCCATCCGCGCATTGCCCACCTGCTGCTGCGCGGCCAGGCCCTCGGCCTTGGCGAACTGGCTTGCGACGTAGCGGCGCTGCTCGGCGAACGTGACATACAGCGTGGCGGCGGCGCCGACCTGCACAGCCGTCTCGCCCTGCTCGCCGGCGAGGCCCGCGCTGGCGCCTCGCGCGGCGCGGTACAGCGCGCCCGGCAACTGGCCCGGCAGTTCCGCGGTTACCTGCGCGGCGCCGCCAGCGAAGCGGTCGTCGATCCCGGCCATCCTCGTTGGCTGGGCTGTCTGCTGGCCTTCGCCTATCCCGACCGCATCGCTCGCCAGCGCCGCGCCGGCGGCGGCGACTACCGGCTGGCCAATGGGCGCGCTGCGCAGTTCGGCGAACCGGACAGCCTGATGAAGCAGCCCTGGCTGGTGATCGCCGATCTGGGCAGCCGCCAGGGCCAGCGCGAAGAGCGGATCTACCTGGCCGCCGAACTCGATCCGAGGTTGTTCGATACGGTCCTGGCGGAGCAGGTCAGCCAGCGCGACGAGCTGCAGTGGGACGAGCGCGAAGGCGTGCTGCGCGCCGAGCGCCAGCGCCGGGTCGGCGAACTGGTGCTGTCCAGCGAGGCGCTACCCGGCCTCGACGAAGCGGCGCGCAGCCAGGCGCTGCTCGGCCTGGTCCGGCGCAAGGGCCTGGAGTTGTTGCCCTGGACCCCGGAACTGCGCCAGTGGCAGGCGCGCATCGGCTTGCTGCGCCGGCTGGACCTGGAAGACAAGGGCGAGAGCGAGTGGCCGGACGTCAGCGACGCCGCGTTGCTGGAACGGTTGGAGGAATGGTTGCCGGCCTATCTCGGCAAGGTCACCCGCCTGGCTCACTTCGCCAACCTCGACCTGGCTTCGATCCTCGCCGGGCTGCTGCCCTGGCCATTACCGCAGCGTCTCGACGAGTGGGCACCGAAAACCCTGGAAGTCCCCTCCGGCTCGCGCATCCGCCTGGACTACAGCGAAACCCCGCCGATCCTCGCGGTGCGCCTGCAGGAACTGTTCGGCCTCGGCGACACTCCGCGCATCGCCCAGGGCCGCCTGGCAGTGAAGCTGCACCTGCTGTCTCCCGCGCATCGTCCGGTGCAGGTGACCCAGGACCTGGCGAACTTCTGGCGCAGCACCTATGCGGAAGTCAGGAAGGACCTGAAGGGACGCTATCCGAAGCATTATTGGCCGGACGACCCGCTGGTGGCCGAGGCCACTGCCCGGGCCAAGCCACGCAAGTAGTCGACGGCGCTCAGAGCACCCGGGTCAGGTCGTCGTCGAGGAAGTGCCGGAAACTCAGGCGCTGGCCGTCGGCGAAGTCGAAGTGGCTGTCCAGGGTCGGGCCGTTGAGGACGAACTCCAGGGCCAGCAGGCGCACACCGACCAGGCCGCGCTGCCGGCCGAGGTCGTGCAGGCGGTACTCGCCCGGGCCTTCGTCGTTCTCGCAGGGCCGCGGCGCTTCGCCGCTGCGCCAGAACACCGTCTCGCCCTCGAAGTAGAGGCGATACCAGCGTTGCTCGAACTGCAGGTAGACCACGTTCACCGGATCGGCCGGACGGCCTTCCCACCACCATTCCTGGATCAGCAGCGACTGGCAGACCTGTCCGCGCAGGGCGGGCTGTTCGCCGTTGATCGTGCAGCAGGGGATGGCGGTATGCATCGGGCTCCTCCTCCGGGGTCGGTTCACAGCAGGGACAGGTCGGCGCCGTCGCTCCGCAACTGGTCGTAGGCCTGGTCCAGGCGGTCGCGCAGCGCTTCGGCGCCGGGAATGTGGCGCGAGACGATCATCCGCAGCGGCAGGCGGTACAGTTCCTGGCTCGCCAACGCCTGGCGGCTGGCCGCTTCCACCGGCGCCTGGTAGTCGAGCAGGTAGTCGCCGCGCCCGAGTTCGAGCATGCGCAAGGCAGCGTGGTGGGTGCCGGTGCGGTACAGGCGCAGGTGCAGGTTGGGGTCCTGGATGAAGTTGGTGACCGGTTTCCAGTAGCTGTAGCCGCTGATCAGGATCAGCCGGCGTCCGGCCAGGTCCTGGGGAACCCGCGGTGCCGGCTGGTGCGCCGGGTAGTACAGGTTCAGGCTGACGTGGCCGAGCACGCGCCGCGCCTGGAGGGTGTCGGCGGCCAGCTCCGGCTTGGCCGCGCCGGCCCACAGCGCCACGCTGCCGTCCTGCAGCCCCAGGTACAGGCGCGCGCTGGGCAGGGCACGGAACGCCGGACGATAGCCGGCCCGCTCCAGCAGCAGGCGGACCAGGCGGGCGCCGGAACCGGCGGCGTGGCCATCCCGGGCGGTATAGATGTAGGGGGGGAATTCGTAGTAGCCGACGTTCAACGACGGCCTTGCGTCCTGCGCATGGAGCTGCGGGGCGGCCAGCAGGGCGAACGCCAGCAGCGCGAGCAGGGGCGTTGTGGTGCGTAGGGGCATGGTGTCCGGCCTTGCCGTTTTTTGTTGTTATGAATGGGGGCGAAGCATGCGGCGCGCCGGGCCGCTTGTCCAGCCCGGCGCGCGCCCGGTCAATGGGGCAGCAGGAAGCGCGCGGCGAGCGGCAGGTGGTTGGAGATCTGCAGCGTATCGCTGCGCCGGACCCGGGCATCGAGACGGGTCAGCGAGGGGCTGTGGAACAGGTAGTCGAGGGTCCGATCCGGCCCCTGGACCCGTGGGTCGTTGGGGAAGTGCGTGTACCAGCGAACCTGGTCGACGCCACTGGCCTCTTCCAGCGACGGCACCATCGGGAAGCGCCCGCTCAGGACGGCCAGCTCGCTGTCTTCCCGGTAGGGCGCGCGCAGCGGCGCCAGCAGGTAGGGATACTGGCCGGGCGGCAGCAGGTTGAGGTCGCCGCCGAGCAGCCAGGGCGTGCGCCTGGCCTGCAGTTCGTCGAGCAGCGTACGGGTGGTCTCGACCTGGCGCTCGAGGGTGTCGTCGTTCGCCTGCGGGCGGTCGAAGCGGGCGTTGAGCACGGCCAGCTCGCCGCCGCCGTCGATCGGCAGGTGGCTGACCAGGATCGCCGGGCGCGGCCCGAACAGGCGGTCGAACAGCCCGCCATCGCGTGGCGGCAACTGGCGCCGCTCGGCGCTATCGATGCGATAGCGGCTCAGGGTGGCCTGCTTGCGGCCGACGCTGCCGAAGATGTGCGGCGTCGGCACGAAGGCCGACTTCCACTCGTAGGCCTGGGCGCTGCAATGGTAGAGATCGTTGATGCGCTCCTGGATCAGCGCCAGTTGGTCCTGATCGTCGGTGGCGCTGGAGCCGTCGTCGATCTCCTGGAGCAGGACCAGGTCCGGCTGCTCGTCGCGGATCACCCGGACCACCTCGTCGAGGGTGAACGCCAGGTCTTCGGCGGTGGGGCGCTGGTCCGGGCCGGTGGCATCCGGCAGGTCGTCCCAGAAGACGTAGCGCTTGCCGGCCAGGTACTGGATGTTCCAGGTCATCACCTTCAGGGCCTGCCCCGGCTTCAGCGCCGGCGCGGCGCCCTGGCAATGCAGGGGCGCGGCTTCGCGATCGGCGGGTTGCCAGCTCAGCAGGTAGCTGGCGAGCAGGGCACCGCCGACCAGCAGGAGCAGGCCGACGAACAGCAGGTTGCGTAGACGGGGCAGTGACATCGCAATCGAGACTATGCTGGAAAGGACCAGAGCATAGAGCTTGCCGCCGCGCATTTCACCCTTGCAGGTCGAATTGACGCAAGGGTTCGCGTTTTTTCGAGCGGGAGGGTATCGCATGCCGCGCAAGGTATTCAGCAGCCAGGCCTACCGCCACAAGGTGGTGCTGGTCAGTGGTGGTTGTTCTGGCATCGGTCGCGCGCTGGCGCTGCGTTTCGCCCGGGCCGGTGCGCGACTGGCGATCCTCGACCTCGACCAGGCGGCGCTGGACAGCCTGGTGCAGCACCTGCGCGACCATCTCGGCGGCGAGGCGCTCGGCCTGCGCTGCGACGTCGCCGACGCCGATGCGGTGGAGCGTGCCGTGGCGCTGGCGGTGGAGCGCTTCGGCGGCATCGACGTGCTGGTCAACAACGCCGGCATCACCCACCGCGGTACCTTCGCCGAAACCGGCCTGGGGGTTTTCCGCAAGGTCATGGCGGTGAACTTCTTCGGCGCCGTGCATTGCACCCGCGCGGCGCTGCCGAGCCTGCTCGAACGGCGCGGGCAGATCGTCGTGCTCAGTTCGCTGACCGGTTTCGCCCCGTTGCTCTACCGCAGCGCCTACAACGCCAGCAAGCATGCCTTGCACGGTCTGTTCGACACCCTGCGGATGGAGCTGGAAGGCACCGGCGTCAGCGTGACCCTGGCCTGCCCGGGATTCACCGCCACCGACCTGCGCAAGAATGCGCTGGTCGGCGATGGCTCGGTGACTCGCCAGCCGGTGCAAGTGCTGGGCAGCCAGGTGGCATCGCCGGTGGAGGTCGCCGAGGCGATCTTCCAGGGCGCCGCGCGGCGCCGGCGCCTGCTGGTGCTGTCCAACGTCAACTGGCGGGCGCGGCTGCTGGCGCGCTTCTTTCCGCGTCTCTTCGAAAAGCTGCTGGTGCCGCGCCTGTCGGGACTCAAGCCGCAACCCTGACGGCGCTCAGTGGGCGTGGTCGTGGGCGTCGAAGCCCTGGCTCATGTCCCAGTAGGAGGCCTCGACCTTGTGCCCGTCGAGGTCGCGGATGAAACACCCGTAGTAGGGCTCGCCGTAAAGCGGACGCGGGCCCGGCGCGCCCTCGTCGTCTGCGCCGGCGGCCAGGGCCGCGGCGTGGAAGGCGTCGACCTGGGCCTTGCTGTCGGCGAAGAGGCCGACGTGGCTGCCGTTGCCGACGCTGGCGGGACGGCCGTCGATCGGCGCCTGCACCCAGAACTCCGGATAGAGCTTGCCGTAGGCCACGGCGCCGGGGTATTCGAGGATCACCTTGCAGCCGAGGGCGGCCATCACCGCGTCGTAGAAGGCTCGGGCACGGGGAAAGTCGTTGGTGCCGATGGACAGGTGGGAAATGCAGCTGGGGTTGGCCGATTCGTCGCTCATGGTCCGTTCCTCGAGGCAGGGCTCGTCAAGCATAGGCCAGCGCGGCGAATCGGCGCGCGGCGCCGTTCACATCCCGTTGCGTGGCGCCGGACCGAGGCTGTAGATGCGGAAGGCGACGATGGTCAACAGCAGCTGGAAGAACCCGCTGAGCGTATGCAGGGCGACCCGCAGCACGACGGCGTCGCCGGCCGAATCGGCGAGCCAGGCTTCCAGGCTCCAGACCGGCAGCAGGATCACCAGCGAACAGGCGAGGATCAGGAAGAATCGCCCACGGGTGAACTCGAAGCTTTCCCGCAGCGCCTGCAGCGGACTACGGCCGCGCAGCACCAGGCAGAATTCGGCGAAGGCCAGCTTCACCATGACGAAGATGCCCGGCAGGATCAGCAGCGACAGGCCGAGCACGATCAGCAGCGAAGTCAGCGCCGCGAGTAGCGCGAAGGCTGGCCACAGGCGCAGCGCGGCGCTCCACAGCTGGCCGACGCGAGGCCGCTCGTCGCGCCCGCGCGCGTCCATGAACAGGATCAGGGCTGCGGTGTAGAGCGGGTAGAAGAGCAGTCCGGCGACCAGGCTCCAGGCGCCCATCTGCTGGGGGCCGACGGCTTCGTCGATCTGCTGCTGGAGCAGGCTTTCGAGGAATATCCAGGGCAGGCAGAGCGGCACCAGGGTGGTCAGGTGGCGGGTGAAGAAGAACCAGGCGTCACGCAGCGGCAGCAGAGGATTCATCGCGGGTCGGCAGATCGGATACGAGCCCGCGACTCTAACCCAGCCGGCCGCCGAGGCCAACGCCTGGCGGCCGCCGTTGCCGATCAGGCCGCTTCGCGGGCCTGGGCCTGCTCCAGTTCGCGGACCAGCGGCAACACGTGCTTGCCGAAATACTCCACTTCTTCGTGGAAGTGCAGGAAGGCCGACAGCACCAGGTCGACCCCGGCCGCCTTCAGCGCGACGATGCGTTCGGCGATCTGCCGTGGCGTGCCGATCAGGTTGGTCTTGAAGCCGTCGTTGTATTGCACCAGGTCTTCGAAGGTGGATTTGGCCCAGTTGCCATCGCCCTCCGGCGAGGCCTTGCCGGCCTGTTTCACCGCGTCGCCGAAGGCGTTCACCGCCTCGTAGTCGGCCTTGGCGATGATCTCGTCGAGCACCGCCCGCGCTTCCTCCTCGGTGTCGCGGGCAATGATGAAGGCGTTCACTCCGACCTTGACCGAATGGCCGTTGGCCGCCGCCTTGGCGCGGATGTCCTCGACCTGGGCGCGGATGCCGTCGATGCTGTTGCCGTTGGTGAAGTACCAGTCGGACACGCGCGAGGCCATGTCCCGCGCCGCCCGCGAGCTGCCGCCCTGGAAGATTTCCGGGTGCGGCTGCTGGATCGGCTTGGGTTTCAGGGTGTAGTCGTGGAAACGATAGAAATCGCCCTTGAAGGTGAAGTTTTCCTCGGTCCAGATGCCTTTCAGCACGCGGATGAACTCTTCGGAGCGCCGATAGCGTTCGTCGTGCTCCAGCCAGGGTTCGCCGATGCCGGTGAACTCTCCCTTGAACCAGCCGCTGACGATGTTCACCGCGACCCGGCCATTGGTCAGTTGGTCGATCGTCGCCAGTTGCTTGGCCACGACCGCAGGATGCCAGGGGCCAGGCAGGATCGCCGCGATCACCTTGAGCTTCTCGGTGGCCGCCAGCAGGGCGTGGCTGATGGCCACCGACTCGTGCTGGTACTCGGCGCCGTAGCCGGCGGTGAAGCGGATCTGCGAGAGGGCGTAGTCGAAGCCGTTGCGTTCCGCCAACTGGGCCAGCTTGCGGTTGTAGTCGATGTCCCAGCTGGTGCGCTGCTCGATCTTGCTCACCACCAGGCCGCCGCTGACGTTGGGGACCCAGTAGGCGAAGTGGATCGGCTGTTGCTCTTGGCTCATCGGGGGTATCTCCGGGTAGGGGCGTGGTCCGGTGTCTATGAAGGAACCGTGCCATCCCGGATTCATGTTTTCGAATCAATGGCTTATGGGGGATATGGCGGAGGCGGCCTGTCTTCTGCCGGACAGCCCTGTTGTCCCGCTGTTGCCCGGCAGACAGTCAGGCCGGCAAGCGCTGCAACAGTTCGGCGGCGCGCAGTACCACGGCGTACTCGCCGTGCAGGTTGGCCAACGCCATCGCATGTACCTCGTCGGCGCTGCGCGGGGTGCCATGGAAATCGGGCTTGGCGAAGGTGAAGCAGGCGTCGGCCACTACCCAGGTCTGGAAGCCGAGGTTGCCGGCGCTTCGTGCGCTGGCTTCCACCGAGTTCTCCGTGGCTACCCCGACGAGCGCCACCTGGCGGATGTCGCGGACATGGAGCCAGCGTTGCAGGCCGCTGTTGATGAAGGCGTCGGGAACGTTCTTCTCGAACACCGCCTCGTCGTCGCGCGGCGCCAGCGCTGGCTGGAACTCCACGCCGGGCTGGCCGGGCGCGAAGGGCGAGCCGGGCTGCCGGGAAATGTGCCGGACGTGCACCACCGGCCAGCCGGCGGCGCGCCAGGCGGCAAGCAGTTCGACGATGCGCGCCTCGGCGCCGGGATTGTTGCGCGGCGGCAGGTCGTGGCGCTGCATGCCGCGTTGCAGGTCGACGATCAGCAGGGCGACCTGGGGCCGTGCGGAGCGCTGGGCGTGGTCATTCATCGGGAATTCACCGGAGGAACTTGAGATCGTGCAGGGTGCTCCAATATTTCCCTTTGGTGCAATCCATCCTTCCTTCTCGAAATGCAGTCGAGGCGTGCGATGAAATCCGATGAGAAAACCCTGATCGACGGCCTGTTCAGCCGCCTGCGCGAGGCCGAGGGGCAGTCCGCTCCGCGTGACGCCGAGGCCGAGGCGCAGATCAACCAGCACCTGGTGCGGCAGCCGGCGGCGCCGTACTACATGGCGCAGGTGGTGCTGATCCAGGAAGCCGCGCTGAAGCGCCTCGACCAACGGGTGAAGGAGCTCGAGGCGCAGGTCGCCCAGTTGCAGCAGAGCCGTCCGAGCAGCGGCGGCTTCCTCTCCGGCCTGTTCGGTGGCGGCGCGCGCGACGAGCCGGCGCCGAGCCAACCGGGGCGCCCGGCGGGCTGGGGCGAGACGCGTTTCTCCAATCCGGCGGCGGGGGCCGGCGACATGCGTCCGGGTATGGCGCCCGCCGCGTCGGCCGCGCCTTCGCGGGCCAGCGGTTTTCTCGGCGGCGCGTTGCAGACGGCCGCCGGGGTCGCTGGCGGGATGCTGGTGGCCGACCTGCTCACCGGCATGTTCCGCCACAGCCAACCGCAGGAAATCGTCGAGGTGATCCAGGACGTCCCGGTGGATAACCTCGACGCCAGTCAGTTTGCCGATCCCGAGCCGGCAACCGAGCGCTTCGCCGATAGCGACTATCCCGCCGACGGCGGTTTCGCCGATGGCGATTTCAGCGATAGCGACTTCAACGACGACTCCAGCTTCCTCGGCGACGACGATTTGTTCACCTGACCGTTAGGGTTGCGGGCCGTGGGCTGCGATAATGGTGGCCCACTGCCGTCGTTCCGGAGTTCCCCTTGAGTCGTCCCGAGTCGCCCGCGGCGAAGAAGATCGCTGTCTTCGCCGATGTGCAGAACCTCTACTACACCGTGCGCCAGGCCTACGGCTGCCATCTCAACTACGCCGCCCTGTGGGCAGACATCGCTCGCGGCGGGAGCATCGTCGAGGCCTATGCCTACGCCATCGACCGCGGCGACCCGCGTCAGCAACAGTTCCAGCAGATTCTGCGCAACCTCGGTTTCACGGTGAAGCTGAAGCCCTACATCCAGCGTGCCGACGGCTCGGCCAAGGGTGACTGGGATGTCGGCATCACCATCGACGTACTGGATGCCGCGCCGCGGGTGGATGAAGTGGTGCTGCTCTCCGGTGACGGCGACTTCGATCTGCTGCTGGAGAAGGTCATCCGCGCCCACGGCGTCGTGGCTACGGCCTACGGGGTGCCTGGCCTGACCGCCAACGCGCTGATCCGAGCGGCGTCGCGCTACGTGCCGATCGAGGGCGGACTGCTGCTCAAGGGCTGACCGGCCGCGCTCCAGAGGACGATGGGAGACGGCGAATCCGCTAGAATGCCGTCCGTTTCCTTTTTTCCGAGTCGCTCATGACGTTCGCTTCCCTCGGTCTGCTCGACCCCCTGCTCAAGGCCCTCGAAGGGCTCGGCCACGGCACGCCTACGCCGATCCAGGCCCAGGCCATACCCCCGGCGCTCAAGGGCCGCGACCTGCTCGCCGCAGCACAGACCGGCACCGGCAAGACCGCCGGTTTCGCCCTGCCGTTGCTGCAGCGGCTGACCCTGGAGGGGCCGCAGGTCGCTGCGAACTCGGTGCGTGCACTGGTCCTGGTTCCGACCCGCGAACTGGCCGAGCAGGTCCACGCCAGCGTCCGCGACTACGGCCAGCACCTGCCGCTGCGTACCGCGGTGGCCTACGGTGGGGTCAGCATCAACCCGCAGATGATGAAGCTGCGCAAGGGGGTGGATATCCTCGTCGCCACTCCCGGGCGGCTGCTCGACCTGTATCGGCAGAACGCGGTGAAGTTCGCCCAGCTCCAGGCGCTGGTGCTGGACGAAGCCGATCGCATGCTCGACCTCGGTTTCGCCCGCGAGTTGGACGAGCTGTTCGCCGCGCTGCCGCGCAAGCGCCAGACCCTGCTGTTTTCCGCGACTTTCTCCGACGCCATCCGCACGCTGGCCCGCGAACTGCTGCGCGACCCGCTGTCCATCGAGGTCAGTCCGCGCAATACCGCGGCGAAGAGCGTCAGGCAATGGCTGGTGCCGGTGGACAAGAAGCGCAAGGCCGAGCTGTTCTGCCACCTGTTGCAGGCCAATCGCTGGCGCCAGGCGCTGGTCTTCGCCAAGACCCGCAAGAGCGTCGAGGAACTGGTCGGACTGTTGCAGCGCCAGGGTATCGCCGCCGACTCGATCCATGGCGACAAGCCGCAGCCGGCGCGGCTGCGCGCCTTGCAGCGGTTCAAGGCCGGCGAGGTAGACCTGCTGGTAGCCACCGACGTGGCCGCGCGTGGCCTGGATATCGAGGAAATGCCGCTGGTGGTCAACTTCGACCTGCCGATCGTCGCCGAGGACTACGTGCATCGCATCGGCCGTACCGGCCGTGCCGGGGCCTCCGGCCAGGCGGTGTCACTGGTCTGCGCCGACGAAGTGGAGCTGCTGGCGGCGATCGAGACACTGATCGGGCAGACCCTGCAGCGCCGCGAGGAGCCCGACTTCGCGCCGGAACACCGGGTGCCGCAGACCGCGCCGGGCGGCGTGGTGCTGAAGAAACCGAAGAAGCCGAAGAAACCCAAGGCCGCGGAGAGCGCCGGCAAGCCCGGCAAGATCCACTTGGGCAGTTGGTTCGACAGCAGCGCGCCGACGGTCAAGGCGGTGCGCAAGGCGCCGGGCTTCGGCGCGGGCGCGGCGGGCAAGCCGAAGAAGCGGCCGTCCGGCAAATAGCGAGGCGCTGGCGTACCGGTCTCTAGCGCCTGCCGCGCAACCAGGCCAGCGCGCCGAGTCCGGCCACGCGCCCGCTGGCGAAGCAGGCGGTCAACAGGTAGCCGCCGGTGGGCGCCTCCCAGTCGAGCATTTCCCCGGCGCAGAACACGCCGGGCAAGCCAGCGAGCATCAGGTTGCGGTCGAGCGCCTCGAAGCGCACGCCGCCGGCGCTGCTGATCGCTTCGTCCAGCGGACGCGGGCGCAGCAGCGTCAGCGGCAGGCGCTTGATCGCCGCCGCCAGGCGGGCCGGCTCGGCATAGGTGGCGGCGGGGGTGAGTTCACGCAGGAGGCCGGCCCGAACCCCATCGATGCCCAACTGGCTGCGCAGGTGATTGGCCATCGACCTGGAGCCGCGCGGGCGAGCCAGGGCTGCCTCGATCTGCTCGCGACGCCTGTTCGGCAACAGGTCCAGCCATACTTCGGCCGATCCCTGTGCCTCGATCCGTTCGCGGATGGCGGCGGAGAGGGCATAGACCAGGCTGCCCTCGATACCGTCGCGGGTCACGACGAATTCGCCCTGGCGCGGCGTTTCGCCCGCCAGTCCCATGGCCACCGGTTTGACCGGAGCGCCGGAGAACTTGTCGCGAAACAGCTCGCTCCAGCCGCCGATCTCGAAACCGCAATTGCTTGGCCGCAGGGGCTCGACCTCGACGCCGCGGGCCCGCAGCAGGGGCACCCAGGCGCCGTCGGAGCCCAGGCGCTGCCAACTGCCGCCACCGAGCGCCAGGATCACGGCGTCGGCCCGTATCGACAGGCGCTCGGCGGCGCTCTGGATGTCCAGCGTACCGTCCGCGTTCCAGCCCAGCCAACGGCAGCGGGTGTGGATGAGCACGCCTTGCTCGCGCAGGCGCTTGAGCCAGGCACGGAGCAACGGCGCGGCCTTCATGTCGGAGGGGAACACCCGGCCGGAACTGCCGACGAAGGTGTCGATACCCAGGCCGTGGATCCAGGCGCGCAACGCATCCGCGTCGAATTCGCCGAGCAGTGCGGCGATTTCCTTCTGGCGCCTGCCATAGCGGCCGAGGAATTGTTCCCTGGCCTCGGCATGGGTGATGTTCATGCCGCCGACGCCCGCGAGGAGGAATTTCCGGCCGACCGAGGGCATGGCGTCGAACACTTCCGTGCGTACGCCCGCCTGGCTCAGGACCTCCGCGGCCATCAGGCCTGCGGGACCGCCGCCGACGATGGCGACCTGGGGGGAAGGGGAGGATGCTTGACTGGGCATGTGGACGACGAGCGAGACCTGGGGAAACCGGCGTGCAGTGTAACCGAGGCGAAGACCGCCTCCGAGCCTTGTCGATGCCACCTGGTCCGCTCGCCGTGCGCCTGGTCAGGAACTGATCAACCGTCGCAAGGCCAGGCACGATGCGCTGCACGGAGCGTTTTTCGCACCTTATCCACAGGCGGTTCCACATGCTTTGTGGAAATCCGCCGATGCTCGTGGCGTGGCAGGAACGGCTTCCGGCCGCGCTTGCTCGAAGGTGCCTAGGCCTGGGCTTCGACAGCGAAGCGCCAGGTCAGTGGATCAGCGAATTGCGCTTGGCGAACTCTGCGAGGTCGACCAGCGAACCCAGGCCGAGCTTCTGCAGCAGGCGGGTCTTGTAGGTGCTGACGGTCTTGTTGCTGAGGAACAGCTTCTCGCCGATGGCCTTGTTCGAATAGCCCATGGCGAGATGCTGGAGGACGATCATCTCGCGGTCGGAGAGCAGGCCGATAAGCTCGCTTTCGGAAATGCGCTCCGGCGGGGTGCCGAGGGTATCGAACGTGAGCGAAGGAAAGAACGTGTAGCCAGCGATCACGGCGTTCAGGGCGTTGATCAGGTTGTTCAGGTCTTCTTCCTTGTTGACGAACCCACGGGCGCCGACCTGGATACAGCGCTTGCAGAACGCCTCTGCGGATTGTGAAGTGAGTACCAGCACCTGGGTGCGCAGTTCCAGCGACTTGATCCGCGAGATCACGGTCAGGCCGTCGAGCTTGGGAATGCCGATGTCGAGAATCACCACGTCCGGTTCGTGCTCCCGGACCAACTGGATGGCATCCACGCCATTGTCCGTCTCGGCCACCACCTGCAAACCATGCTTTTCCAGCAGGACGCGCACGGCGAGGCGGATGACGGGGTGGTCGTCGACGATCAGGACGGTATGCATAAATTCGATTTACCTTGAGGGACCGGGGCAGGGTCGGGATTCGATTTCCCGGGCGCTGCCGCCGGTGGTCATCCATGTTGGGCGCTAGGCCGAGATCGCCGTCCAGAATAGCCTGTTGAGGCGGGGCGATTCGGTTTTTCATGTGGAACCATGCTAATCCAACCGAACCTCCAAATCAGTAGGAAAATTCCCACAAAACATGGGGACTTGTCCCATAGGTCTAGTAAGGGAAACACAGCAGTATATCGCCGGTATTTCCTGGAAACCCTGTGTGGACCGTGATGAATGATTTGAATGTTCTGGTGTTGGAGGATGAGCCTTTTCAGCGCCTGGTAGCCGTCACAGCCCTGAAGAAAGTGGTGCCCGGATCGATCCTCGAGGCGGCGGACGGCAAGGAGGCGGTGGCGATCCTGGAGTCCTGCGGACACGTCGACATCGCCATCTGCGACCTGCAGATGAGCGGCATGGACGGCCTGGCATTCCTTCGCCACGCAAGCCTGAGCGGCAAGGTTCATTCGGTGATCCTCAGCAGCGAGGTGGATCCCATCCTGCGCCAGGCCACCATTTCGATGATCGAGTGCCTGGGCCTCAATTTTCTCGGCGACCTCGGCAAGCCATTCAGCCTGGAGCGGATCACCGCCCTGTTGACCCGCTACAACGCTCGTCGCCAGGACCTGCCGCGACAGATCGAAGTCGCCGAGCTGCCCTCCGTGGCGGACGTGGTGCGCGGCCTCGACAACGGCGAGTTCGAAGCCTACTACCAGCCCAAGGTGGCCCTGGATGGCGGCGGCCTGATCGGCGCCGAGGTCCTGGCACGCTGGAACCACCCGCATCTCGGCGTATTGCCGCCGTCGCATTTCCTCTATGTGATGGAAACCTACAACCTGGTCGACAAGCTGTTCTGGCAACTGTTCAGCCAGGGTCTGGCGACGCGCAGGAAGCTGGCGCAGTTGGGGCAGCCGATCAACCTGGCGTTCAACGTCCATCCTTCGCAACTGGGTTCGCGTGCGCTGGCCGAGAACATCTCGGCGTTGCTGACCGAGTTCCACCTGCCGCCCAGTTCGGTGATGTTCGAGATCACCGAGACCGGGTTGATCAGCGCTCCTGCCAGCAGCCTGGAGAACCTCGTGCGTCTGCGGATCATGGGCTGCGGCCTGGCGATGGACGATTTCGGCGCCGGCTATTCGTCCCTCGACCGGCTCTGCGAGTTTCCCTTCAGCCAGATCAAGCTGGACAGAACCTTCGTCCAGAAGATGAAGACCCAGCCCAGGAGTTGCGCCGTCATCAGCAGTGTCGTGGCGTTGGCGCAGGCGCTGGGAATTTCCCTGGTGGTGGAAGGGGTGGAGAGCGACGAACAACGGGTACGCCTGATCGAACTCGGTTGCTCCATAGCCCAGGGCTACCTGTTCGCCCGGCCGATGCCGGAACAGCACTTTCTCGACTATTGCTCCGGATCCTGACGCCGCCGCCCTGGCCTCGGCTGCCGCTAGCCGAACGCCGGGCCTCGCGCCGGACGCGTTTCCTTTCCATACAACTGCCGGCCCTGCCGCACAGACCTTTCATGCGATCAAAACTATTCCTGCTGTTCTTCTGCCTGCTGCTGTCGGGCGGACGCCTGTTCGCCATCGAAGCGCATCCGTCCCTGACGCTGTTCAGCCAGTTGCGCATCGAGCACGAGGACATGGCGATCGCCGAGGACGACTGGGCCTGGCTGCGCCACAAGGGTCACCTGAGGCTCGGCGCGGCGCTGGACGAGACCTCGCCCTTCAACGTCCGGCTCGACGACGAGAACTACGAAGGCATAACGGCGGACGTCGCCACGCTGGTCGGACAGTTGCTCGGCATGCGCATCAAGGTCGTGAGCTTCGATACCCATGCGGATGCCGTGGCGGCGCTCGCTGCCGGAAAGATCGACCTGCTTGGCAGCCATTACAGCTCGGCGGGCGATTCTTCCCTGGTGCTCAGCCAACCCTACGCCCGTGACCGATTGGCGGTGTTCAAGCGGATGGGGGAAAAGCGCAACTCGCCGGAGGATCTCGCCGGACTCAGCGTGGCGGTGGCCCGGGAGCATGTCGGGGAATTGCGCCAGCGTTTCCCGCGGGCGCGTTTCGTGGTCTTCGGCAGCCATGACGAGGCCGTTGCCGCGGTGGCTTTCGGACATACCGACCTGTATCTCGACGATGTGCTCAGCGCCTACCACCGGATCAATCGATCCTATTACGGCTACGTGAGGTTCGAGCGGTTTGCCGATGCCCGCCTGGAAGGGGGCTACGGCTTCCTCCTTCGTCGCGGCGATACGAACCTGTTGCGCGTCGTCAACTCGGCCATCGGCGCGATCAACCAGGACCGTCTCGAAAGCATCGCCAGGCGCTGGGTCGGCAGCGGCTCCCTGCCAACGGGCCAGCGTATCGCGCTGACGCCGCAGGAGAGCCGCTGGATCGCTCGCCACCCGGTGGTGCGGTTGGTCATCAACGACGACCTGGCGCCGCTGGCCTTCTTCAATTCCGACGAGACCTTCTCGGGCATCGCCTCCGACCTGCTGGACATGATTTCCCGCCGCACCGGCCTGCATTTCCAGGTCACGCCTCGCAGTGGCGGCTTCCCCGAGCAGATCGGCGTATTGGCCAGGAAGGAGGCGGACCTGGCGATCATGAGCCGCAGCAGCAAGCGCGAGGAAATGCTGCGTTTCACCCGCTCGTTCCTGTCCACCTCGTACGTCCTCGTCACCCGGGCGGACGACAAGGGACGCGCGGAGAGCCCCGGAAGCCTCGACGGCAAGCGCATAGCGATTCCCGCCGGCCATGTGGGCATGCAACAGGTGCGCGAGCGCTATCCGCAGGCCTCGATAGTGGAGGTCGGCGTCGCGCTGGATGCCATGAACCTGGTCTACGAAGGACGGGCCGACGCGGCGGTGGTGCCGCTGGTCACCGCTCGCTACTACATCGTCCGGTTGTTCCGCGAGAGGCTGGCGATCGCCGACCTGGTTCCCATCGGTGCGGCCACCGCCCACTTCGCCGTTCGCCGAGGCGACGCCGAACTCCAGTCGATTCTCGACAAGGCCTTGCTGAGCATCTCGCCGGACGACCTGAGCGATATCGTCAATCGCTGGCGCTCGCCGCCGGGAATGAGCGGCCAGACCTGGGTCGACTACATCCTGGTGATCACCGAGATCCTGGCGATCGCAGCGGCCTTGCTGCTGTTCTGCCTGGGCTGGGTCACTTATCAGCGCCGGCAGATCAGGGCGCGCGCGCGGGTCGAACAGGCGCTCAGCGACCAGTTGCGGTTCGTCGAGGCCCTGACCGACTGCATGCCCCCGCCGCTGTATGTGCGCGATGTCAACGGACGGATGCTGTCCTGCAACCGCAGCTACTTGCAGAGCGTCGGCCTGAGTTCCGAGGAGGTGATGAACCGCACCGTGCTCGAGCTGCCCATGGAAAACTTCGAGACCGCTCCGGAGTTCCATCGCAGCTACCTGATGGCCATGCGCGAGGGCAGGACCATCGAGGCGGTCTACCCGGTGGCGCTGGGCGGCCGGGAGCGCTGGATCGACCACTGGATCCAGCCGTTCCGCGATTCCAGCGGGACCATCCGCGGTGTCATCTGTGGCTGGCTGGACATCACCGAGCACCGCCAGTTGATCGACGAACTGGAAGAAGCGAAGAACCTGGCCGACGAAGCGAGCCGGGCCAAGACCACCTTCCTGGCGACCATGAGCCACGAGATACGCACGCCGATGAATGCGGTGATCGGCATCCTCGAACTGGCGCTCAAGCGTGCCGAGACCGGTCGGGTGGACCGCTCCAGCATCGAGATCGCCTATGCCTCGGCGAAGAGCCTGCTGGAGCTGATCGGCGATATTCTCGACATCGCCCGCATCGAGTCCGGTCGCCTCAGCCTGTCGCCGAAACGGGCCAACCTGCGCGAGCTGGTGGAATCGGTGGCACGGGTGTTCGAAGGCCTGGCCCGGCAAAAGCGCCTGAGCCTGGTGCTGGAGATCGATTCGAGTATCAACGGCGACGTACTGCTGGATGCCATGCGCTTCAAGCAGATCCTCTCCAACCTGGTCAGCAACGCGATCAAGTTCACCGACGAGGGATCGATCCGCATCCGCATCGATGGCCGCCAGGTGGAGCCGTCGCTGTTGCAGGTCAATCTCTGTGTGGAAGACACCGGCATCGGTATTTCCCTGGGCGACCAGCAGCAATTGTTCCGGCCTTTCGCCCAGGTCAACCGCAACCTGCAGAACACCGAGGGCACCGGGCTCGGCCTGGTGATCTCGCGCTCGCTGTGCGAAATGATGGGAGGGCGTCTGGTGATGAGCAGCGAGCTGGGGCAGGGTACGCGGATCGACGTCGAGCTGCGCCTGCAGGTGCTGGAACCGATCGTCGAGAACGTGCGGGCGATCCCGCTCGGCAGTCGCCAGGCGCGGCGGTTGCAGGTGCTGGTGGTGGACGACCATGCGGTCAACCGGCAGATCCTCCATCAACAACTGAGCTTCCTCGGTCATGACGTGGAGGAAGCGGAGAACGGCCTGAACGCTCTCAACCTCTGGCATGGGCAACCGTTCGACATGGTCATCACCGACTGCCACATGCCGCTGATGAGCGGCTCCGACCTCGCCCGCTCGATCCGCCAGGAGGAGCGCGAGAATGGCGAGGAACCGGTGGTCATCATCGGCCTCACCGCGGACGCCCAGCCGGAGGAGATCGAGCGTTGCATCCAGGCTGGAATGAACGAATGCCTGATCAAGCCCATCGGTCTCGATGTTCTCGAGGAGCGTCTTCTGGCCCTGGGCTTCGCCGACGACGACCTGCCCGTCACCATCGACGCCGAACCCGTCGCCATACCGTCGGACCCCCGTCTCTACGACCTGGATTCCCTGCATGCGCTGACCGGCGGCGAGCCGACGATGCTCAGGCGGCTGCTCGATGAACTGCTGACCAGCAACCGCAAGGACCTGGAGACCCTCGAGGGACTGGTGCAACGCCAGGAGACCGGCGAACTGGCCGAGCTGGCGCATCGGATCAAGGGCGCGGCGAGGGTGGTGCGTGGCGAGCAACTGGTGGAAAGCTGCCGGCGCCTCGAGGATGCCTGCCTCAGCCCGAACGCCTCGTTCGCCTGGGTGGAGGAGTGCGCCGTTGGGGTGAAACTGGCGATCCTCGCCCTGGACGAGAGCCTGGTGGAAGAGTGCACGGATTGACGTGGCCTGCGCCCGTTGCCCGGGCGGTAAACCAATCGTCATCGCTTTGCCCGAGGATCGGGCATGTCCAGGCGCGGAAAAGACTACACTCCGGTTGGGGAGCCTTTTCCGCGGAGCCTGACCAAAGATCGGAATACCGCCCTCGCGGGCACCCCAGCCGATTCCTGCGGTCAGATAGTCCTTCTGGAGTGCGTTGAACGAAAGGAACCAAGCGATGGCCGACCTGACCAGCCTGAGCATCGAGCATCTGCGCTCGCCACGGCTGTATACCCACCGTCTGATCCTGCGGCCCTGGCTGGTGCAGGACCGAGCCAGGTTCGCCGAGCTGAATGCCGACCCGCGGGTGATGGAGTTCTTTCCGTCCTGCCTGGATCGCGCCCAGAGCGACGCGTTGCTGCGCCGCATCGACGCGCACTTCGCCGAGCACGGTTTTGGCTGGTGGGCGCTGCAGGTCAAGGGCGGCGATCCTTTCATCGGCTACGTGGGGCTGGAGGTCGTGGACTTCGATGCGCCCTTCGTACCCGCGGTGGCCATCGGCTGGCGTCTCGCCGCCGAGCATTGGGCGGAGGGCTTCGCCCACGAGGCGGCCGAGGCGGCGCTGAGCTACGCCTTCGATACCCTTGGCCTGGACCAGGTGGTGGCTTTCACCGTACCGGCCAACGAGAACTCCCTGGGACTGATGGAGCGCCTGGGGATGCATCGCGATCCCACCGACGACTTCGAGCATCCCGACCTGCCCCCCGGCCACCGCTTGCGGCATCATGTGCTGTACCGGTTGACGCGCGAGGACTGGCTTCGCAGATGAGTCGGCCGTTTCCGAAAAGGCCTCCCATGAACGCGAACCTTCCCCCTTCCGCCATTTCCGAACTGCATGGCCCGCGCCTGCTGCTGCGCGCCTGGCGCGACAGCGACCGCGAGGCGTTCGCCGAGATGTGCGCCGACCCGCAGGTAATGGAATTCTTCCCCAGTGTGCTCGACCGCGCGCAGAGCGACGCCTTGGTCGATCGCGTCCAGGCGCATTTTGCCGAGCGTGGCTACGGGCCCTGGGCCCTGGAGCTACCGGGCGAGGCGGCGTTCATCGGATTCACCGGCCTGTTCGACGTGACCATGGACGTGCACTTCGCCCCGACCGTGGAGATCGGCTGGCGCCTGGCGCCCGCCTACTGGGGCCGTGGATTCGCCCGCGAAGCGGCGGAAACCGCCTTGGACTTCGCCTTCGAGCGGCTGCGCCTGCCCGAGGTGGTGGCCTTCACCACGCCGCCCAACCGCCGCTCCTGGGGCTTGATGGAGCGCCTGGGCATGCGTCGCGATCCGGCCGAGGATTTCGACCACCCACTCCTGGCAGCGGATCACCCGATGCGCCGGCATATCCTCTATCGCGTCGACGCGGCCCGCTGGGCGGAGCGGTGAACATGGGCGACGGCGGCGGCGAGGTGCTCTCCTACCATCGCCTCAGCATGCATCGCCCGGAGCGCTACGCTCCCGGTCCCGGCGGACTGGACTGGGCGACCCAGCCGGCGCCGTTCCGCCAGTACCGGGGCTGCCGGCAAGTCGAACTGCTGCATCGGCCGCTGGAGGAGTCGCCACCCTACGACGGGGTGTTTTCCGGGCCGGCGGCCGCGCCCTCCCGGCTCGATCGCCGCAGCCTCTCGCAGATGCTCTACGACGGATTGGCGCTGTCGGCCTGGAAGGAGGCCGGCGGCACTCGCTGGGCGCTACGGGTCAATCCGTCGAGCGGCAACCTGCATCCCACCGAAGCCTACCTGCTGCTTCCCGGCGGTACCCTGGAGCCGGCGCCACTGCTCGCCCACTACCGTCCCGACAAACATGCCCTGGAGGTGCGCGGCGAACTGCCGGCGCCGCTGGCTTCGCTGCTGGATGACTGCTTGCCGGCCGGCGGCTGCCTCCTGGCATTGACCAGCGTGCCCTGGCGCGAGGCCTGGAAATACGGTGAGCGAGCCTATCGCTACTGCCAGCATGACCTCGGCCACGCGCTGGCCTGCCTCTCGATCGCCGCGGCGATTCAGGGCTGGGAGATGCGCCTGCTGCGCGGCGTCGCCGAAAGCGCACTGGACGGCCTGTTCGGCCTTGACCGGGACGGCTTCGCCGAGTGCGAGAGCGTCGACGCACTGTTCTGGATCGGGCCGGCGCTCACGCAGGAGCCTTCCCTTTCGCCGCGCCTGTGCGAAGGGCTGGCGGCCCTGCCATTGGCCGGCGCACCGAACCGGCTGTCGCGGGAGTACCGGGACTGGCCGGAGTTGCAGCGGATACATGGGCTATGCCGGGCGCCGCGCCTGCCGGCACGCCCGTGGAGGGTCGCACCGGGCGAGCCCGGCAACGACAACCCCGGCCTGCCGCTGCGACCGCTGCTGCATCGGCGGCGTAGCGCGCAGCGCATGGACGGGCGCGCCGGCATCGATGTCGAACTGCTGCGGGCCTGGCTGCGCAGGCTGCTGCCGGAGCGCTCGCCGGTGCCTTTCGCGGTCACCGGCGAGGCCGCGCGGGTCGATCTACTGCTGTTCGTCCATCGCGTCCGGGGCCTGGTGCCGGGGTTGTACTGGCTGGATCGCAGCGGCCTGCGGCGGC